>JAYSWJ010000077.1:0-2109 GCA_043718065.1 Polaromonas sp.
GTTGGCTGCTAGGTATTCAATCAGTGCATCAATGTCTTGCGCGCCACCTAAACGGTTGGTGCCTGCCAGCAAGGTGGTGAAGCCATCGCCACCATCGGCCAAGAAGCTGTTGACAGTGACGCGGTAGGTCGTTGCCAGGTTGATGGCAACTCCAGCTATACGGATATTGCTAACCCGGTTGCCTGCTGCTACGTTGTTATCCCAGCTGTAGGCTAGGCTGCTAGAGGGCTGCAAAATGCGTGGGCGCGTGGCGTTAGCACCTGTCCATTGCTGCTCCAGCACGTCTTTGATCTGCTGGCCCGTTAGGCTCATGGCGACCAGGCTGTTGGCAAACGGCTGTACGGTAAATGCTTGGCCAAACGTGACGGTGCATGGACCAGCGGCGCAGGTAAAGTCGGCGCGCACGCCGCCTGGGTTCATCAAGGCGATGGTGGCGCTGCCTTTGGCGGTTGATGTGGTGGCCGCTAGTTGTGCGTCTGCAATCAAGCGGCCAGCTGGGTGGTCGCCACCGGCTGAGGCCGTGCGGTCCACCGTAGCGCTGATCTGGCCCACATCGCGGTTGGCCTTGGGTGCCGCTAGGGCTACATATTCGTCCACCAGTTTTTTGGCCGCTGCGTCAGGCTTGGCAATTGGGTAGGCGGTAATTACAGCGGTTACAGTGTTCAGATCGTTCACCACCGGTACGTTAATGGCTTTGATGCTGGCAGGGTCAATGTTGCCGTCGGCAGTAATTTGGATATCGAGTTGTGCTACGCCCCGCCCAAACGCGAAGGACTGCATCACGCGCATGCCGTTACGCACGCAGTTGTAGCCTTGGTGTGTGTGGCCCGACAGTACAACGTCCACTTCTTTGTCCAGCTTGTCGGCGATGTTAAAAATCTCGCCACGTGCGTTGGCGCAATTGGTGTCGTTCCAGGTGCTATCGGTCACGCCGCCCTCGTGCACCACAGCCACAATGGCTTTGATACCCTGGCCTTTGAGCTCGGCCACATATTTATTGATCGTGGTGGCTTCGTCTTTAAAACTCAAGCCTGCCACACCCGCTGGGGTGACGATGGTGGGTGTGGTGCGTGTGACGACACCGATGAAGGCGATTTTTTGGGTACCTACGGTTTTGATCACATAGGGCGACAGCACTGGCTTACCATCAGCAGTTTCTACGTTAGCTGCTAAAAAGTTAAATTTAGCCCCCGCATAGGCTTTGGTGCTGCTGGCGCAGGAGCTTAAGCTTGGGTCACTGGTGTCGGTGCTGCAGCCACCCGCAATCATGCGGTTAAGTTCTTTAAGACCTTTATCAAACTCGTGGTTACCCACCACATTCACGTCCACCTTCATCAGATTCATCAACTCAATGGTGGGCTCGTCTCTAAAGAACGCCGACGCTAAGGGCGACCCACCAATAGCATCGCCGCTAGAAATTACTAAGGTGTTAGTTATGCCGGAGCGTAGCTCGGCCAGTTTGCCAGCTAAAAATTCAGCGCCGCCAGCTGCCACACGAAAGGTGGCGGTGGTGCTTTGTGGATTAGGCAAGAACAGCGCGTTATCGCCTTTTTCCAAGTGGCCATGAAAATCGTTAAAAGCCAGCAAGCGCACGCTTTCGACTTTAGCGGTTGGCGGGGTAACTGCCGGTGTGCTGCTGCCGCCGCCGCAGGCTACCAAAACTGCGGTCGCAGCACTGCCCAAAGCAAAACCGATCGCTGTTTTCTTGCAAACACTTGTCATACAAAACTCCATAAAGATATTTAAGATGGAATATTGTTGAATTTCAATATGACGATGACGTGGAAGTTTTAAGGCAAACGAATATGTGTTGGCGAAAAAGTGTGTGGATGTGTAGCATTCTTCTGGTTTTTAGTAACGCATCAAGTTACGCAGAGGCACAGTCCTCATTAACGCAGGCAGTACGCAATGGTTTTGCGATTGCACAGGCTTGCGAGAAAGAGATTGACGATGACATGGCATCGTATGAAGAGTGTGTTGGGCATGCTGTAAACCGCATAGCTATCAAAGACCACGTGTTGCTGGGCTTGCACTTTCAGGTTTGGTTAATGGCGGATCTGGCGGCTAGGCAAAACAGCCCACGAGCTATGGCCTTGCGTACACGGCATG
>JAYSWJ010000078.1:0-38651 GCA_043718065.1 Polaromonas sp.
GTAGCACACGACCACTTTAGCAAGTGAGATAGCGTATGCCGACCGCCTGATTTCTGGTATGTCCAGTATGAGGGCGGTTGGCATACGCTATCTCACCACTGCGTGACTAAGCCAGAAAATAAACCTCAGCTCAACCGCCGACAGCCAGAAACAGCCAAAGACTCAGCAATTAAACCCACGGTAAATCCCCATAGCCCCATCCCAAAATTTGCAATACCATGCAACTATTTAGGAACTAACTATGACCACAGCCACAAGCTTGGTAGAACGCAAGATCGATATTTTGCTAGACCACTACGGCCAAAGCCATCAAAACCCGCGCAACGAAGTCATTCATTTTGTGGCTATCCCGCTCATCATGCTCAGCCTGTGCGGCCTGTTGTTTGCGCTACAACCTGCGGTAGCTTATGTTTTCATTGCTGCCAGCATGGTGTATTACGCACGTCTGTCTTGGGTATTTTTTGGTGCCATGCTGTTGTGGTCAACATTGATTGTTGCGCTGATCCATGCCATGGGCACACAAGTATTAGTGTGGTCAGCCACCCTATTTGTAGGCGCGTGGATCGCCCAGTTTATTGGCCACAAGATCGAGGGCAAAAAACCCAGCTTTTTTGAAGATCTGCATTACCTGTGGGTGGGACCCTTATTTGTGCTGAGCAAGTTGTTACATAAACTTAGAATCCATTGGTAACAATCTAGCGATAGGTGTAGCCCTGCAAGCCTAGGCTTGATGGTCTAATAGTTTGACGGATGCTTTAAGGAAATTGAACCCATGCCCACTATTGCTATTGCTTTGATCATTCTTGCTGTTGCGGCATTGGCTTGGTATCTATTGCGTAACCGCTTGGGCGGTGAGCAAGGCACAGTTGATTTGGACAAATGGCTGCCCCGCACCATCAAGCCGCTCACTAAGATAGAGCTTATGGCTTTTGCTAAACTTAAAAGCATCACTCCCGAGATCGTAGTGCTGCCTCAAGTATCTTTGTCGCGTTTTATCAAAGTCAAAAGCTCTTTGCCTTACGGCACATGGTTCTACCGTGTAGGCCGCCGCTGCGTAGATTTTTTAATCTGCTCGGAAAAAGGCGATGTGCTGGGAGTTGTGGAGTTGAGCGGCAAAACCAAAAACCCAGAGTCACGCGGCGCGCAAGCCAAAGAGCGCACTTTGACGCTAGCGTCTATCCCGGTATGGCATATTGACCCGGAAGATGCCGGTGCGTATGACTTGCTGCACACCTATATACACGCCGAACTAGGCCAATCAGAGGCCAGTGCCAACCATCACCCCGAATGGCACGCCACCGATGTGGCCCCACGCAGGGCGGGCATAGAAACCCTAGAGTTGGATGATGACCGCTGGAACCAACCTTGGCCCACTGAAGAAAACCGACCTACAGCCTTTTTAGACTTAGTAGATGCGCCTTCGTCTGACGACGATACAAGTCCCTACAACAAGCGCCGCACGCCTAATTGACCTGATAGTCATTAAGCTATCAAGGCCATTGAACTTTTGCATTGGCACTCTGTCTACATGAGTGCTAATATGGTACTTATTGAAAGGAGTTCTAGTATGTCTGGAACCTTAACCCTCGCCTCCGCTAGCACCCATTCTTGGGGTCTGGTACCCTCATTGGGCAACTTGGACGCCTACATTACGGCTGCTAATCGCATGCCCATGCTGACGCTGGAAGAAGAGCAAAGCTTTGCCCGTAAGCTCAAAGATACCAACGACTTAGAGTCTGCTGGCAAGTTAGTGCTATCTCACTTACGGTTAGTTGTGTCAGTATCACGCCAGTATTTAGGTTACGGCTTGCCCCATGGCGACTTGATCCAAGAAGGCAATGTGGGCCTGATGAAGGCAGTAAAACGGTTTGACCCCGACCAAGGCGTGCGCTTGGTCAGCTATGCGCTGCATTGGATCAAAGCTGAAATTCATGAATATGTGCTAAAGAACTGGCGGATGGTCAAAGTTGCCACTACCAAGGCGCAACGTAAGTTGTTTTTTAACCTGCGTTCCATGAAGCAAAGCTTTAAAGCAGATGCTGCTGCGGGTGACGAAGCAACCCACCGTGACACCCTAAATCCTAGCGAAATTGGCTTGATGGCCAAAAAACTCAATGTCAAACGCGAAGAAGTCATCGAGATGGAAACGCGCATGATGGGCGGTGATGTTCTGCTGGACCCTAGCCCCAGTGATGACGGTGACGAAGCCTTCGGACCCATCGCTTATTTGGCAGACACAAACCACGAACCCACCGCTATGCTGGCGGCGCACCAACGTGACGTGCTGGCTACTGACGGCATCGCTACAGCCTTGGGCGAACTCGACCCGCGCAGCCGCCGTATCGTGGAAGAGCGGTGGCTGAAGGTTAATGACGACGGCTCTGGCGGACTTACGCTACACGATCTAGCGGCCGAATACAGCATCAGCGCTGAGCGGGTACGCCAGATTGAAGTTGCAGCGATGAAAAAGATGAAGAAAGCACTGGCAGAATTTGCCTAGGGCCAAGGCGTAGCGGCACCGCTTGATAGTGGTAAAAATTTAAGGCGATGTGATCTAAATCACGTCGCCATTTTTTTGTATGCAAAACTTGTAAGAAACATATATTAACATTTGGTTATCTGCAGTAACATGATGATTATCCACCATGTTTACAGAACTTTTACCGCTAGCAAGCCGTAGCCTAACCGCAGCACGCAGCCAGTGTATTTTTACACTAGTGCGGCGTATAGCTGTGGTTGCTTTTGCTACCGTAACCTTAGCGCTGCCCTGCGCTGCACAAACAGCACCCAACACTGCTGCACCCCCAATTGAACTGGGCAGCCAAATCAACGGTGTGGCTATCGATAACGCTAGCCAATACTGGGTTGACGATAGCGGCAACACCACCATCGAGCAGTTGGACTTACTTCAAAAAAGCGCATCGTTGTTTGTGCCTCGCCAGACAGCGCAATCACACGCTATCCATGGCAAAGTACTGTGGCTGAAGTTTCAGGCGCAGATTACTGATCCACAGTCGCAATGGTTTGTCGAACTGTCCTCAGCCACTGCGGACGACGTAACCTTGTACTGGCGCAACAATAACGCTTGGAGCCAGCTACGCGCAGGCGATGTAGTGCCTCGCTCTGAGTGGCCTGTTCAAGGCAGGTTTTCAACATTTAGACTAAGTCAAAACAACGCGCAACCCGTGGAATACTACGTGCGCGTAGTGCACCAACGCACGCCTTTCTCTGCCCCGCTGCATATTTACCGCGACACCAGTTTGGCAAGCCAGCAGCAGAAGGAAAATCTTTTTCTAGGCATTTATTTTGGCCTGCTGCTAATGCTGACCGTTACTTGCTTTGCCATGGCATCCGCATTACGCGACAACAATTTTATGCACTATCTTGTGTATGTGTTCGCTATTGGTCTTACCCAAGCGGCCTACACGGGGCTGGCAGCGCAATATGTATGGCCCGGCTGGCCAAGGTGGTCCAACACGGCCACTTTCTTTTTGCCAGGTTTAGCAACTATCGCGGGCTTATGGTTTGTGCGTAATACGCTCAAACCACAGGTCTACATGCCAAATTTAGACAAAACCATTGTGCTGTTGATGGTGGCGCAAACCGCTAACATGGCGCTAGAAATTGTCGCACCCAGTCTGTGGGGGTTTCATATGCTCACTGTACTGTCTGTGGCAACTATTGCTGTGGTCTACAGCGTAGCATGGTATAGCTGGACACGCGGCAGCGCCAGTGTGCGATGGGTAGCACGTGGATTTTTACCTGTCGTCGTCGGCGTAGTGCCACAGCTGCTGCGAAATGTAGGATGGATAGAGAGCAACTTTTTTACCCAGTACGGCGTTATGCTTGGGTCAGCAATAGAGATTCCACTGCTGTTTTATGCATTGGCATTGCGTGCCGGTGCGCGTACTGCTGGCGTTGCACGCGCAGCCGGACTGCCCACACAAGATGCGTTAACTGGGCTGTCCAATACGCGAGATTTACTGCGTCAAATTCAAGGCTCGTTAACGCGCGCTAGCCGCTACCATCAGCAATACGCACTGATACTGGTAGAGCTTGATAACCATGCCTGGTTTGTCAAAGAACATGGTCGCACTATCGGCGACACCGCTTTGGTATTGCTGAGCACGCGCCTGCAACTGGTGGCACGCGATGTGGATACCGCAGGCCGCTTAGATGATAATCAATTCGTTTTGCTGATAGAGGGGCCTTGCAAACCCGGCTATGTGGCCAAGATGGCCGCCCAGATCTCAGCCAGCGCGTACCGACCTTCAGATTTACTGCCGGTGGGTGCGTCACTCAAACTGCGAATCACCTGCGCTTTGATGCCTGACCCCCAAGCACTAGAGCTGGGCGATGATGCCAAAGCGCAATTAGGCTGGCTGCTAGCGCACAGCGAGGCTACTGACGATGAACCACGTAAGGTACTCCGTACTTTAAATTTCTAGTGGCTTATTTCAGCAATAACTTGATGTCTTGCGCCAGCGCGGCAGCGCCACTACCGTAACGGGTAAACAAACGAACGCGCCCTTGTGTATCTAGTACGTAGCTGCCCGCTGAATGGTCCATGGTGTAGCTACCCGGCGTTTTTCCTTCTACTTTTTTGTAGTAAATTTTAAAATGCTTGGCCGTTGCAGCCAGCTCATCAGGTGTGCCGCGCAGAGCAATAAAACTAGGGTCAAAATTTTCCATGTAAGCTTTGAGCACAGGCAGTGTGTCGCGTTCTGGATCAACAGTGATGAAGATGGCTTGCAATTTATCGCCATCCTTACCAAGCAACTTTTTAACTTCGGCTAGCTCGGCCATAGTGGTTGGGCACACATCCGGGCACTGCGCAAAACCAAAAAAAACAACTACCACTTTACCTAAAAAATCTGCCTGAGTTCGCGGTGTGCCAAACTGGTCTGTCAGCGAAAATTTTTCCGCGTAGTCTGCACCCGTCACATCCACACTGACGAATGCAGGTTTTTGCTCTGTGCAAGCAGAGACCATTAACAAGGCGATGCTTGTTATCACAGCCAATGCGTAACGAGCTATAGATTTAAAAGTCATGATTAATAACGTGTCTTCCACAAACAATTTACAGCACGTAGTGGTCTACTAGCAGCGCAGCAAACAGCACGCTCAAATGAATCAACGAAAACCGAAAAGTTTTTCGCGCTAATGCATCGCTGTAGTTTTGCCACAATTTAGCGCCGTAGTAGCAAAAACCTATACTCAAAACTACAGCAGCCACTAAATAGATCCACGAACTCATGCCATAAGCAAAAGGCATCAGGCATGCAGCAAAAAGCACGATGGTGTAGAGCAATATTTGCAACCGCGTAAATTCGTTTCCGTGCGTTACAGGCAGCATGGGCAGGCCACTTTTACGGTAGTCTTCAACACGATACAAAGCCAACGCCCAAAAATGCGGCGGTGTCCACAGGAAAATAATCAAAAATAGAATCAACGCTTCAGGCGATACCTCACCTGTCATAGCCGCCCAGCCCAGCACAGGCGGCATAGCGCCTGATGCGCCACCGATGACAATGTTTTGCGGCGTGAGTGGTTTCAAAATCACGGTGTAGATCACCGCGTATCCAATAAAAGTGGCAAACGTCAACCACATCGTCAGTGGGTTCACATGCACATACAAAATCCATGAGCCTAGTGCGCACAGCGCAGCTGAGAATGTACCAGTCTGCACATCGCTTAACTCACCTTGAGCCGTAGGGCGCCAAGCTGTACGGCGCATTTTGGCGTCTATACCTTTTTCTACCAAACAGTTAAATGCAGCGGCAGCACCCGCTACCAACCATATGCCCAGCGATGCAATTAACATGGTTTGCACTTCGCTCCAACGCGGCACGCTTGGCACGGCCAGCGCCATACCGATCAGCGCACAAAACACAATCAATTGGATCACGCGGGGTTTAGTGAGTGCGTTGAACTGCGCCAACTTACCTTTGCGCAACGCAGTGGATGGCAAAATGATTGGTGGCTCTACGCTGCTCATCGCGAGCCTCCGGACAGATGGCTAAACGTTGAACTCACATGTCCCATACCATGCAACGTAGAGGTTGCTACACCACTACGCTCCAGCGGATCGCTCGCCTGTTGCATACGTGCAGCAGCAATAACACCGGTAATGACTATGACCAAGCCCGCCGCCCCGCCTGTGTGCGACACGGCAGCCAGTAGGGGCCATCCCAAAACCACGTTACTTAACCCCGTAACGATTTGCCACAACAAGAGCGCTGCAATCCACCACGCAGCCTTGTACAGCGTGCTATGCCTAGGAGCGCTACGGTACATTTTGAAAGCGGCAACGCCGAGCACGGCGCAAACGATAAAAGCAAACATACGGTGCACCACATGGATAGCTGTGAGCCCAGCCAAAGTAATATTTTGACCTGCACCGGTTTGCCCCAACTCGCGCCACACTTCAAAACCTTCACGCATATTCATTTGCGGCACCCATTGGCCTTGGCACATGGGGAACTCGTTGCAGGCCAGTACAGCGTAGTTAGTACTGACCCAGCCACCCAACGCAATTTGCACCCACAGCAATACAAAACCTGCTACCAGCCAAGCACGCGCAGTGCCAGGTAAGCTAGCTGTCGAGTCGTCGTCGCTCAAGCCTGCGCCCGTGCGGTAGCGTGCAGCTTGGGTTTGCAGCAGTGCCAGTAAAACCATGCCGCCTAACAGGTGCATCGTGACAATAGCAGGGAACAGTTTCATGGTGACAGTAAGCGCACCGAACGCGCCTTGCAAGCACACCCATAGCAATGTCAAGGTAGGCCACCATGGCGATATTTGCAAACGACGGTGCAATTGCTGTCGGTGCAACCAGCTCATGGCTGCCAGCACCAATATCAATACACCAACTGCGCTAGCGGCATAGCGATGAATCATTTCTATCCATGCTTTTTGGTGTGTCACAGGGCCAGTGGGCATGGCAGCTTGTTCAGCACTGATCTGTGCTTTGGCACCCAGTGGGCTGGCACTGGCATAGCAGCCGGGCCAATCTGGGCAACCTAGACCCGAATCGGTTAAGCGCGTGAAGGCACCGAACAATACCAAGTCAAAGGTCAAAAACAAAGTCAACAATGTCAGCACACGCATGCGCTGAGGTAATGAGGCTTGGCGGTTGCGCAGCCACACCCACACCAGCGGGCCTAACGCCAATAATGTACCCAACAGCATCAGTTGCAATGCAGGCGCCAGGTTGTACAGCGCTTGAGGAGTTTGTGTCATAGCCATCAGGGCTGCTCTGCTTTTTCGCGCCCAGCCCGGTCCCAACTGCCAGAGGCGCGTAGCAAACGCTCTAGATCGCGTTTGGCTTTCGTCGGGTCAATGTCTGCGGGGAAGCGCATCATCCAGCGGCCTATAGGGTCAACCAGATACAAGTGGTCGCTCAGTTGTTGGCCCGCATCGGGTTTGAGCCATTGCGCAAGTGCAGCATTGGACACGCGCAAAGCATAAGCATCTACATTAGCCGCTTGCACTTGAGGCGCCAGCGTGGCGGCCACTGGTTGCTCATCCGTAATTAGCCACAAGCGGTCAAGACGGTCTTTATCGCGGCCCAAACTCTCACGCATCTGGCGCTGCAGATAAATGCGCTGTTGGCAAGCGGTATCGCACGCACCACCGGCCACGCTTACCAAAAGCCATTGGCCTCTAAAAGCGCGCAGGTTAGATGCCGTGCCGTCTAATACCACGGCTTTAATGTCAGGCAAGTCGTTAATCTTTGTGGTTGCGGATAGCTCAACAGCTGGTGTGGCTATAGGGATCAACGTGCCGTAGTTACGCTGCGCGCCAGGACGCACTACATAAAAGGTCAGATAGGAGGCAATTATGGGCGCGGCGCACACTAACAACACTGCCATCATTTTCCAGCGGCCAGAGATTTGCCGCTGCATACTGGGTGCGCCAAATGTGGGCAGATCGTGCACCGTCATGGTCAACGGGGTATCAACCATAGTGGGGGTAGCATTAATGCTTGCGGCGGGGGGCGAGGATTTGGAACCAGACATACAGAGCTATTATCAGGCCGCACAGGGCGAACCATTGGAATGCGTAACCATAGTGTTTTGCTACACCCACATCGGCTTGTGGCCAGTCGCGCAATAAGCCATCTTGTGGCGCGTTGAGCGCGGCAGTTTGTAATACGGCTACAGACATTAATTTCGCTTGGGAGCCAAAATTAACAGTAGGTAGATTTTGCCAAATGCGCGATGCCCTTGCAGCGGTGGGTGCACTGCTGCCCACCGAAGGAGCGTCACTTTGCGATGCCTTGCGCAGCGCGTCTGCAGGTTGACTTTGGGCCTCTCCCAGCTCGTAAGCCCGCGACACACCCGTTACTACCCTACCCAGCACTTGCACTGTGCCTGCTGGGGTTGGCACATCAGGCAGGCGCGTGCGATCTTGCACATTACGCGGCACCCAGCCGCGCTGCACCCACACAACAGCGTTACTACCCTCTTGCTGCAAAGGTGTCACCACATAAAAACCCGCCCGGTTGGCCATAAAGCGGTTGTCTAAGAAGACTGTGTGTTCGGGCAGCCAAGCTCCCTTCAAATCAACGCGGCGGTTGATCCAATGGTTGGCGTTATTGGGGCTGGTTTGATCTAGATTGCCAAACACGGTTTGTGCAATATCCTCTATCGCTGCAAGCTGATTTTTTGACTCGATTTGACTTGCCAGTGCTGTTTTATAAGCAGCGCGGCGCAACTGCCAAGTACCCAGAGCTAGAGTGGCTGCTAACCCCAGCAGAGTAATCACCAACACTATCCAGCTCAAAGTACCCTTGTGGTGGGGTAAAGCTTTTTTATCAGCAGCAAGTTGGGGACGTGAGTTCACAGGATAATCAATCTATGCAATATCTCATCGCCGTCGCTTTTATCGCTATCCTTGCCAGCTTGGCTGCTGCATTGTTCTTCATGCTGCGCGGTGGGCGCACTGACGACACCGACGCGCCTACATCGGCTGAGCAAACCAACATACGGCGCAATAAAGGCATGGCCCGTGCGTTGACGGTGCGAATTACCGTCTCTGTGGTGCTGTTCATCTGTGTGTTAATTGCTTGGAAGTTGGGCTACATACATCCCACCGGCCTACCCGTTGGAAAATAAATACTCTTAAATAAAAAAAGCCGCTTAGCGGCTTTTTTAATGATTGGGCTTTAATGCTGCACGCTTGGGTTAAAGCCAATACACCAAAATGTACAAGCCCAACCAAACCACGTCTACGAAATGCCAGTACCAAGCGGCCCCCTCAAAGCCAAAGTGCTTGTCACTGGTGAAATGGCCTTTTTGCAAACGCAGGGTAATAAACAACAGCATCAGCATGCCGACGAATACATGGAAACCATGAAAGCCCGTTAGCATGAAAAAGGTAGATCCAAAAATGCCTGAGGACAACTTCAAGTTCAAATCGGTATACGCATGGTAGTACTCATAACCTTGCACAAATAAGAAAGTTAAACCCAGCACCACAGTCATCCACATGAAAGCGATAGTTTTAGAACGGTTGCCCGCCAGCAGCGCGTGGTGGGCAATGGTCATAGTCACGCCCGAAGTTAGCAGCAATCCGGTATTAATAGTAGGCAGCGGCCAAGGGCCCATGGTTTGGAAAGGTTCTACGATGCCAGCCGGCGATGCAGTGGCACCTGCCACCATGCTGGGCCACGCGGCTTTAAAGTCAGGCCACAGCAAAGCATTCTCTAAGCTGCCCAAAGCAGGTACTGAGTGGGTACGACCCCACCATAGCGCTGTGAAGAAAGCGCCGAAGAACATGACTTCAGAGAAGATGAACCAACTCATGCTCCAGCGGAAAGACAAGTCTATCTTGTGGCCATACAGACCAGATTGGCTTTCGGCAATCGACTGACGGAACCAGAAGAACAGCACGGTTAGCCATCCCACTAAACCTATGCCCAAAGAATACGCTCCCCAGCCAGCACCGTTGACCCATTGGCCAGCGCCTAGGATAACAAAAAACAGACCAATAGCTGCCAAGACCGGGTAGCTTGATGGCGCGGGAATAAAATAATACGGTGTAGCGCCGTGGGACACTGAACTCATGTTGATGGACTCCTAACTCTTTTGATTCTAAAAAACTTTTATTTGAAATGGTGATGAAGCAACAGGCTGGCTATTGAGCAGCTACCATCGCCCAACGCACAAAAAATATTAACCCCGCCACAAACAGACCCGCACCAGCAATAGCCACTACCATGACATGCAATGGGTTTAATTTTTGCGTGTCCTCTTGAAAATCGCTACCTTTACGCAGGCCTATAAATGACCAAGCCACCGCCTGCACTGTGCGTAGCCATGAGCCTTTGCGCTGCAAGACATTGCCTTGCTTTTCATCACTTTTAGGTATCGGGCTCATACCGGAGCTTTCACGTTGGCTTGGGGTGCCAAGTCAATCAATTTAGGTGCTGCAGCAGTTTTGTCACTTGGTGCGGCGGGTGTTTTACCGCCTACTTCAAAAAAGGTGTAGGACAGCGTGATAGTCGTTACGTCTTTGGACAGCTTCGGGTCAATCACAAACGCTACAGGCCAAGATTTTTTCTCACCGGGTTCTAGCGTGTACTGGTTAAAGCAAAAACATTCCAACTTGTTAAAGTGCGCTGAAGCCTGCTTAGGCGCGTAGCTGGGAATAGCTTGCGCAGCCATGCGGCGATTTTGAATATTTTGAAATTCATACATCACTGTCACCAACTCACCAGGGTGCACCTGAACCGAGCGTTGCGCAGGTTTGAAGTCCCACGGGCCGCGTGCGTTGGCATCAAACTCTACAGTGATAGTGCGAGTTTTGTCGATCTGCGTGTTCGCTGCAATTTTGCTGCGCGCCCTTGGGATCTGGCTTTCGCCCAAAGACAAAATGTTAATGCCCGTCATTTCACAAATAGCTTTGTAAATAGGCACCAAAGCATAGCCAAAGGCAAACATGGCCAACGTCACTACGGCAAGCTTGCCCACCATCTTGAAGTTTTCGGTTTTAAGTGCCACGGTGAGTACTAAGCAATCAAGGCTTAGCGTTGCCAACGCTGGGGGCAGCGGGGACAGAGCTAATGGGCATCATTTGCGGCTTTTTGGGCGCGCCAAAATACGTCAGGCGCACAATAAAGCCTATGAAAAAAACTGCTACCACAGAGGCCAAAATTAGCCCCAGTGTTAGGTTTTTCTTTTTTTGCTCTTGTGCAGCCATAACGTTGTTGTGTTGTCAGATTTGATAAGTTCAATGAGCCACAATTTTGGTAGCCGCTCTGTTCAACTTAGGCGGAGTTTCAAAAGTGTGAAACGGTGCAGGTGATGGTACTTCCCACTCTAAGCCTTCAGCACCACGGCCATCCGGGTCTTGCCAAGGATTTTGCTTAGCTGGCTCGCCTTTGCCCATCATGGTAGGTAGCACAATAAAGAAGAAGAAATATACCTGCGCTAAGCCGAAGGCAAAACCACCCACAGACGCTAGGGCGTTAAAGTCGGCAAACTGCGCTGGGTAGTCTGCGTAACGACGCGGCATACCCGCCAAGCCCAAGAAGTGCATGGGGAAGAAGGTGACGTTAAACGCAATCAAGCTCCACCAGAAGTGGATCTTGCCGCGCGTTTCGTTGTACATCACACCAGTCCACTTAGGTGACCAGTAGTAGTAGCCTGCGAACAAAGCGTACAGAGAACCAGCAACCAGTACGTAGTGGAAGTGCGCCACTACGTAATAGGTGTCTTGCACTTGGGTGTCAATTGGCGCCACCGCCAAGATCAAACCAGTGAAACCGCCCATGGTAAACACGAATATAAAGCCGACTGCAAACAGCATGGGCGTTTCAAAAGTCATCTCGCCCTTCCACATGGTGGCGATCCAGTTAAAGATCTTCACACCAGTAGGCACAGCGATCAGCATCGTGGCATACATGAAGAACAACTGGCCCGTAACCGGCATGCCTGTAGTAAACATGTGGTGCGCCCACACGATGAAGGACAAAATCGCAATCGACGATGTTGCGTAGACCATAGAAGCGTAGCCGAACAGCTTTTTGCGTGCAAACGCTGGGATGATCTGGCTGACTATGCCGAAGGCTGGCAAGATCATGATGTACACCTCTGGGTGGCCAAAGAACCAGAAGATGTGCTGAAACATCACGGGGTCGCCGCCGCCAGCGGGATTAAAGAAGCTGGTGCCAAAGTGGCGGTCGGTTAGCGTCATGGTGATCGCGCCAGCTAACACAGGCATCACAGCGATCAACAAATAAGCGGTGATCAACCAAGTCCAGCAGAACATCGGCATTTTCATCAGCGTCATGCCAGGCGCGCGCATGTTGAGGATAGTGACGATGATGTTGATCGAGCCCATGATGGAGCTTGCACCCAAGATGTGCAGCGCGAAGATACCAGCGTCCATACCGGGGCCCATTTGCAAGGACAGTGGCGCATACAGCGTCCAGCCGCCTGCGGGTGCACCGCCGGGCAAGAAAAAGCTGCTTACGATCATCAGCGCAGCAGGGATCATCAGCCAAAAGCTAAAGTTATTCATGCGGGCAAACGCCATGTCACCAGCACCAATTTGCAATGGAATCATCCAGTTTGCAAAACCCACAAACGCGGGCATGATGGCACCGAACACCATGATGATGCCGTGCATGGTGGTCAATTGGTTAAACAACTCAGGGTTGACGAACTGCAAGCCGGGCTGAAACAATTCGGCACGGATGCCCATTGCCAAGATGCCGCCAACAATAAACATCGTAAAGCTGAACAGCAAGTACAGCGTACCAATGTCTTTGTGGTTGGTGGCGTACACCCAGCGACGCCAGCCCGCGGGGGCGTGGTCGTGGTGATCGTCGTGACCACCCGTCGTGGTGTGGTCACCTGTAGTGACGTGGCCGTGATTGTCTAAAACTGCGCTCATATTTTGTCCTTCGGGTTCTGTGTAGAAGTGAAGTTAATTTAAAAATTTATTTGCGTGCAGACTTAATGTCAGCGGGTTGCACGATTTGGCCTGTTTTGTTAGACCAATTGTTCTTAGTGAACGTAATCACCGCTGCAAGTTCTGTGTCGGACAGCTGCTTCCAAGCAGGCATCGCACCGTTGTTTTGGCCGTTAAGCAAAATACTGATTTGTTTGCCTTTGTCGGCGTCTAGCACTACAGCCGCACCATCCAAGGGTTTGATCGGGCCAGCGCCCTTGCCGGTAGCTTGGTGGCAGGCAGCGCAGTTGGCGTTGTAGACTTTTTCTCCGCGTTTGGTGATGTCGTCCAGCGTCCACACTTTGGTGGGGTCGTCGGCTTTGGCGGCTAGTTTTTTCTTCTCGCCATCAACCCACTTGCTGTAATCTTCAGCGCTGACCACTTTGACGTGGATGGGCATGTAAGCGTGCTCTTTACCGCACAGCTCTTGGCACTGGCCGTGGTAGTCACCAATTTTCTCGGCACGAAACCAAGTGTCGCGTACAAAGCCTGGGATAGCGTCTTGTTTGATACCAAACGAAGGTACTGCAAATGCGTGGATCACGTCGTTGGCCGTAGTAATAATGCGGATTTTTTTATCCACTGGCACAACCATCGGATTGTCGACCTTTAACAAATAATCTTCTGGAATGACAGTGCCTTTAGGCAAGCCAGAATTAGACAGCTCACGGTGGGTGTTGTCTAGCGTAGAGATAAAGCCAATGCCTTCGCCCTCACCTTTGATGTAGTCGTAGCCCCATTTCCACTGGTAGCCCGTGGCTTTTATGGTCACATCCGCGTTAGTGGTGTCTTTTTGCGCAACTAGCACTTTGGTAGCGGGTAGTGCCATGCCAATCACTATGAGGAACGGCACAATCGTCCAACCTAGCTCAACCCATAACGGCTCGGCCAGCTCTTGCGATTTGTGACCGACTGATTTGCGGTGCTTCCAGATGGAGTAAAACATGACCCCGAAGACAACCAAAAAGATCCCTAAGCAAATGGCCATCATGAACCAGTGCAACCAGTGCTGCTCGGTAGCTATCTTAGTAACGGGCGGATGCATATTAAGCTGATTAACCGCCGGGCCACCGGGCAGATCGCTCACTGCATGCGCTGCCGTGCTCAGGGTAGCTAGCACAGTGACCGACAACCCTAAGGTCATGTTGTGCAGCAAGCCTTGCAACGTGCTGGAGATGTTTTTCACCTTGTTCACTTCTGTTTGCCTCAAATAACAATCGACTAAATAAAACTCTTTAAACTTTAACTTACCCTGCGCAACGCTCAATTAGCAGTTCGCAAAGCCATGCGTATCTCTCTGGCCAGCGCCGGGCGCAATTCAGGGCGAATATGCCGCCCAATATGCACCTTGCGCCCTTGGCCTGACAGCTCGATCAACGACCGGTCATCGCCCTGGGGCTCTACCCGCACCCATGCACGGTTGAACTCCGCACGCTGCACCTTGCCAGCGCTGGTTTGCTCTACCACTAATTGGCTACCCTGCAAGACGATGCGCTCACCGTCAGTAGCGTGGCGGGCATACACCAAAAAGGCGATACCCACAGCCAATAGCTCAGCCCAAGCGAAAGGCATGATCATTGTCGCGCCTTGCAGCCAAAAACCTCCCGCGATGCCTAGAGAGACAACGCAGATAGAAGCGTATAAACCACCTAATTGCGCAGGCGTTACCGAGCAGTTACGCAGCAACTTCCAATGGATTTGCTGGCCAGTCACGGTAGCGAATCGAAAACTAAAATTCGACACGAACACAGTTTCACATCAATCTCTGGGCACAAGGGCAAATTAACGCCCTTGAACGAAGAGTAGCGTGGGAACATACCCAAAACTTCAACTTGGCATATTGTAGCGCGGGTTGCCCCTAATATTGGCGTCCGATGCCTTGTGATCCCTAGTTTGCAGGGTGGTTTTAGCTTACATGAATGCCACTGGGCGGTGCGTTGGAGGCCAGCAAGCTAGGGCTTTAGCCCGCCAGTGATTATTTGGCCTAGTGTTTGGGCTTAGTGTTTGAGTCTAGCATCAAGCCGGCCGAGTCTTGCTCTGGGCCAGCATGCTACGCATATCTTGCATCGACACGGCTGACTGCGCGCTGACTTTAATGCGTGGCATCGGTTTGTAGGCATGACCGTAAATAACCTCAAAAGTTAGCCGGATGCTGCCATCGCCCCCCTCATGACTGCCCCAGCGCGCTTGCATGGCGGCCTCAAGATGCGCCTTGTAGTCGCGCCCGCGCAACGCAGCAAAGCGCTGCGGATGCAAATTGCGGCCCAAACCACGCAGCTCTTGCAGCGCCCGCGCGGGGGTGGCAAAGGTCAGCACAATGCGCTCCATGTCCATCACCGGCTCGGCAAAGCCCGACTGCACCAGCATGTCGCCCCAGTCGTGCATATCAGTAAAAGTGTGGCTGCAAGGCCCCAGGCCCAGGTCGTTGTACAGGGCCTGCAGCTCGTGCAGCGTGTCGGGCCCCAGGCACGAGAACATCAAAAAACCGTCTACCGACAGCGCCCGCTGCCACTGGCCGATCAGCGCCAGCGGGTCGGCCTGCATGTGCAGCAGCATATTGGCCCACACCAGCTGCACAGCGCCGTCTGCCGGGGTCTGCGCCAGCGGAGTGGGCGTGCGCCAGCGCTGTGCAGTCCACCGAGGTGGTGTTATCAATTTAATAGCTGCTTGAGCATTTTTTACTTGGGTTTCCACCATATAACATGCAGATTTTGGGTACTGCAGTGCCACTTTTTGGTGGGTTTGCAGCCCGCCGCGCACGGGGCCCCAATGGGCCCAAGCGGGCGGGGAGTTTTTGATCCATTGCAGCCGCTCTTGCATGCGCGTGCCCACTTCTTCGTGCAGCCACGAGGCTTGCAGCGCGGCGCTGGACTGCAGGTCACGACCCAGCGGGTCACCGTGAGGCGGGCGATGCAGAGGGCGGTATTGCGCCCAGTGGGCAGCGGCTGCTGGGTCGATAGTGGGCGGGCGGTGGTCGGTCATGCAGTGGTGAACTAAATACGCGTTATAAAAATACTGGGGCTAGTCAGGCAAACGATGGATGCGCGTTGGTATGGGCTGAAGGCTGAAGGTTGTGGCAATTGTGGCGATGCAGTGTGAATTAACGCGTCGTTAGTGTATTTAGTACGAGTATATTGGCCTGCAAGATGCGACTTGCTGCTATCTTCACGGTTTCCATCAACGTTCGCGCAACTGTTTGCATCGCCCTACCTAGCCCATCTTGCTTGCGTTTACCGTATGTTCACCCGCCTGCTCCGCCACACCGCCCACGCCCTGCCCAGCCAGTGCTGCGCCTGCCGCGCATGGGGCACGGCGCGGGTATGCGGGGCCTGCCTAGGCCGGTTTGCAAGAGACGTGCCGCGCTGCAGTACTTGCGCGCTACAACTGGCCAGCGGTGTAGCCGATGACTTAACCAACCACTCGCACCAATGCGGCGAATGCCTGCTACATCCCGGGCCGCTAGACGCCTGCTGGGCAGCGGTGGACTACGGCTACCCCTGGGACGCGCTGCTAGCCCGGCTGAAATTTCAAGGCCAGCATGGGCTGGGTGCCGACCCCTCAGCGGCCCGCAGCGTGGCCGATGTGATGGTGCAACAACCCAACATCACCGCCGCCCTGCAACGCGCCAGCGTGGTCGTGCCCATCCCTTTGTCGCACCAGCGGCTGAGGCTGCGCGGCTTTAACCAAGCCTTAGAAATCAGCAAACACCTGCTGGGCGCAAGCAACGCTCACCCGCAGAACCCCAGCAGCGCGCTGGCAAAACTGCGTCCCGAATTGCTATTGCGCACCCGCGACACAGCGTCCCAAGTAGGCTTGGCACGCGCCGAACGGCTACAAAATTTGCGCCACGCCTTTGCAGTGGAGCCGCTAAAAGCTGCGCAGCTGCAAGGCGCACATGTTGTGCTGGTAGACGATGTGACCACCACCACCGCCACTCTGTGCGCAGCCGCGCTGGCGCTGCGCACAGCGGGGGCAGCGCAGGTGGTGGGCGTGGTGTTTGCGCGCACACCCCTGTGAAGGACTTGCATTTACTATTAATTGCATAGCTGCTTGAGCAGGTTCTGCGGGCTTAAGAGCGATATCCTTATATCGTGAGCTAAGTTTTATTGCGCATATCGCTAAGCTTTAAAGATTAATGTTCCAGCACCATGAGCTGCGGCGATTTTGGTCATCGTGACGCATCAGGTTAGTCTCTAGGTGGTGAGATAGCGTATGCCAATCGCCTTCATAATGGGCGTACCAGAAATCAGGCGGTCGGCATGCGCTATCTCACTTGCTGCGATCGTGGCGCATGATCGATAATCACCGGAAAGTCTACGACGGCACTACGGCTAGTCACTAAATAATCATCTCCGCAGCGCGGGCTGTTCAAACCCAGCCAAGAACAATGTGACGAGTCGGGTTCGTCTCGATGAAAAATACTACAACAGGCGCGCGTTGTTCAACCTAGCAAAACAAACACCTTGATTCGCGCGTGTTTTCGGAGTATTTTTGCAGCGAGATGCCCGGCTCGAGTCCAGCTCTCCGGTGCGCACGCAAAGCCAAGAAACCAACCCTCAGCACACCCTAAACATACCGTCGCACAATCGACTCAGCCACACACACTGGCTTGGCACTGCCTTCGCGCTCAACGGTCACTTCCCACACCATTTGCAGGCTGCCTGCAGGCTCAATCGGCTCGGTGCTGACCAATTTAAGTTGCCCACGCAAACGGCTACCCACAGGCACGGGTGCGACAAAGCGCACTTTATTCAGCCCGTAATTCACGCCCATGCGCGACTGGGTAATATGAAGCGCGCTGTCAAAAAACTGCGGGATCAACGACAGCGTTAAAAAGCCGTGCGCAATCGTGCTGCCAAATGGCCCATCTTGCGCGCGCACGGGGTCGGTGTGGATCCACTGCTGGTCGCCCGTGACGTCGGCAAACTGCTGAATCTGGGCTTGGGTGATGGTGGTCCAGTCGCTGGTGGCCACCACTTGGCCGGCGCAGGCGGCCAAATCGGCCAAAGTGTTAAAGGTTTTCACTACTTCTTGACCCATTCACGTAGCGTGCGCCACTGCTCCAGGTCTTTTTCTACCCGGCTGGGGGCCACGTCAAACAGCGTTAGGCCGCGCGCGGCCAGGTGAATGTAGTTTTGCGTATCGCGCAGCATAGCCAGCACAGGCAGGCCCAATGTAGCCATAAATGCTTGCAGTTTGTCAGCCGCAATCGTGCGGCTGTCCACACGCATGCCCACCAGGCCCACTTGCACTTTGCCAGCCTTGCGGTGCTCGGCCAATTGGTCTAAAAACTGGCGCGTGGCGAATATGTCAAACACGCTGGGCTGCAACGGCACAATCACTTTGTCGGCCAGCTTCATCACCTCGTTAAATCGCTTGCCGTGCAGGCCGCCGGGGGTGTCTAGCACTACATGCGTGGTGCCTTTGGGCGGCTTGACGATCTCGTCAGCGCTCCCACTGGTGGCACCCGTGTCCCAGCCTGCAATGGGGCGCGCCGCTGGTGGACGCAGTCCCAGCCACAGCTTGGACGACTGCTGGCGGTCAGCGTCGCCCAGCATCACAGCGTGGCCCTGCGCGGCCAAATAGCCTGCAATATTGGTGGCCAAAGTAGATTTACCGGCACCACCTTTGGGGTTAGCAACAACGATCACGGGCATAGCAGGCTCCTTATGATTTGGAACTTGAAGACTCAAGCTGCACCATGTTACCGAATTCTGACGGGTAATATTGCGCGTATTGGGGTTTTACCGTGGGTGGTAGTAGTGGCGGGCTTAACCCGTGCAGGCGTAAAAATAGCCGCTGCTGCGGCTATTTTCAATAACGTTTTAGGCTTTCTAGGCCGTAGAATATGCTCAAACAGCTATGCAATCTATAGCAATTACGCGCTTGAGCTTCCAACCAAGTAGCCCAGATCAGTTCATGCCTACGCGAAACTTCGATTGCGGCACTACTTTTAGCTCACCATCCAGCGAGCCAATGTACTTGGCCAGCTCTTTCATCTCGGCGTTGCTGTACTGCTTGGCAATACCGCCCATCACGCCATTGGCTCGGCCTACTTTGGCCAAGCCTTCGGTTTTGTAGGATTTCAGCGCCACAGTCAGATAGTCAGCATGTTGGCCGGCCAGCTTGGGGTAGCTGGGGTCGATCGGCTTGGCAAAATTAGCCCCGTGGCAGGAAATACACGCACCTTTTTGCAGCAGTGCCGCTACGGCGGTGCTGGGTTCTTTGGCGGCTTTGTCGGGTAGAGTGGCACCGGCTACTACGCCGTGTTGGCTGTAGTAGGCACCCAAATCGGCCATGTCTTGCTCAGACAGCGGGTAGGCAATAGCGCCCATGGTGGGGTGCTTGCGTTCGCCTTTTTGGTAGGCTAAAAGTGAGTTGCTAATGTATTTAGCGCCTTGGCCCGAGATCATCGGTACGCGGTAAATCTCGGGAAAGCTGGCTTGGTAGCCCACCAGGCCGTGGCAGCCAATGCACATCGCGGCTTTGGTTTTGCCCACATCAGGGTTGCCCTTGATCTCTTGCGCCGAGGCAACAGTGGTCACAGAAGCGACAATTAAAGCGAATACTGAGAAGAGCAACTGGTTCATTTTGCGTACAGAATGTAGGTAAGCGGGCAAGAGAATACGTCTCTTGCAGTCAGCCTCAGATTATATCCGGCCAAACCCTAGCTGCTTCACACGATTTTTAACCCTACAGCGCTCCAGTTCTATGAAATTTCAAGGCACCCAAAACTACGTCGCCACCCAAGACTTGATGCTGGCCGTCAACGCCGCCATCACCCTTAAACGCCCGCTGTTGGTCAAGGGCGAGCCCGGCACCGGCAAAACCATGCTGGCCGAAGAAGTAGCCCAAAGCTTGGGCATGCCGCTGTTGCAGTGGCATATCAAAAGCACCACCAAAGCGCAGCAAGGCTTGTACGAATACGACGCCGTATCGCGCCTGCGTGACAGCCAGCTGTCTAGCGTGGACGGCGGCAAGGAAAGTAGTGACAGGGTCAAAGACATCCACAACTACATCGTTAAAGGCGTGCTGTGGCAAGCCTTTACGGCTGATAAACCGGTGGCCCTGCTGATTGACGAGATCGACAAAGCCGACATTGAGTTTCCTAACGACTTGCTGCGAGAGTTGGATCGCATGGAGTTTTATTGCTACGAGACGCGCGAGCTGGTCAAAGCGGTTAACCGCCCGCTAGTGTTCATCACGTCGAATAACGAAAAAGAGCTGCCCGACGCCTTCTTGCGCCGCTGCTTTTTTCACTACATTAAATTCCCAGATGCCGACACCATGCAGCAAATTGTGGATGTGCACTTTCCGGGTTTAAAGAAAGAGCTGCTGACGGCGGCCATGCAAACCTTCTACGACGTGCGCAACTTGCCGGGTATTAAAAAGAAACCGTCTACCAGCGAGCTACTAGATTGGCTGAAACTGCTGCTAGCCGAAGACATCCCTTTAGATGCGCTGCAAAGCGCGGATAACAAAGTGTCGGTACCTCCACTGGTGGGCGCCCTGCTGAAGAACGAGCAAGACGTCACGCTGTTTGAAAAGCTGGTGTTTATGCAGCGCAATAATCGTTAATCACGCCATTTAATACACCGCCAAGGACACACGATGAATAAATTACTGATGCAAGGTATCACCGACGCCATGGGCTTTTTGGGTGGGGCTTTGGCGGGCATGTTTGTAGGCCGCGCCTTTGGCCTAGACATTTTTGCACCCGGCTATGCCAATGCCAGCATTGGCGGTATCTTGCTGTGCGGCCTGGGCGGCGGCGCAGGCCTGCAGCTAGCCCGCTGGGTGCGCGCCAAGGTGTACCCAGAGAAAAAAGATTAAGCCTCTATGAGCACAGCCCACTTTGTTACTCCCATCACTTTGTCACTGCGTGGCATACGTCTAGAGCCACTAGCCCTTGCCCACGAAGACGGCCTGCGCCAAGCCGCTGCCGACGGCGAACTGTGGAAGATTCGCGTCACGTCCGTGCCCGAACCGCAGAACACGCGTAAATACATTGAAGACGCTTTAAAAATGCGTGAAGACGGCCACCGATTTGCCTTTGCAGTCATCGACGAGGCCATTGGCAAAGTGCTAGGTAGCAGCAGCTACCACGACATTTTGCCCGCCGTCAAACGGGTAGAGATTGGCTACACTTGGTACGCCAAGAGCGTGCAACGCAGTCACGTTAACAGCACCTGCAAGCTGATGCTGATGACCCATGCATTTGAAACGCTGCAATGCGGTGTGGTGGGTTGGCGCACTGATAACTTCAATTTCACCAGTCAAAAAGCTATAGAGCGCTTAGGCGCGCACAAAGAAGGCGTCATCCTAGGCCACGCACTGCGCCGCGACGGCACGATTCGGGATACGGTGATGTACAGCTTGCGAAGTGGGGAATGGGCTGAGGTGAAGGCGCAGTTGTTGTACCAGTTGGATAAACCGCGTTAACGGCAAAGACTTAGCCCAACCGCACAAAAGTCTATTTAAGCACCAAAGCATGAATGTATATACAATCACCATATACAAATGGAGCTTGCCATGAACGCCCGTATTCCCGCATCAGCGCTACAACCCACAGCCTCTAAAGTTGCCTCCGTGTTTACCAGTGGCAACAGCCAAGCTGTACGCATTCCTAAAGAATTTCGGATCAAAACAAAACAAGTCACGATTGTGCAACGTGGCGATGAGCTGGTGCTTAAACCCAAATACAAAACATTCGGTGAGCTGCTGACCAACTTGCCAAAGATGACTGGGAATGACGCAGCTCAATGGGATAAAGCCATGCAAGCAATCCATGAAATTCGCAAAGAACCCTCTCAAGAACGTGATTGGGACAATCTTTTTGGAGCGGACAAACCTATACGCAAGAGCGCACTAAATCCGCCTCCAAAGAAAGTAAAGACATGACCTATATGCTAGATACCGACACATTTGCGTATCTGGTCAAAGGTTCACACCCCATGCAACAGGCTGCGTTGAAAATCAATCCTGACCAGATCAAAATCTCAGTGGTGACGCAAGCCGAAGTGTGGTTTGGCATGCAACTGCACCCGTCAGGTGCACAAAAGCAAGCCCGCATCCGCGAATTATTTGAGGGTATTGAAGTGTTGCCCTTGGACAGCACGGTAGCCGCAAGCTATGCAACCATTCGGGCCAAACTCCATAAAACAGGCTCCCTGATCGGCCCCAACGACTTGTGGATTGCAGCGCATGCGTTCAGCAACGGTATGACGCTGGTAACGAACAACATCCGCGAATTCAAACGTGTGCCGGGGTTGAAGGTGGAAAATTGGGCGGGTGCATGAATTGCTTGATTGTTAATACCATCGCAGCAAACAAAAACTCCATCAAAAAAATCATGATGTGCAGCATGCTGTTGGGAGAGCGGATCGACACAAAGAAGCAGGTGGTTTGCCAGCTATATAAGCCAAAGTAAGCAGGATTTGAATATGACAACAATCGAAAAATCTGCGCCTCAATCTGCTTCTACACAATGGCAGTTTATTAAAGTATTTTTACTTATTTACTTCGTCGTATTTGGACTAATGCTGTTCTCATACGTTGCGAAATTCGGGATGCATCTTTCAGCAGAGCATGATCGATGGGGCCAGTTTGGAGATTTTTTTGGTGGAATTCTTAACCCACTAACCTCGTTCTTCACCTTGATCGTAGCTGTTTTTGTGTGGCGTCTTCAGCAAACAGAGTTGCTAGAAACAAAGCTAACACTTAAGGAGCAGACCGCGCATCTATCGAGTGCAAACCTGAGAGAGCAAGAGGCTGCAAATGAAAAACTATTGTTTTCTGTGATGGAAAAAGTAGAAGTCATAGCCAGCACCATGGGGATTCGTTCTTCCGATAGGCCACGTAACGAATACATTAATAGTTTGGCTGGAGTTTTGTGGAACTTCGCATTGACTAAAGACGGAGAATCTGTCAACTTTGCAGACTGGTATGGACGAAAAGATCAAGCCGCAATAGATTTAATAGTCGATGACTTTCTTCCACAATTATCTCCATATCTAGATCTGATTACTTTGACACTTCAAATCATTGAAAAGCGCATAGATGACAAGGAAATCTTTGTGCAACTCTTTTGTGCACAAATTGGTCAACCTCAATTGTCTCTAGTTAGCTTGATTGCGTGCAGCAGCCAGCTAAAAGAGCTTCACAGACTAGTTTTGCAATTCAAATTGCATGAAAAGTTACCTAAAAATGAGTACGACCAACACTTACAGTATGGTTGGTATTCTTAAGAAAATTTCTTAGAATTGCACAAATGCTGATCGACTTCTTCTACACCCTACGCTCCGCCAAACTACCCGTCTCGGTCAAGGAATACCTGACGCTGCTCGAAGCGTTGAAAGAAGGTGTGGTGGGCCCGAACAATGACGACGGTGCGGGCTACAAGATTGATGACTTTTACTACCTCAGCCGCACGGCGCTGGTGAAAGACGAGAAGCATTACGACAAGTTTGACCGGGCGTTTGCGTCATACTTTAAGGGCGTGGAGATGGTGGCGGATTTCACTAAGGATATTCCGCTGGACTGGCTGCGTAAAAACCTTGAATTGCAACTGAGTCCCGAAGAGCTGGCCAAGATTGAGAAGATGGGCTGGGACGAGCTGATGGAGACGCTTAAAAAACGTTTTGAAGAGCAAAAAGAGCGCCACGAGGGCGGCAACAAATGGATCGGCACGGGCGGCACATCACCGTTTGGTGCCTATGGGCAAAACCCGCAGGGCATTCGCATTGGGCAAGACAAGGGGCGCAACCGCACGGCTGTAAAAGTGTGGGATCAGCGGGCGTACAAAGACTACGACGACACGCAAGAGCTGGGTACGCGCAACATCAAAATCGCGCTGCGCCGCCTGCGCAAATTCGCCCGCGAAGGTGCGCATGACGAGCTGGACTTGGACGACACCATCCGCTCCACCGCCGCCAACGCAGGCTGGCTAGACATCAAAATGGTGCCCGAGCGGCATAACAACGTGAAGGTGCTGCTACTGATGGACGTGGGCGGCACGATGGACGAGCATATTGGCCGGGTAGAAGAAATGTTCTCAGCCGCCAAGACGGAGTTTAAGCACCTAGAGTTTTACTACTTTCACAACTGCGTGTACGACTTTATGTGGAAGAACAACCGACGCCGCTATGCTGAGAAATTCCCCACGCAAGACATCATTCGCAAATACAACAAAGACTACAAGCTAATCTTTATTGGCGACGCCACCATGAGCCCGTACGAAATACTGCAACCCGGCGGCAGCGTGGAATACAACAACGAAGAAGCCGGTGTGCAATGGCTGCAGCGCTTAACCCAAGCCTTCCCGAAATTCGCGTGGATCAACCCCGAGCCGCAGGGCGTGTGGCAGTACCGCCAAAGCATCGGAATCATGCAGCAGATCATGTCGCAGCGCATGTACCCGTTAACGGTGAAAGGGCTGGAAGAAGCTATGCGGCTGCTGTCTAAGTAAAGTCGAGCAGCAGCCAGTCGAAAACTACTATGTATTTAATAGCTGCTTGAGCAGGATTTACTTGGGTTACCGGGCTGAAATGCTTAGAAGTTGCTTCGCACAGCGTTACGCCACATAGGGGCGATGGCGTCAGCGGTGCCCACTGCAGTCAGTTATCATCCAGCGCTTTCACAATCGCATTAATCATTGCCGCACGATTGGTTTTGGTTGCAACGTACGCTTCATCTTGCTCGTCCACAATCACCCCCACTTCAAGTAATATTGCTGGTATTTTAGTTTTCCTGAGTACCAGCAATTCATCAAATCGGTACAAGCCTAACTTCGAATCTAGTAGCTCGCGATTTTCTCCCGCAATTTTTTCAGCATGATGAAGTGTTGGGTCTCGCCCTAGCTTTTTCAAGCGCACAGCTATAGCTCTGGCAAAAGCTATGGAATTTTCATACAAAGAATTAAAAGAGGAGACGAAAATTGAATAACCACGTATCGGCAATTTTGAGCGCCACGCGGGGTTTTCATTGACAGTGAATTGTTCTAAATAGATAGCTTGAGCGGAATCATGGTGAATCGACAAAAACAAGTCTGCGCCACTTGCGTTAGCAATTTCAGCACGTTTATCCAAAGTGATTTCTTCGTCGGATAGCCGCGTTAAAACTACTTTGTGGCCGGCAGATTTTAGTTTTTCTGATAGCTCGCTAACGAATATATTGTTGTAGGTCACCTCGCGGATAGCACGCGCACCTAGTGCACCCGGTGACGCTAATGTGTGACCGGGATCGAGCAACACAGTAAGTGATTTGGAAGTCTGGGCAACTGCATTTGTCGCAACCCAAGACACCATAACGATTGCAAGAAAAAACTTTAGCAAACGTCTCTCGCTTGTGAACTAAAGGCTCATTAGTCCCAGCTCTTTTTACCGATCATTTCCTCACGACATGTACCAGCCCTGCACTCGCGCGCGCGATCTCGCAAATACTCTGCTCGGTCACGATTGACCCGATAATTGCAATCCACGTTAATGGCACCAGAGCGCTCGCATTTTTCGTCGCGGTGCTTAATCCAATCGCGCTGTACATCGGTAAGCTGCTTGCGACTAGGCTCCTTAAGCTGATTTTTCAATTCGCTGTAGACTACGTTTAACTCCTTGTCAGATTCGAGAAATAGCTTGGCAACACAATACGTTTTATCGTAGCTGGTTTTGTATTTTTCGCACTCTGATTGCGCATGCGCAGCAGATGCAAACAGCGTCACACACAGGAACAATGTTTTAAATAGATTTGTCATAGCATCGTATTTTATGGAATATGCAAGAATCTTATTGTATCGCTTGCATAACTAAGTGTTAATCTAAAGCTTCCAAAGCATCGGCATCATGCAGCAGATCATGTCGCAGCGCATGTACCCGCTGACGGAGAAGGGCCTAGAAGAGGCCATGCGGCTGCTGTCTAAATATATACGGCAGCAATAGCCAGCTATGACTACTATGTATTTCATAGCTGCTTGAGCAGGATTTACTTGGGTTACAGGGCTAAAAGGCATAAAATTTTGGGCCTAGAACAGCCCTAGGCGGTGCTGGACGGCCGCAACAGATGCTGCCACTACAATGGTGCACTAGCTTAAAAGCTCCTCGTAGTTCAATGGATAGAACGGATGCCTCCTAAGCGTCAGATACAGGTTCGATTCCTGTCGAGGGGACCACAGCCACCATGAATTTGCAACAGCTCAGCCCTAAGCAACTGCTCAAAGCGTCCGTGATGGTCGCGGTGATCACCATCGCGCTGAAAACGCTGGCTTGGTACGTTACTGGCTCGGTGGCGCTGCTGTCGGACGCGATGGAGTCGCTGGTTAACCTGGCCAGCGCCGCGTTTGCACTGTGGATGGTGTCGATAGCCGAGCGGCCTGCAGACGATGACCATCCGTTTGGGCACTACAAGGCAGAGTATTTTTCTTCGGGCTTTGAGGGCTTTTTAATCTTAGCTGCCGCTGTGGCCATCATCGTAGCGGCCAGCTACCGGCTGCTCAGCCCGCAGCCTTTGGAACAAATAGGTTTGGGCTTAGCACTGTCCTTGGTTAGCACCGCCATTAACGGTGCATTGGCTTGGCTGATGTTGCGCGTGGGGCGTGCCAAACGCAGCATTGCGCTGGAGGCCGATGCACGCCACCTGATGACTGATGTGTGGACCACACTGGGTGTAGTGGTGGGCATCGTCGCCGTGTGGGCTACGGGCTGGCTGTGGCTAGATGCTGCAGTGGCCATTGCGGTAGCGCTAAATATTATGCGCGAAGGCGTGCACCTGATGTGGCGGTCTAGCCAAGGCCTGATGGACGAGGCGATAGATGCGCAAGATTTGCAGGCTATTCACGCCGTGCTGCAGGGTTTTGCTACGCAACGCAATGGCACAGATATTTTGCGGTTTGACCACCTGCACACCCGCAAAGCAGGCCAGCGCTGCTTTGTGGATGTGCACATGCACATGCCTGCGTCGTGGACGCTAGGCCGCGCTGCTGCGCTGCGGGGCAATGTAGAGCAAGCGCTGATGGACGCCGTGCCCGGCCTGCGCGCGGCGATTCAACTGCTGCCTAATAATGTGGAATCGCAAGAAGAAATACAACGTGCGCAAGATGCTTTGTAGCACTGCATTAAGCCGGTACTTTTCTTAGATGCCTATTTGTGTTTTGCAAAAAGTTTATGGCGCGGCGTAGCGCAAGCTGCCAAACAAACCGTCCTTCTCATCTTCAGGCCCCGCTGCAAAATACAGCGCGTTGCTGTCTCCCAAACTCTCGCCATTGCCAAACTGCAGCGCCCACAGGCCCGCGATAGCTATGGGCTTGTCAGCCGCATCGCGCAGGTCGTCAATGTACTGCCCCGTGCTGGCGTCAAAAGCGCAAATACGCCCTGCTCCACCAAAGTTACCTACTAACAGCGCACCCGACAGCTTGCCAAAATTATCCGGTGCAATGGCTACGCCCCAAGGCGCGTTCAGGCGCATGGCGTCGTCGAAAATACGTACGCGCTCGCCTTTCAAGTTAAATTCCACCAGCTTGCCTTTGTTGGGTTGGTTGCCACTGGCCCGCTCGGCGGCTGCGTCAAGGGCGTCTTCTTCGGCGGCATAAAAACTGCCTGCTGGAGCCTTGGGGTCTGGGTTGGGCTGGCTGATGGCATAGGCCACAAATACGCGGCCTGCCGCGCCCTCGCCCAGCACTTGGATGTTAAACGGCACTGGGTCGCCGGGCACCACGGCTTTCGCGCCGCCAGCGCCTGCTGCGCCCGAGCCAAATGGGTTGGCAAAACCTACGGTGGGCACTTTGATCCAGGTTTTATTGAGTGTGACGATTTGCGGGCTGGCGCCAAAGTCGGCCAGCCACATCGTGTCCCACGTATCTGGTTTGATGGCCACGCCAAAGAAGGCACTACCCTCGGCTAACCCGTCGTATTTTTCTTGTGCGGCGCCGTCGGTGCGCACGATGGTGCCGCCGCTGCTGCTGCGGTCGGTCCAGCCGCTGACTTTGCCTGAGTCAGTGACAAATACAAAACGCGCTGACCCGTCGAAATTAGTGGCTGTAGCACCGCTGCCCACCGTTTGGCCGGTGATGCGAAAGTTTGTGGCCGCAGCGGGTGTGCCGATCAAGGGCGCGCCGTTGTACACCACGCCTGTGATTTTGCCCAAGCTGGCGTCGGTGGTGAGCGAATCTGCGCCCGCTACTGTCACCTTTTTCAAGCCGTCCTGAAACAATAGCTGCAGGCCGGGTATAGCCGAGGCTTTCACGTCGCCCACATACTGCCAGCAGGTACCGCCGCCGCCCACCCAAAAGTGTCCGCCCGCACCCTTGGGGCGAATGGCAATGCCCCAAGCGTCGACAAAATCGGCTTCGGTGAATTTGGCTTGGTAGCTGGCGTTGTTGGCCACTAAATTGGCTTGGCTGTAGCGGTTGGCTGTGGGCGCAGCAGCAGGTGGCGTCTGGGGTGAAGGTGCAGGCTCTGGTGCTGGTGCATCAGACCCGCCGCAGGCCCCGACGGCGGCGGCCACCCCGGTACCCAGCACGGCAACGCTGCCCCATTGCAGCAACAGCCGGCGGTGGTGGTGGTGTAGATTATTTTTAGAGTCAAGTTTCATAGTTTTCTCCGTCAGTCCGTAGTGATAAGTAAAAGTCAAAATGGCTGACGGGGCGCCAGGCCTGGCTGGCTAATGAAGTTGGCGGCAGGCGGTGTGTCCTTGCTGAGATTGCGGATATTGCACAAGGACTGTTTGCCAACCAAGACGCAATACTATATGATAATCATTCTCATTTGCAATTACTTAACTAAATTTTGCACTTATGCTGAACCAACGCCCACCTCCCATGCGCTCTAGCCCATTACCCCCTACCCCGTCCATGTCAGGCTCGCCCATGGCTGGCCAGACTATGTCAGGCCAGCCCGCCAGCGCAGATAGCCCGGTGAATACGCCACATGCCGCAGCGCAGCAAACCGGCCCGACATTGCACGCGCCCAGCGCAGCGCGCGTACCTAGCGCGGCCCCGGTATCAAGCGCGGCACTGTTGCGTGGCCGTAAAACTGTTGATATTGCCCATAACGGCATGCTGTACGTCCTGCAAGCTACCAAACTGGGCAAGCTGATCTTGACCAAATAATTTTGATTTTTTAACCTGGAAAGCACTATGAAGAAACTACTATCGACCACCCTCGCAGCCGCCAGCCTGATGGCCTGCATGGGCGCGCTGCACACGGCAGCGGCGCAAGACCAAGTGGTGAATATTTACTCAGCCCGCCACTACCCTGGTGACGACCTGCTATACAGCGGCTTTACCAAAGCCACGGGCATCAAAATTAACCGGGTAGACGCCGACGACGCAGGCATATTGCAACGCCTGAAAGCCGAGGGCACGGCATCACCAGCGGATGTGATTTTGCTGGTTGACGCAGCCCGCTTGTGGAAGGCAGAGGTTGAGGGCTTGTTTGCACCGGTTAAATCTAAAGTGCTGGATGCCGCCATCCCCGCCAACTTAAGCGGCAAAGCCAGCGTCGAGGGCACGCCCTGGTTTGGTTTTAGCACCCGCGCCCGCGTGATCGTGTACGACAAAGCACGCGTGAAAGTGGGCGACGTAGACACCTACGAAGAGCTAGGCGACGCCAAAAACAAAGGCCTGCTGTGCACTCGCAGCGGATCGCACCCGTACAACCTTAGCCTGTTTGGCGCCGTCACTGAACATATCGGCCCCCAGGCCGCAGAAAAATGGCTAGGCGGCATGGTAGCCAACATGGCCCGCGCCCCCAAAGGCGGCGACACCGACCAGATCAAAGCCGTGGCCAGCGCCGAATGCGGCATAGCCATCACCAACACCTACTACCTAGCCCGCCTGCTGCGCAGCGACAAGGCAGAGGACAAAGCCGTGATGGAAAAAGTAGGCATTGTGTTCCCCAACCAGTCCAGCTGGGGCACGCATGTGAACATTGCCGGTGGTGGCATGGCCAAAAACGCCAAGAACACAGCCAACGCGGTGAAGTTTCTAGAATACTTGGCCAGTAAAGAAGCGCAAGACTACTTTGCCAACGGCAACAACGAGTGGCCCACCGCCAAAGGGGTTGTGGTGAACAACCCAGCCCTACAAACCATGACCGGTGGCAGCTTTAAATCAGAGACCATTCCGGTTAGCGTAGTGGGCATGAACCAAATTAAAGTGCAGCAGATGCTAGACCGTGTGGGCTACAAATAACCACTCCAAAGTACACACTGCGCACCACTGTGCGAGTGGGCGCAAGTTTTAACAATATTCAACTGGATCTGGGTTTGGCGACCCAGTGCGGGCCATGCCAAGGCGGCGTCTGCTACATCCATTCTTACTGCCAGACAAGCGCATTACCAGCGCACTGCCGCCAAGCTGAGGTTTTTAACCAGACGTCAGCTTACGCAGCAGTGCTGCAAAGTACGCAAATCCAGCTCGCCAAATCCATTTTGGAGAGCACACCATGGAAGCCATTTTTGCCTTTACCGGCGGCCTCATTTTTACCCTAGGTGGGGCCGCGTGGGCGCTGTGGCGTAAGCCCTAGGGCATGTATCAAATGCTATCGATTAAATAGCTGCTTGAGCAGTTTCTACGGCTTGAACGGCCTAAAACACTGATTTTTTGTCAATCTTGGTCCATATTTGGGCGACTTTGATGTGAAGCCGAAGTTTCTCAACTGTCCTGGTACCTAGCGGTCACGCAGTACTGTTTCGTTCGTTGGCCCTTTGCTGTCCTGGTACGTCGCGGTCACGCAGCATTGTTTGGTTCATTGGGCCTTTTACTGTCCTTGCACCTCGCGGTCACGCAGCACCGCGCGGCATGCCCATGCCAAACGGACCTGCGGCCCTTTATCGTTTGTCATAGGCATACCGAACGTTGCTGCGCTCCATTGATGTGGTCGCTGGCGGAAGGGCAGATGGGCAGCCGTAGTACTGTTTTACTTACCGAGACTAACGCTGAGCGAAACCCCAGCCCACTACAAGCGACCGGCTGTGGCATAGGCCTATGCTACAGCTGGGCGCGTGCCAGAACAACGACCCAGTGACCCATTGAACTAGCGAACTAGCGAACTAGCGAACTAGCGAACTAGCGAACTAGCGAACTAGCGAACTAGCGAAAGCAAAACACAAAAACACCATTTAAGCCAGTTCCAAGAGCCTTTTTAACAACAAAATAGCCCAGTAACCCAAGTAAATCCTGCTCAACCAGCTACGAAATCGATAGTGAATGAAATCTTAATTACCCCTTAGCACGCAAACTGCGGCTTAGCAGCACCACAGGTACCAGCCCTGCTAACACCAAAGCCAGCGACGGCAGCGCCGCCTCGCCTAGGCGCTCGTCACGGGCCAGTTGGTAGGCCATCACGGCCAGAGTGTCGTGGTTAAACGGGCGCAGTACTAGTGTGGCGGGTAGCTCTTTCATCACATCGACAAACACTAGCAAAGCCGCCACGATGGTTGATCGGCGCAGCAACGGCCAGTGCACGCGGCGAAACAATGCAACGCCGGTAACAGCCAGCGTGCGGGCACTGTCGTCCATACTTAGCGGCACACGGCTGTAGCCGCTTTGCACAGTTTGCAGTGCCACAGCGCTAAAGCGGACCAAATAGGCCCACACCACGCCTAGCACCGTAGCCGTCACCCAGTAGCCAACGCCCCAGGTAGGCTGCGCGGCCTGCAGTGCGCCTACAGGAATCAACAGGCCCACCACAATCACCGCGCCCGGCACGGCATAGCCCATGCCCGCAATGTTGACGATGCCGCGCGAGAACACATTGGGCGACCGGCGCACCACAAATGCCATAGCCAGCGCCATACCCACCGCCAGTGCGGCGGCGATGCTGGCCAGCTTTACGCTATTAAAAGCCCAGCCGCCAAAAGCTGCCCACGGCAAGGGCGCATCAGCGCTGCCCATGCCTTGCATTAACGGGCGCAACATAAACACAATGGGCAGGACGAACCCCAGCAACACTGGCAGCGCACACACCAGCCATACGGCCAGCAGCCGCTTGCCGCGCAGCATGACAGGTCGCGCCTCTGCGCCGCCTGCGCGCGTGCCTTTGCTGCTAACAAAGCGCATACGTTTTTGCGCATGGCGCTCTAGTTTGAGTAGCACGGCTACGATCACCAGCAGCATGGCCGCCAGCTGCGCCGCTGCAATGCGGTTGTCCATCGACAGCCACGCTTTGTAAATACCTGCGGTAAAAGTTTGGATACCGAAGTAGCTGGACACGCCGTAGTCAGCCAGCGTTTCCATTAGTGCCAACGCGATGCCTGCGGCTATGGCCGGGCGGGCCAGTGGCAGCGCGATGGTTTTTATGCGGCGTTTCAGCGGTGCGCCTAGCAAGCGCGCAGCTTCCATCAAGTGCGTGGCGCGTTCAGCCAGCGCCGCGCGCGCCAGCAGGTACACATACGGGTACAGCGTAACCACAAACACCAGCACCGCCCCGCCTAAGCTGCGCACCTCGGGCAGCACGCGGCCCTGCAGCCCTAGCGTGCTGCGCAGCCAGGTTTGCGCAGGCCCGGCGTACTGCAAAAAGTCGGTGTACGCATAGGCCACCACATAGGCCGGCATGGCCAGTGGCAGCAGCAACGCCCACTCGAATATTTTGCGCCCTTGAAAGTCAAACAAAGTCACAGCGCACGCCGTAGCCGACCCTAGCAAGCCCACGCCCACCGCCACCATCAAGCACAGCGCAATGGAGGTAAAAGCGTACTGCGGCAACACGGTAGACGCCATCTCGCGCAAGATTTGCGTGCTAACCACGTTGGGCTGCAGCACCGACGCCAACACGGCCAGCACCGGCAGCACAATCAGAGCGGCAACGAGTAAAAGTGGGATTTGGATTAAGCGTTTCAAAATGGAATGCGGTTGCTAATTTTAAGAATTTAACTTCCGGACGCGAAGGGCGCGAAAACTACGCGAAGGGCGCGAAAACTACGCGAAGGACGCGAAAGAAAACCAAAAATATTCAGTTGAATGCAGACAGACAGTACAGGCGATAAGTAAAAAATAATTTGGTATTCCTTTCGCGTCCTTCGCGTAACCTTAGCGCCCTTCGCGTCCAGAAGTTCTCTCTAAGCCCGTTGGAATCCAAATGAGAATTGTAATCATCTAGAATCCCCTTATGTTTTTAGACCTTCGCCACCTGTCTGCGCAGTACACAGGCCGCACATCGCAAACCACGGTGGCAGCGGTAGCAGACGTATCGTTTGGCCTGCACGCAGGGCAAATTGGCGTGCTGATTGGCCCGTCGGGCTGCGGCAAAACCACCTTGCTGCGCGCGGTGGCGGGGCTAGAGCCTTTGACAGCAGGCGAAATTATTTTAGCGGGCAGCACTGTCAGTACACCGGGCAAGTCGCTGGCACCCGAGGCGCGCCGTATTGGCATGGTGTTTCAAGACTATGCCCTGTTCCCGCACCTGGATGTTGGGCAAAACGTGGGCTTTGGCATCTATGACTGGCCCAAAAAAGAGCGCCAAGCCCGTGTGGGCGAGGTGCTAGACCTGGTGGGCTTGGGGGATGTACGCCGACGCTATCCACACGAATTATCGGGCGGCCAGCAGCAGCGCGTAGCGCTAGCGCGGGCGCTGGCGCCCAAGCCGCAATTGCTGCTGTTAGACGAGCCGTTTTCTAACCTAGACGTAGATTTGCGCGAGCGCCTAGCCCATGAAGTGCGCGGCATTTTAAAAGCCGCCGGTGCCACTGCCTTGTTTGTCACGCACGATCAGTTAGAGGCGTTTGCCATAGGCGATGTGATCGGCGTAATGCACCAGGGCGCGTTGCACCAGTGGGCCGATGCCTACACGCTGTACCATCGCCCTGCTACGCGATTTGTAGCAGACTTTATCGGCCACGGCGTGTTTTCTAAAGCCACGGTAGAGGTACACGAAGAAAACGGTGCTGTGCACAAGCACGTAGTTACACCCTTGGGTGAACTGCACGACATGAGTCTGGCTGAGCTGGCCAAGCTGCCCGTAGGCCAGTGCGATGTGCTGCTGCGCGCCGACGACATCATCCACGACGACGCCTCGCCGGTGCAAGCGCAAATCGTGCGCAAGGCGTTTCGCGGTAATGAGTTTTTGTACACGCTGAAATTGAAAACCGGCGAGACGGTGATGGCCCATGTGCCGAGTCACCATGACCATAAGTTGGGCGAATGGATAGGCATACGGCCCGAGGTGGACCATGTGGTGACGTTTGCTAGTGAGTAGGTTTTTTGTTTGCGTTTGCGTTTGGGTTTGAATAAGGTTTCGTTGGACGTGCTGTAGCGTTGGCCCAGTGTTTTGCTCGACGTTTTGTAGCGCTAGCCCAGTTTGGTGTTTATCACCCGCCCTCATACTGGGGGTACCAGAAATCGGTCGGGCGACAAACACCAAACTGGGCCGGCTGTCATGGTCGTGTGCTGCCGGTAATTCTGCAATGTGGTCGCGTACAACACCGGTAGCGCGCCACCTTGTGTGCAGGCGAGATGGTGTATGCCGATCGACCGATTTCTGGTATGCCCAGTATGAGGGCGATTGGCATACACCATCTCGCCTGCGAAGCAAGTAATCTCGACCCGAATTAGATGACCAAGCCAGTAGCTACCACCCGCTGTAAATCCGCAGCCCAAGCCCGCCGGTCCCGCCCATTCGCAGCGTCCACCGCATGAAACGACACATTGGCAAGCACAGGCGGTGACGACAGTAAACGCCATACCGAGCTGATCAACGTATCGTCATCAATATACGCCGGGGTCATGCTCAAAGCCCCAGTGTCCGTGTCACAAAAACGCAAAGTCACAGGCTGCACCAGTGCACCTGCCGACAACGCTGCTTGAATCAAATTGCCATGAAACGGCAACACCACACTGCCATCCGTCGTGGTGCCCTCTGGAAACACCGCAATGATGTAGGGCGCGTGGTCTGGCGTGGCAGGTTTTAGCGCATCGGCAATATGGTGCACTACACGCATTGCGTCGCGGCGCGAAGCACGCTCTATGTACAGCGTGCCTGCGTTGGTGGCCAGCCAGCCAATTAACGGCCAGCGTTTAATCTCAGCCTTTGACACAAACCGTACTGGCTGCACCGCCAACATCACCAAGATGTCTAGCCACGAAATATGGTTAGACACTACCAGTAGCGGGCCAGTGGTGACAGCGCTGCCAATAATGCGCAATTGCACATCCAAAATCTTTAAAAAATCTTGCGCCCAACGGGCGATGTGTTGCTGCTTTTGTGTTGTAGTAGCAGATGCAAAATGCAGGCGAATCGTCAACATACCGCGCAGCAAATGGGTGGTGCACCGCACTGTTTTAAGCAATGCGCTGCCTGTGTAAAACAACCTGTTTAGCATTAGTTTTTATTAGTCAAATCAAGGTTCTAGGCCGTAGATACTGCTCAAGCAGCTATGCAATTTATAGTAAGTCTACTTAGCTTGCACTATGCACCAGCAGCTTCATACGCTACATGCCCGCTAACGATGGTACACCGCACGCGCCCCTGCATTGGCATGCCGCCCATGTCGTGCGCAAACGGTGTGTGCTTGCCTTGGCTTTTTAACACGCCGCTACTGACGCTCCACTGCGCTACGGGGTCAAACACGCACACGTCGGCTACACCACCTGCCACCAACTGGCCCAAGCTGGCCTGCAGGGTGCCTAATGATTCGCCCAACACTTGGGCAGGCGCGCTGGTCACGCGGGCCATAGTTTGAAGCAAATTCTGGCCAGATGCTTCGCCCCATGCCAGCGCCAAGCTAAGCAGCAGCTCTAGGCCTGTGGCGCCCGGTTCGGCCTCGGCGAAGGGCAGGTTTTTGGCATCGGCCTCCACTGGGTTATGGTCGCTGACCAGCACGTCAATCGTACCGTCGGCCAGCGCGGCTTGCAGTGCGTCGCGGTCGCGCTGCTGGCGCAGTGGCGGGCACAAGCGGGCGCGGCTGTCAAAGTAGCCAATGTCGCCTTCAGTCAAGTGCAGCGAGTTGATGCTGACGTCGCACGTCACGCGCAACCCATCGGCTTTGGCGGCGCGTACCAGCGCCACACCGGCGGCACTGCTGATGCGGCACAGGTGTACACGGGGGCCAGCCTGGGCAGCTGGCTGGCTACTGTTGCGTGCCTCGGCGGCTGGCCGGCTGCCGTTGCGTATATTTGCGCCCAGCGCGCGCATCAGCTCAAAAATAGTGTGCAGTGCTATCGTCTCAGCCGCTACCGGCACGCCCGCTAAGCCCAGCCGCGTGGACAGCGCGCCGCTGGCGGCTACGCCTTTGCCCAAGTGCAGTTCCTGTGGTCGCAGCCACACGGTGTAGCCAAACGTGGCGGCATATTGCATGGCGCGCTGCAGCACCTGCGTGTTGGCCAGTGGCACCTCAGCTTGGCCAAACCCTACGCAGCCCGCCTCGGTCAGCTGGGCCATCTCGGTCAGCGTTTCGCCTTGCAAATTACGCGTGAGTGCACCTAGCGGGAACACACGCGACTGGTGCAGCTTTTCGGCGCGAAACTTCAGCATTTCTACCAAGCCCGGCTCGTCTAGCACGGGGTCGGTGTCGGGCGGACACACCAGTGACGTAACGCCGCCTGCTACTGCTGCACCCAGCTCGCTTTCTAGCATGCCTTCGTGCTCGTAGCCGGGCTCGCGCAGGCGGGCGCACAGGTCAACCAGGCCGGGCGCTACGACGCAGCCTTTGGCGTTGATGGTTTTGCTGGGTGCAAAGTCTGCTGGAATATTTTTGATCGACACGATGCGACCTGCAGCAATGGCGATGTCGCATACCTCATCAAAGCCTGTGGCCGGGTTGATGACGCGGCCACCTTGGATCAGTATTTTCATTTTTTTAGTTTCCTCATCAGCTTTAATTTACGGCTCGAAATTTACGCCTCAAGATTTACGCCTCATTACCCGCCACTATGCTCATCACCGCCATGCGCACCGCAATACCAAAGGTTACTTGCGGCAAGATCACGCTTTGCTTGCCGTCCACCACGGCAGAATCAATCTCCACGCCTCGGTTAATCGGGCCAGGGTGCATGACGATAGCGTCTGGTTTGGCCAGCAATAATTTTCCAGGTGTTAGGCCAAAGCTTTTGAAATACTCTTGGCTAGACGGTAGCAGCGCGCCGCTCATGCGCTCGCTTTGCAAGCGCAGCATGATGATGACGTCGGCGTCTTTAATACCCTCTTCCAGCGTGTGGCACACGCGTACGCCCATTTGCGCCATGTCGCCAGGTACCAGTGTTTTGGGGCCGACGACACGTACTTCGGCGCAGCCTAGCGTGGTCAATGCATGAATGTCCGAGCGTGCTACGCGCGAATGCAGCACGTCGCCGACGATGGCTACCGTGAGGTTAGCAAAGTCGCCTTTGTAGTGGCGAATGGTGTACATGTCTAGCAGGCCTTGCGTGGGGTGCGCGTGGCGGCCGTCGCCAGCGTTGACCACATGCACATGGGGAGCAACGTGCTGGGCGATCAAATACGGCGCGCCTGATTCACCGTGGCGCACTACAAAGATGTCGGCGGCCATGGCGCTGAGGTTGGCAATAGTGTCCAACAGCGACTCGCCTTTGCTGGCCGACGACCGGGCGATGTCGAGGTTGATCACATCGGCGCTTAGCCGCGTGGCCGCAATCTCAAACGTGGTGCGGGTACGGGTAGAGTTTTCAAAGAATAAATTGAACACGCTTTTACCGCGCAGCAGTGGCACCTTCTTCACCTCGCGGTCGCTCACACTGACAAAGTTGGCCGCCGTATCGAGAATGTGCGTGAGGATAGCTTTAGATAAGCCTTCGGTGGACAGCAGGTGAATCAGTTCGCCGTTTTTATTGAGCTGGGGGTTGCGTTTGTAGAGCATTTTTATGGTCTTTCTTATAGTTTTTCCACGCTCTGCACTTGAAAGCTTAGCTTGCCATCGTCGCTGCGGGCCAACGCCAGTTGCTGCTTCGGTGGCAAGGCTACGCGGGCAGCGGCAAAGCTGGCTTCTACCGGCAGTTGCCTGCCGCCACGGTCTACCAGCACGGCTAACTGCACTTTGGCGGGGCGGCCAAAATCAAACAGCTCGTTGAGCACCGCGCGAATGGTGCGGCCGGTGTACAGCACGTCGTCTAGCAAAATAATATCAGCCCCGTTCACGTCAAACGGAATTTGCGTTTGCGCGCTGTTGGCCAGGCCGCGCTGGGCAAAGTCGTCGCGGTGCATAGCAGATGAGATCACGCCGTGCTTGCCGGGCAAACCTAGGTCTTTGTGCAACGCCTCGGCCAGCCACGCACCGCCTGAGGTAATGCCCACCAGTCGCGTTTGTGGGCCCAAAAGGGACTTCACGCCATCGAGCAAGCTGCCATAAAGGGCCTGGGCGTTCAATTGGAGATTCAATCCAGACCTCTTAAAAACTGTTCCAGAATAATGCAGGCAGAGGCAGCATCAGCATCTTTTGCACCCATCGACAAGGCCTCGGTGGTGCTGTAGCGCTCGTCCACCTCGAACACCGGCAAGTTGAAACGCCCATGCAATTGACGGCCAAAACGCCTAGCGCGATGGGTGTTGTCGTGCTCCGCGCCGTCAGGATGAAACGGCACGCCGATCACCAGTGCGTCGGGCTGCCATTCACGCAGCAAGTCGGCGATTTTGGTGAAACGCGCATCACCTTCTGCATGAACGCTGCCTTGAGGTTGCGCACTTCGTGTCAAGCGGTTCCCCACTGCTACGCCGGTTCGTTTCAAGCCGAAATCGAGCGCCAAAAAAGTGGCTAAATCA
>JAYSWJ010000079.1:0-5286 GCA_043718065.1 Polaromonas sp.
GCTGGCAGGCGGCGTACTCAGCTACGCGGCTGTCCTCCGTGGCGGCCTAGGGCCGCCGACTCCCCCTTTATGCCGCTGCGCTGAGTACGCCGCCTGCCAGCTCCCGTACAAAAACAAGAGTATCTATCTTCCGCGCAGCTGAAGTAGCACTGCCTGCCAGCCTCTGTACAAGAACTAGAACACCAATCTTTCGCGTAGCTGAAGAAGCACCGCCTGCCAGAGACCGTAGAAGACAAAGAAAAAAAACGGAATGGAATTACTGCATCAACTGCGCCCACACTTTGTCCAGCCGCTTGGTGCTCACTGGCTGCGGCGTACGCAGCTCTTGCGCAAAAAAGCTCACGCGCAGCTCTTCTAGCAGCCAGCGCAGCTCGGTCAGGCGGCTGTCTAGCACGCCCTTGCGCTCTGCCAGTAGGCGATAAAAGCGCTGCTCTTGCGGCTTTAATTCAACCAGGCGTGTGGCGTCGCGCGCAGGGTCGGTGCGGTATTTTTCCAAGCGCAGGGTAATGGCTTTAAGGTAGCGCGGAAAGTGCTGCAGCTGGGTGTAGGTTGAGGTGGCCAAAAATCGTTTGGGCATCAGGCGCTGCAGTTGCTGGGCGGCGTCCGTCGTAGCGTCGGGTGCGTTTTTAGTATCTTTAATTTTACGGGCGGCCGCTGCGTATTCGATCAAAATAGCACCGCACAGGCGGGCCACTTCGTTGGCAATCAGGGTCAAGCGACCACGGCCTTCGTCGATGCGGCGCTTAAAGTCGTCTGCATTGGTGGGCAGTGGGTCTAGCAAAAAAGCTTTGTCCAGCGCCACGTCAATAATCTGCGCTTTCAGCTCATCTGCGCTACCTAGCGACATGTAGGCCACCGACATTTTTTGCAAGTCAGGAATATTTTTCTCAAGGTATTTCAGTGCATCTTTAATCTGCAGTGCACACAGGCGGCGCAGGCCAGCGCGGTGCTTGGCAGCGGCCACGTCGGGCTCGTCAAACACCTCGATACTGACGGCATCGCCATGGTCTATCAATGCAGGAAAGCCGATCAGGGTTTGCACCTGCTCTGCGGCACCCTTGCCCGATTTGCGCTGAATCTCCATCAGCTCTGGCAGCTCGCCAAAGGTCCATGCGGTGTAACGTTGGTCTGACTGCAAGGCTGGTGCCACTACTGATTTAATAGCTGCTTGAGCAGTATTTACTTGGGTTATAGCACTATTTATCTTATTATTTTGCCCCTCGGAGGCCATACTCTTGGGTAGCTGCCCTGCTACGCTGGACAACGCAGCCAGCGACGCAAATGCACCGCGGGCTTGCGCACCCAGTTCAGCCTTCAGCGCGGCCAAGTTGCGCCCCGTGCCTAGCTGGCGGCCATGTTCGTCCACCACCCGAAAGTTCATAAACAAATGCGCAGGCAACATTTCTAGCTTAAAATCGCCGCGTTTGATATCCACACCCGTGCTGTCGCGGCATAGTTTCAGCAAGGCATCTACCAAGCTGTTAGCGCCATACGCAGCAGGCTCGCTAACGACCGCATACAGCCGTGCAGCGCTGTCGGGCAGCGGCACTAGGCGCGATCGCGGGCGCTGGTGCAGGCTTTTGATCAGCGCAAGAATTTTGGCTTGCAGCATGCCAGGCACCAGCCATTCGCAGCGCTCGTCGTTGACTTGGTTGAGCGCAAAAAGCGGTAGCTCTACCGTAATACCGTCGCGTGCATCACCCGGCTCGTGCAGGTAGGTGGCGCGGCAGTCCACGCCGCCCAAACGAATAGTTTTGGGAAAAGCCTGCGTGGTAATGCCCGCCGCCTCGTGGCGCATCAGCTCTTCGCGTGTAAGGTGCAATAGCTGCGGCTGTTTTTTTACTTCATCTCGATACCACTGCTCCATCAAGTAGCCGCTGCACACCGCTGCTGGCACTTGCTGGTCGTAGTAGGCGTAGATCAGCTCGTCGTCTACCAGCACGTCTTGGCGGCGCGCCTTGTGCTCTATGTCTTCTACTTGTTTAAGCAGCTTGGCGTTATGCGCTAAAAATGGCAGCTTGGTGTCCCATTCGCCATCTACCAGCGCCTCGCGGATAAAAACCTCCCGCGCAGCCACAGGGTCTACCTTGCTAAAGTTCACGCGACGGCTGCTGTAGATGACGATGCCATACAACGTAGCGCGTTCTAACGCAACAACTTCTGCATTTTTCTTTTCCCAGTGTGGGTCAAGTAATTGTTTTTTAAGTAAATGGCCACCCACCTGCTCTATCCACTGCGGCTCAATAGCGGCAATGCCCCGGCCAAACAAGCGCGAGGTGTCTACCAACTCAGCCGCCACAATCCAGCGGCCCGGCTTCTTGCTAAGGTTAGCCCCCGGATGGCGGTAAAACTTGATACCGCGCGCGCCCAAGTACACATCTTCGTCTTCTAGCTTCCAGCCAATATTGCCCAGCAAGCCTGACAGCATCGACAAATGCAATTGCTCATAACTTGCCGGCCGCTCGTTAAGCTTCCATTTGTGCTCAGACACCACGGTGTGCAGTTGCGAATAAATGTCACGCCATTCGCGTACGCGGCGGATGTTGACAAAGTTTTGGCGCAACAGTTGCTCGTATTGGCGGTTGCTCAGCTTGTGCTCTTTGCCATCGCCACCGCGCGCAGCGTTGATCCAACCCCAAAGCTTGAGATAGCCGCTGAACTCACTCTTTTCGTCGTCAAACTTTTTATGCGCTTCATCGGCCTGCTGCTGCGCCTCCATGGGCCGATCACGCACGTCTTGCACGCTTAGCGCACTGGCGATCACCAGCACCTCGTCCAGCGCGTTGCGGCTGCGCGCCTCGATAATCATGCGGCCTACGCGCGGGTCTAGCGGCAGGCGCGACAGCTCATCGCCCAGTTGCGTTAATTCGTTTTGCTCGTCCACGGCACCCAGCTCTTGCAGCAAGTCGTAGCCGTCAGCAATGGCGCGGCGCGGTGGCGGCTCGATGAAAGGGAAGTCTTCTACATGGCCCAAGCGCAACGCCTTCATGCGCAAGATCACACCTGCAAGCGATGAGCGCAAAATTTCAGGATCGGTAAATTTAGGCCGTGCATCAAAATCTTGCTGCTCGTACAGGCGAATGCAAATACCATCGGCCACACGCCCGCAGCGGCCCGCGCGCTGGTTGGCTGCGGCTTGGGCTATCGGCTCTACCAATAGCTGTTCAACCTTATTCCTAAAACTGTAGCGCTTCACGCGCGCTGTGCCTGCGTCAATCACATAGCGAATGCCCGGCACGGTAAGCGAGGTTTCGGCTACGTTGGTGGACAACACGATGCGTTTACCGTTGCCCACGTCAAACACGCGGTCTTGTTCTTGCTGGCTGAGCCGCGCAAACAGCGGGATGACATCGGCATTGCGGTGCAGCGGCTGGTGCGCCAAATGTTTGCGCAAATGGTCTGCGGCCTCGCGGATTTCGCGCTCGCCAGGTAAAAAGACCAGTATGTCGCCACCCCCACCGCCTTGCCACAGTTCGTCGGTGGCATCGCAAATGGCGCTGTTCAGGTCGTAGTCACGGCTTTCTTCAAACGGTCGGTAGCGCTGCTCTACCGGGAACATGCGGCCGCTGACCATGATGACGGGTGCTGGGCCTTTGGTACTTTCGAAATGCCGTGCAAACCTGTCTGCATCAATCGTGGCTGAGGTCACGATAATTTTGAGGTCGGGCCTGCGCGGCAAAAGCTGCTTTAAATACCCCAGCAGAAAGTCAATGTTCAGTGACCGCTCATGCGCCTCGTCAATGATCAGCGTGTCGTACGCCTTTAAATCAGGGTCGCCCTGCGTCTCGGCCAGCAAAATACCGTCGGTCATCAGCTTGACCGAGGCATCACGCGATAGCCGGTCTTGAAACCGCACCTTATAGCCCACCACATCGCCCAGCGGCGTTTTCAGCTCCTCGGCAATGCGCTTGGCCACTGATGTGGCGGCTATTCGGCGCGGCTGGGTGTGGCCTATCAGCCGGCCCTTGCCGGGGGGATAGTTAAGCTTACCGCGGCCTAATGCCAAAGCAATCTTGGGCAGCTGCGTCGTCTTGCCCGACCCCGTCTCGCCGCACACAATGACCACCTGGTGTTGTGCAATAGCTGTCGCTATCTCGTCGCGGCGAGCAGATACGGGCAGGGATTCGGGGAAAGTGATGTCTAGCATGGCGTGGGGCAACCCGTGATTATGCCGCCACACCCGCACTATTTTTACTTTATTAAGCCTTCAGCCTTCATAGCGGCAACCACAGCGGGGCGAGCGGCCACGCGTGCGCGCAAAGCCAGGAGATTTGTGAAAGCTGATAAATCCACCTTCACATAAGCGGCCCAATTAGTCACTGTGAAAAGATAAGCGTCAGCTACCGAATAGGCGCTACCCATTACGTAGTTTTGGCCCCCCAGCAAACCGTCTGTGAACTTGAGGCGCTCTATCAGCTTGGTCTTTGCAATAGTTTTGTATTCTTCTGGGGTGGCGGGGTTAAACAAAGGAGAAAAACCTTTGTGCAGCTCCGTGCCAATAAAGGTCAACCATTCTTGCAGCTTGGATCGTTCAAACGTGCCGTTGGCAGGTGCCAAGTGTTTATCAGGTACTTGGTCAGCAATATATTGCACGATAGCCGGGCCTTCGCGCAATTGACGCCCGTCATCTAACACCAGCAGCGGCACATAGCCTAACGGGTTGATCTTGTAATAGTCGGTGCCGTCAGCTAGCTTGTGCGTCGCGGTGGGCGCAGAGATGGCCTCATAGGCTAAACCCGATTCTTCCAAAGCGATATGCGGTGACAAAGAGCAAGCGCCGGCAGAATAATATAGTTTCATAAATAGATCGTAAGGTTAATAAATGGGTTAATTCTTTGCCAGATCGACAAACTAACAGCATAGATAGTAACGGTTCTTGGCTACTTAGTTTTGCCAACACAACAGATGCAGCGCGTGCAAGGCTTAACTTCTCGACACAGTTATCAGAAAGTTTTCTCAACTTGGCACACTGGTAAGTGGTTTAGCCTGTTGCTGTTTCTGTTTGTAAGGCCTAAAGTATTTTTTGAGTTATCGCAAAACTGCTTTGGCTCAAATAACTTTAACAATAACTTGAGATATTTCATGAAATTTGTACCTTAACTGTGTGCATTTTTGTTGCCGATATTAGTACTTGCACCTACCGCCGCCTTGGCGGTAGACGACGTAACCTTGGCAGAGGCGCAAGCCATGAGAAGTGGCACCGGTTGTCTGAACAACAAACCCCGATTTATAAGTGGAAGCCGGGCGGTTTCACAAAGGTGCAGAGTTGTCCACGGCGGCGGCGCT
>JAYSWJ010000080.1:0-5269 GCA_043718065.1 Polaromonas sp.
TATGGCCTCGGCAATGTGCGTTACCTGCACGTTCTGCGCGCTGGCTAAATCGGCAATGGTGCGCGCCACCTTCAGCGCACGGTGGGTAGACCGGCCCGACCAGCCTAGGCGTGTGGCAGCAGTATTCAGAAATTTGCGTGATGCATCGTCTAGCGCTACATGCGTGTCGATTTCTTGCCCGGCCAAGCTGTGGTTAGCTTTGCCCTGCCGCGTCAGGCTGCGCTGCTGGGCTGCGTGTACGCGTTCAGAAACAGGGCCGCTGGCCTCACCTGGCCCGGCTTGCAGCAAGTCTTCGCTGGCCAAAGCGGCTACTTCTACATGGATGTCGATGCGGTCCATCAGCGGGCCTGACAGCTTGCCTTGGTAGCGGGCCACTTGGTCTGGCGTGCAGCGGCAGGCTTTTAGGCGCGAACCTAAGTAGCCGCAGGGGCAGGGGTTCATCGCCGCAATCAACTGAAAGCGCGCCGGAAATTCTGATCGCATGGCCGCACGCGATATGCTGATGGTGCCAGTTTCTAGCGGCTCACGCAAAGCTTCCAGTGCGGCTCTGGGAAATTCGGGCAGCTCATCAAGAAACAAAACTCCCTCATGCGCTAGTGAAATTTCGCCGGGCCTGGGTGGCGAACCCCCGCCTACCAATGCCACCGCACTGGCAGTGTGGTGCGGCGACTGCACCACGCGCTGCGCCCAGTGCTCTATTTTGAACTTACCCGCCATGCTAAGCACAGCGGCAGATTCAAGTGCCTGCTGTGTGCGCATGGGCGGCAGCAAGCTGGCAAAGCGCTGCGCCAGCATAGATTTGCCCGACCCCGGTGGTCCCACCATCAGCACGCTGTGGCCACCAGCGGCTGCAATCTCTAGCGCCCGCTTGGGGCCGCTTTGGCCTTTCACATCGGCCATGTCGCGCAGATTAGGCTGCACGGTGGGCGTGGTATAGGCTAGGCGTGTCCACGGTTCGGCAGGTGCGCTGGTTTGCGACTCGTCGGTACTTTTAGGCTGCGGCAGAAATTGTACCACCACGTCTAGCAAATGCTTAGCCGCATAAATCTGCGCGTCAGGCACCAGCGCGGCTTCTTTGGCGCTGGCCTCGGGCAGCACTAGGCGCGTGACGGCGCGGGCTACGGGTGCGCTGGCATGGCTGTCGGTGGCGCTGGCTTGTGAGGTGGCCAACGCCATGGCCAGGGCTCCGCGCACGGGCCGCAAATCGCCCGACAGCGACAGCTCGCCCGCAAACTCATAGCCGTGCAGCCGCGCCGCGTCAATTTGCCCGCTGGCTGCCAAAATGCCCAGCGCGATGGGTAAGTCGAACCTGCCAGAGTCTTTGGGTAAATCAGCGGGGGCTAAGTTAACGGTGATGCGCTTGTTGCTGGGGTATTCCAGGCCGGCGTTGGCAATAGCCGAGCGCACGCGTTCACGCGCTTCTTTCACCTCGGTGTCGGCCAAGCCTACCAAAGTAAGGCTGGGCAGGCCGTTGGCTAAATGCACCTCGACCTGTACAGACGGAGCCTGCAAGCCTAATAATGCGCGAGAATGCACCAAAACAAAGCCAGTCACAAATTAAATCCTTATTTTGGTGCATTAAATATTTTTACTGTGCACTGCTTATTGATTAACGTATTGCAACAATCACGCGATGACAATTTACTGTAATTTAATACAGCTTTTAGTTTTTGTACAGCGCTGTTGCTCTTTGTGTGGTGTTTTATACATGGCATGTTCCGTGCTTAATGACACATAACAGCTCCCTGCCAACATCATGCCAGCTCACAAAAGCTTGGGTAAAACAGGCTTTGTGTTGGGTCTGAAATACAGCTCTAATTTTTGAAAGAAGGAGACACTATGAAGTTAGTTACTGCCATTATTAAGCCGTTCAAGCTAGATGAAGTGCGCGAAGCACTGTCGGGCATGGGTGTGCAGGGCATTACCGTTACCGAGGTCAAAGGATTTGGCCGCCAAAAAGGCCATACCGAGCTGTACCGTGGTGCAGAGTATGTGGTGGATTTTTTACCCAAAGTCAAAATCGAAGCCGCCGTGTCTGACGACTTGGTCGAGCGCGTGATCGAAGCGGTAGAAGGCGCAGCCCGTACCGGCAAGATCGGTGACGGCAAAATTTTTGTGTACGACTTGGAGCAAGTGGTGCGCATTCGTACGGGTGAAACCGGCAAAGAAGCCTTGTAAATTCACAGGACCAACAACATGAAAAGTAACATGAAAAATATTATTTCTCTTTTTACACTGGCCTTCACATTGTGGGCTGGTCAGGCATTTGCCGCTGATTTCCCCACCGCTAAGGTGCTGTTTGCCTCTGGCAAAGTAGACACCCCTGCAGATTCTGCCGACGCGGTTAAAAAAGTAGCCGAGTTTTTAACTACCAACAAAGACGCCCAAGTGCAACTGTCGGGTTACAACGACCCCTCGGGCGACCCGGCCAAGAATGCCGAGCTGTCCAAGCAGCGCGCTTTTGCGGTGCGTGATGCGCTTAAAGCCGCAGGCGTGGCCGAAGACCGTATTGTGCTGAAAAAGCCCGATGATACGAACAAAGCGGGCAACCCAGACGAAGCGCGAGCAGTTGAGATGACCTTGGCTGCAACAGTTCCAGCTGCGGCTGCCACGGCAGCGGCCCCAGCCACACCTGCAGCCGCTGCCCAATCAGTAGCTGCCCCAGCAGCTGCAGCGTCTGCCCCCGCAGCCTCTGCCCCTGCCCCCGTGCCCAACAAAGGCGACACCGCCTGGATGATGGTAGCCACCCTGCTGGTGATCATGATGACCGTGCCAGGCTTGGCGCTGTTCTACGGCGGCTTGGTGCGCAGCAAAAACATGCTGTCGGTGCTGATGCAAGTCATGGTCACCTTCTCGCTGATTGCGGTGCTGTGGGTGATCTACGGTTATAGCTTTGCGTTTACCGAAGGCAATCAGTTTATTGGCGGAACTGACCGTTTGTTTATGAAAGGCGTTTGGGACAACGTGGCTGGAACCTTTGCCAATGCAGCCACTTTCAGCAAGGGTGTAGTCATTCCAGAGATCTTGTTTGCAGCATTTCAAGCGACGTTTGCAGGCATCACTTGCTGCTTGATCGTAGGTGCTTTTGCTGAGCGCGCTAAGTTTTCTGCAGTGCTGGCGTTTATGGTGCTGTGGTTTACCTTCAGCTACCTGCCAATCTCACACATGGTGTGGTTCTGGATGGGCCCTGACGCCTACGCCACCAAAGAAGTTGCTGACGCCATGAACGCCAAAGCCGGCATGATCTGGCAGTGGGGCGCGCTAGACTTTGCAGGCGGCACCGTAGTGCACATCAACGCTGCTGTAGCTGGTATTGTCGGTGCCTTCATGATCGGCAAGCGTATTGGTTATGGCAAAGAAGCCATGGCACCGCACAGCCTGACACTCACCATGGTGGGCGCTGCCTTGCTGTGGGTAGGTTGGTTTGGCTTTAACGCCGGCTCGGCCCTAGAAGCTAACGGCTTTGCGGCGCTGGCCTTTATGAACACTTTCGTCGCTACCGCAGCCGCCATGCTGGCATGGTGCGTAGGCGAGGCACTGCACAAAGGTAAAGCCTCTATGCTGGGCGCTGCTTCAGGCGCAGTGGCGGGCTTAGTGGCTATCACGCCTGCTGCGGGTAACGTAGGCATTGGCGGCGGTTTGGTGATTGGTGCAGTAGCTGGTTTTGCCTGCCTGTGGGGCGTGAGCGGCTTGAAGAAAATGCTAGGCGCTGACGACTCGCTGGACGTGTTTGGCGTGCACGGCGTGGGCGGCATTGTGGGCGCATTGCTCACCGGTGTATTTGCATCACCATCGCTGGGTGGCCCTAGCGCCATGGGCGACTGGGTGACTGCCACCATGGTGACGCCAGAGGCTTACAGCATTGCATCGCAAGTGTGGATTCAGTTCAAAGCCGTCATGCTCACCATTGTGTGGTCGGGCGTAGTGTCTATCGTGGCCTATAAGCTGGTGGATTTGGTGATTGGCCTGCGCGTACCTGAAGAAGACGAACGCGAAGGTTTGGACATTACCTCGCACGGCGAGACAGCGTACAACCGTTAATCTCAAAAAATATCTCCTTGAAAAGTTAGGCCCGCTTTGAGCGGGCCTTTTTTATGGAGAAGATTTGACAGAGAAATTTTTTAGGGATCTTCTAGTGAACTGTTTCAGTTCCAGCCAGTAGCCTTGCGCAGTACAAACAGTGTTGTCACCTCGCCCTCGCGCCGTGTGCCGGTAATGGCTTTGCTGCAGCTACCTGGGGCTACTTGGCCTTCCCACACCGCGCTGATGCGCGTGCCATCGTCGGATTCTTCTAGGCTAAAACTACCGTCATCGATATCGCCTACTACTGAAATTTTGCGGCCATTCCACAGCAGCCAGCCGCCCAGCGAATCGTCATAGTCGGGGTTTTTTGCCAGCACCATGCTGGCGCGCGCTGGTTGTGCAGACGTACCTGCTTTGTCTGTGGCAGACGGCATAGCAGACAGCTCTACCTGCCATGCGCCGTACAAGTGCATAGCCAGCACTTGGTTGGCTACCAAACACTTAGTATCAAAGGCTGTGTGCAGGTCATTTTTAAGGGTGTTTTGGGCTGTGCAGGCTGTAGAACCTGCTAGAGCAGCTATGAAATAAATAGTAACTACTTTACGGCTAAGCACACGACTTGTCATACCGCAGCCTTAGCCGCCTCAGCACTGGCGGCAGATTTAAGGGCAAATTCTGCACGCAGCGCTTTGAGTTTTTCGCGTGGGTCTTCTTTAACGGTGTTTTGCTCTAGCGCCATCTCGGCAATAAAGCGGCTAGGTTGCGCGCTCACCATATCGCGGCCTTTTTTCTTTTTCTTGGGCCAGCTTACCGCCAGGGTGCGCTGCGCGCGGGTAATGCCTACATACATCAGGCGGCGCTCTTCTTGCAAGCGTGCGGCGATGCTCTCGTTGGCAGCAGCTTTAGCGTCGGTGCTGCTGGCGTCGTCGTCGCCTAGTTTGAAAGGTAGCATGCCTTCGCTAACGCCAGCCATGATGACGTGCGGCCACTCTAGGCCCTTGGCTGCGTGCAGGGTCGACAGAGTGACCACGTTTTGGTCTTTCTCGCGCTCGGTCAGCGTTGACAATAGCGAGATGGTTTGCACCACTTCCAGCAGGGTTTTAGTCTCTAGCGTCATGGTGGTGCCGCCAGCATCTTCTATATCGCCCCCGCAGCGTTTGGCCATCCAGTCGCAAAAGTCGATCACATTGGTCCATTTATTGGCGGCAATTTTTTCGTTCTCTTCGCTTTCGTACAAATGTTTTTC
>JAYSWJ010000009.1:0-6218 GCA_043718065.1 Polaromonas sp.
AGCTCATGGCCCAGCAGCGGCGTTACTTTGCCCAGCAGTTCAGCTAAGGCGTCGTCTAGCGACCGCAGCGGTGGAAATTTAGCGGATGGGGTCATCACAGTTGTTTGTCAAAGGTACTTGGTGTTGTCATAGTCAAACCTGTCCCCATTGTCGACCAACCACTGCGCCACAGCTTGCGCGTTGCCCAAGTCTAGTACTGGGCGCTGGGTGCCTTGGCTAATCTGCTGGGGTGCATCCGTGGCAATGGCTACGATAAAGTCGTCGGTATCGTACAGCGCGGGCTTGCCTAGCGCGGGCCGCCACACTTCAATCTTGGGCAAATCGCTTTCTTTAAAACCCTCTACCAGCACCCAGTCTACGCCGTCGTACAGCTCGGCAATCAGGTGGTGCACTTTAAGCTCACTAGGTTTTTCAAACTCGCGCAACAACGCCAAGCGCTTGCCCGACGCCACCACCACTTCAAAAGCGCCCGCCTCGCGGTGGCGAAACGTGTCTTTGCCGGGCTGGTCAATATCAAACTTGTGGTGCGCATGCTTGACCACGCTCACGCGAAGGCCACGCGCCTTCAGCTCGGGGATCAGCTTCTCGACCAGCGTGGTTTTGCCAGAGCCAGAAAACCCAGCAAAGCCGATAACTTTCATGAACAAACTTTCATTGTGCGATTTTAAAATGAAGGCGATTTAGAGTGTGGAGCAGTGCGCCTGCTTCTTACGTTTTATTAAACACCATACGCAATTTACTATTAATTTCATAGCTGCTTGATCAGTATCTACGGCCTAAAAGCACTAAAACCTATACATTATTGCGAATATATTCCATCATGGCTTGCGCATCAGTAGGCAGATTAACCACACGCTTGGGCAAAGCTTCGATGCCGATAAATTGCGCCGGGCGGTCAGGCTCGCGGCCCAAGGCCTCGACAATGGTGGCGGCAAATTTAATTGGCAGCGCAGTTTCTAAAACGATCATCGGCACCCCCGGGGTGAGGTGCTCACGCGCCACTTTTACGCCGTCGGCAGTGTGGGTGTCGATGATCATGCCGTGCTTTTTAAAAACATCTCGAATGGTGGCTAAACGGTCGGCATGCGTGCTTTTGCCACTGGCAAAGCCGTAGGTGCTGGCCGCGGTTTTAAAGGCTTCGGTTTCGCTCAGGTCAAAACAGCCTTGTGCATTAAGCTGCGTAGAAAACAAGTCTTTGTTTTTAGCCCCGTCACGGCCCATCAGGTCAAATACAAAGCGTTCAAAGTTGCTGGCCTTAGAAATGTCCATCGACGGGCTAGACGTCTCGTGCGTATCGGCACTGCCGCGCACGCGGTACACCCCCGTGCGAAAGAATTCATCCAGCACATCATTTTCGTTGGTGGCCACCACCAGTTTGTCAATCGGCAAGCCCATCATACGGGCCACATGGCCTGCGCACACGTTGCCAAAGTTGCCTGACGGCACGGTAAAACTTACCTTGACCTTACGTGCCCCCACGCTCTGCACTGGCGTGTCACCGCTGCCCCCCATGGGGGCTGTTTTGCCTTGGGACGGCCCGGCGGCAAAACCAAATGCTGGATCAGTCGCATAAAAATACCCCGCAAAGTAGTACACCACCTGCGCCAGCAGCCGTGCCCAGTTGATACTGTTGACCGTACCAATCTTGTACTTGCGCTTAAATTCCAAATCATTCGACACGGCCTTCACCAAGTCTTGGCAATCATCAAACACGCCGTCAATCGTGATATTGTGAATATTCGCATCCATCAGGCTGAACATCTGCGCCTGCTGAAACGGGCTCATGCGCCCTGCAGGCGAGGTCATAAACACCCGCACACCCTTTTTGCCGCGCATCGCGTATTCAGCTGCGCTACCCGTGTCGCCAGACGTAGCGCCAAAAATATTCAACTCCTCGCCTTTGCGCGCTAGCTGGTATTCAAACAAATTACCCAGCAACTGCATGGCCATGTCTTTGAAAGCCAGCGTGGGGCCATTAGACAGCGCTTCTAGGCTGATAGCGGCGTCTAGCTTCTTCAAAGGCACGATTTCTTTAGTGCCATAGACCTTTTCGGTATAGGTTTTCTCGCACAAAGCCTTTAAATCCGCTGCAGGAATGTCGTCGATATACAGCGACAAAATCTCAAACGCCAAGCCTGCGTAACCTTGCGTAGCTAACGTCTTGCGAAGTTTGCTTAAAGCCGCATCGTCAAGCTGCGGATAGTGCTCTGGCAAATACAAACCACCATCTGGCGCAAGGCCTTCTAGCAAGATGTCGCAAAACTGTTTGCGGTCAGCCTTATTTGTCGATAGAGCGCGGGTAGAGAGGTATTTCATGGAAGCTGTAGCCAGAAGAAAACAACCTCAATTGTATTACCCGCCATAAGCGCTAGGCGCTAGTACCCCATCCAATTTACAAGCCTGCGCATCAAAACTTACCATCACCCTGCAGCCCTGCATGCGGTATTTGGCTGCAAACAAGCATTCAGCAAAATCAGCCTTGCTGCCTTCATAAAGGTGCAAGGCGTACTCCAAAGCGCCCTCATGCTCGATTTGCAAAAGCTCTGTTTCTAGCAAATGTCGCAAAGTGGTGATGACGGCAGTTTTACTAAGCTTGGCTGCGCTGCGCAGCACCCACTCTAGCTCTAGCACCACTGGCAAGCTCAGCGAAACCACTTCAGAGCGCGCCTGCGCTGCATCTAGCATGGCGGCAGCTTGGCGGGTTTGGGCAGCATCGTCGGCTAGTACGATGCGGGCAATAACGTTGGTGTCTAGCCCAATCATGCTGCGCGGGTAGACTTCATTTTGGCTAGGCTCACTTTAGCGCCTGTATAGCCTGCGATACCGATCAGCTCAGTTAAAGCTCTTTTTTTGGTCCGCATGATGACGGTGCCATCGGGCAGCAAGGTAAAGTTGAGTTTATCCTGCGGCTGTAGATTGAGCCCTTGTCTTACCTCGATGGGAATAGTGGTTTGACCTTTGGTGGTTAAGGTGGCGTTAAACATAATAAATCCTTTCAAAATATTACTTTGAAAGGATTTTATCATGCCTGACATTGCAATGGTGCCATCTCCAGCGCAACACTAATGCAACCTTATACCTAATTAATGGTACATATAGCCGCGTTCAAAAGGGTAAGCGCTTTGATGTGCAGATAGCTGTGTCATGTCTGGCTTAGTCGCCAGCATTTGGTGCAAACTGATCCAGCCTTGCTCAAAACACATGGCGCTGCCGGCCAAATACAGCCGGTAGGCGCGCAAAATTTCTTCTGCGCGTGCAGCGCCTGCACAGGCTTGCAGCACGGCGCGGGCGCGGGGCAACTGCGCCTCTAGCGCGTCAGACCACGCCCACAGCGTGCGGGCGTAGTGGGGGCGCAGGTTTTCGGTGTCTACGGCTTCCAAGCCGCCATCGGCCATGTGGGCCAGCACGGCGCTGGCGTGCAACAGCTCGCCGCCGGGGAAGATGTAGCGTTCAATAAAATCTCCCATACCCGCACCGAGTTGGCTGTTGTGTGGGCTGCCTGCGGTGATGCCGTGGTTTAACGCTAACCCGCCGGGCGCTAACAAGCGCGACAACTTGGCAAAGTAGCCTGTCATATGCGCTGCGCCTACGTGTTCAAACATGCCTACCGAGGCAATTTTGTCGAAGGTTTGAGATTCGTCCAACTCGCGGTAGTCGCGCAGATGCATATGTACTTTACCCTGCAAGCCTTTGGCGTCGATCAATTGATTAACATAAGCATGCTGGTTTTTAGACAGCGTGATGCCCGTGGCCTGCACACCGTAGTGCTGCGCCGCCCACACCAGCAGTGCACCCCAGCCTGCGCCCACGTCCAGCATGCGCTCGCCTGGTTGCAGCATCAGCTTGCGGCAAATATAGTCTAGCTTGGCTTCTTGCGCTTGCTGAAGCGTCATTGTGTCGCTGGCGTAGTAAGCACACGAATACACACGCGTTGGGTCTAGCCACAGAGCATAAAAGTCGTCCGACACATCGTAGTGAAAGGCTATTTGCTGCGCATCGCGCGCCAGCGTATGCGCGGCCTTGGACCGCAAACGCTGCCACATGGCCGATAAACCCAGCGGGGTATGCGATACATTCCCCTGCGTCGGATTACCTTGCACCAGATGCGACGCCAGCGCCATCAGGTCGCGCAAACCGCCTTCAATCTGCACCCGGCTTTGTACGTAGTCTTGCGCCAGCCGCCCAATCAGCCCAGCGCTTAAATGCGCGATGCTGCGCCAGTCGTTAAATTTCAAGGTGATTGGCGCACTGCGGCTGCCCACACGCTGGCTGTCCGGCAGCACCAAGGTGCATGCCATGGGTAATGCGTCAAGGCGCTTTTGGACGATCTGAACAAGGCGTTGCATGGGCCTTATTTTTTACCTGCTTGGGGGCAGCGTCAAGAGGTGACGTCTGCCTAACTCGACAGTTAGTTTGAGTTATGTCAAAGTTTCGTGTTTTAAATGCTTTGTGTACAGCCCTAGTGCTCGAGAAGACTATATTTGGAATGCTGGCACAACCCTATATTCACTCGTACCCAACAAATACCTGAGGTCAATTAAAAAATATTAACAATAACCATGTGATACCGAATACACCCTCAGCTTTTCTAGCAGCAGTAACCTGTTGTGAGGATAGCGGTTCAAGCTTCACTCCATGCCAATGCCACACATAAAAAATTGCACTAGCAGCTACACCCAATACTAGTGGCCAAGGAGATTTCAATGCAGCAGTCATAAAACCGCACAATGTAATGACTATGGCCGACACAACGATACCCACGCTGCCCGAAGCTCTTTGAGAAAAGAAATAGCTATCACACTCTTTGAAATAGGCGGGTATTGCCGGAAATGACAACTATTTTCTAAAGAAACTAATCGTTCGACTCTGGCAAGCGGGACAAGCATACATAGGCAACCTTAATTAAGCCAACTCTTCCTTACGAATCCGCACAATAGGTGCCAGCACCGTCTTCAAAGCCTGCATCTGCGCCATCGCCGCATTCATCGTGGACTCTTTGCAGTCGTGAGTCAAAATAATTAAATCGGTAGACGTAGCCCCCTCGCCGCCCACTTCGTCAGCCTCGCGCTGCAGCACTGCGTCAATGCTGATACCCGCGTTAGCGACGATGCCGGTGACTTGCGCGAGCACGCCGGCTTCGTCAGCCACGCTTAAACGCAGGTAGTAGGCTGTGACCACGTCGGCCATGGGCAGCACGGGCGTGGTGCTCATTGCACCGCTTTGAAAGGCCAGTGCGGGCACACGCTGGGCGGCAGTGGCGCTGGCCATGCGGGTGATGTCTACGAGGTCGGCAATCACGGCGCTGGCGGTGGGCTCTGACCCTGCGCCTTTGCCGTAGTACAGCGTGGTGCCTACAGCGTCGCCCTGCACCATCACCGCGTTCATCGCGCCTTCTACATTGGCAATCAGCCGCTTGTGCGGCACCAGCGTGGGGTGCACGCGCAGCTCGATCCCGCTCACGTCGTCGCGGCGCTTGCTGATGCCCAGCAGCTTGATGCGGTAGCCCAGCTGCTCGGCGTATTTAATATCGGTAGCCGTCAGCTTGGTAATACCTTCGATATGTGCTTTGTCAAACTGCACGGGTATGCCAAAACCAATGGCAGCCATCAAGGTAGCTTTGTGCGCAGCGTCTACGCCTTCGATGTCGAAGCTAGGGTCGGCCTCGGCGTAGCCTAGGCGCTGGGCTTCTTTCAGCACTACGCTAAAGTCCAAACCCTTATCACGCATCTCCGACAAAATAAAGTTGGTAGTGCCGTTGATAATGCCGGCAATCCACTGGATGCGGTTGGCCGTCAGCCCCTCGCGTAGCGCCTTGATGATGGGGATGCCGCCAGCCACTGCGGCCTCAAACATCACCATCACGCCTTTGGCTTCAGCGGCTTGAAAAATCTCAGTGCCATGCACGGCTAGCAATGCTTTGTTGGCCGTGACCACGTGCTTACCTGCTGCAATAGCCTCCATTACCAGTGCTTTGGCGATGCCGTAGCCGCCAATAAGCTCAATGACGATGTCGATATCAGGATTGGCAATTACCGCGCGTGCATCGCTCACCACCTGCACTTTGTCGCCAACTACGGCTTTAGCACGAGCGGTGTCAAGATCGGCCACCATGGTGATCTCAATGCCACGGCCTGCGCGGCGCGTAATCTCGTCAAAATTGCGTTGCAACACAGTGAACACGCCGCTGCCCACGGTGCCGATGCCTAGCAGGCCTACTT
>JAYSWJ010000081.1:0-5268 GCA_043718065.1 Polaromonas sp.
ATGACCGACGGCCAAGGCGCCCAGTTTTGGACCGGCCTGCGCCCCGCCACCCCCAGCAACGTACCCTACATAGGCCGCAGCAAAACCAGCAACCTGTTCCTGAACACAGGCCACGGCACCCTAGGCTGGACCCACGCCTGCGGCTCTGGCGCAGCCATTGCCGACATCATGAGCGGCAAGGTGCCCGAGGTAGACTTTGCCTTTACCGGCCTGCCCGCTGCGCAGCGCCCAGCGGGTGCATTGGCTAAAGTGCAGCACTCTTAATTTGATAGCTGCTTGAGCAGTATTTACTTGGGTTACTGCCTATTTATCCATTAAAAAATCAACCAAAACACGCACTTTGGCGGCCAAGTGTTTGTTCTGCGGGTACAGCAGATAAAACGGCATGACACGCACGGATATAGGCAGGGTAAAGGCTGTTTTCTGCACTAGCCAATCAACTGAGCTGTCTTCGGGTCATAAACTACGTCGGTAACTGACCCATCTTGAATACGCTTAACTGCTTCGTCAATAACGTGCAGCGGCACCAAGAACCATTCCCTTGGCTTGACTGGATTTCCGAACCGATCTTCGATGGTCAAGTCCAGCTGTGCTGCCCCAAACAATCGGTGGAAAATACCCTCCAGACGTGTTCGATTCAGATTGTGCAATTTGTAGGTGGCGACTATATCTACTGCTGCCAGCAGATAAGTGGCGTCCTTGTCTGCACCCGCGATGCGGGCCTGTACCTTGCCGCCCGTCACGCCAATCTTATGAATCAATTCGCGATGTTCAGCCACAAAAGGATGGTTGGACTGGCTGCGTAGTACATAAATGGTGCCCGATGCGATGTCGTCAGGCTCTGCCGTGTTACCAAACAGCGGCCCATCGTCCTTGCGGGTAAGGCGACGCCCCACCGACGTATTTCCGTCAGGATACAGCGAACGCGATAATGAACGCAGCAACAGATTGCTCTCTGTGTGGTTGTCAAAAATAACCCTTAGCCTTGGGTTGTCGCGCCCGTCCTTGGTTTTGGTGCCCTCGTTCATTTCAGCCACATAAGCGATCTGGCCGCCAATGATGAAGAAATCGCCCAATTCAATACTGGCGTTTTTGGCGAAAAGACTGCTTACCCATATGCCAGATTTCAGACCAGCGCCAGCCTCATCGAACAGCGGCTTGAAATTATCGAAATCGGTGCAACGCGTGCGATCTGCTATTTCCTCAGCGGCACGTTTCTCAGCACTAGAGCGAACATTGCGCAGCACGGTAATGTCGCTCTGGTCGGTGGGCTTGCCGCCCGCCTCCGCGCCAATCCCCAGCTGAGCCAGCAAGGCATCTTCGTCCAAGTCGCTTATATCTGCCTGAAACGTAGCGCCAGACAACAAACCAGGGCTGTCCAGTGCGGCCAGCAGCGCCAGTGCATCCGGCAACTTGCGCAGCTGGTCTAGGCGCACGGCATACAGGCGCTCAAAAATGTCACGGTCTTCACCATGCAGTGGGGCGCGGCCATGGGTTTGGTAAAAACGCAGAATGTCCTCAAAGCCAGCGATGATGCGTTCCTCGCGTGGAGTTCGACTGCCTGTCTTGAGTGGAACAACTTCAATTCCAAGATCGGCCAGCAGCTCGTCTTCGTCAATATCAGCCATTCACTACTCCGCTTTGCTTGGCAGCCAGTTCCTGCGCCTTGTAGCGTGCAAATGCAGCTACCCCTTCAGCCATGCGTTTCTCCCATGCATCGGGGGAATTGATGTCCGGCAAGCGGCCTCGCTCTTTCATGAAAGTTCTTGCTCGGTTAGCAAGTTCAAGTGCTTCATCGCGCGGAATGCTCACCTTCTTAGCCGCAATACTGGCCTGCACCTGTCGCAGCGATTTTTCATCCATCGCTTTCGCCAGCACTGCATAGGCTGCGTCAAAAGGGTTGATGCGGTCGATCAGGTCAATGTCCAGGTCACGCACGTTGACAAACTTGCGCACCCCATCCAGCAGCGCTGTACCACCCCCTACGCTTGCACCACTTGCACCACTTGCGCCATTAGCATCGGCCTGCGCCAACGCCAGCTTCGCCTGCTGGGTAATGTTCATAGCCGCAATAGCATGCTGCCTGATAGCCTCTTGGTCAGTGTCGGTCAACTCCGGGTACCGCTCGCGCACAATTTTGCCCATGCGCAGCTGCGTCAGCTCTTCAGGCAAGGTGTTTTCTTTATCGAACAACCCGCGTTCCAACGCAATTTTGTCTTGCAGAAAACTGGTAACCACTTCGTTCAGATCTTCCTTACAGATGCGGGTGGCCTCGGGGCTTTTGGGTATTGCCAGCCCGTTGATCTCCACATGAATTTGGCCAGTGTCCTTGTTCACCCCCATGTTGTGACCACCGTCTTTGTAGCCACCCTCACCATAATCAAAACCATCTTTGGGGCCAGTATTTTTGGGGGTGAACTCATAACGCGGGGCTAGCACCTGTTCCATCAGCAGGCTGGCAGAAATAGCTTTGAGCATGTCGTTCACTGCCTCCGCCACGGCGGCCTGCTCAGCAGCAGGCTCGGCAATCAGGTTAGTAAAGCGCGAGCGCTCCTTGCCCACCGCATCGCGTGTAGCGCGGCCAATAATCTGCACAATTTCGGTCAGGCTGCTGCGGTAGCCAATGGTCAGCGCATGTTCGCACCAGATCCAGTCAAAACCTTCTTTGGCCATGCCCAGCGCGATGATCACATCCACGTTGTCACGGTTGTTCTTTTGCGCAGGGTCTTTCAGCGCGCCCAGCACTTTAGATCGCCGGGCCGGGTCGCTGTCATCCACCAGATCAGCCACTTTCAATGTACGCCCGTCTTTAGCCAGCACCAAATGAAACCCCGTTGCTGGGTCGACGCCCTTCCATTCGCCCATGCCGTGCATGATCTCATCCACCTCACGCTGCTTGTCTTTCAGGCTTTCGCGGGCATTCACGTTAGGAATGTGCACGATGGTTTTCAGCGCTGGGTCTAGCACTTTGCTAATGGCATCCACATAAGGGCCCGTGTAGAAAAAGTACCCAATGTCCAGCGATTTAAGCCACTGGTAGCCGTTAAGCTGTTCGTAGTAGGTGTAGGTAATAGTCTCGAATTTGGCTTCGTCTGCTGGGGCCAACACCGCCTCGCTGTCGCCGCGAAAGTAAGACCCCGTCATGGCCACCAAATGCACCTTGTCGCGTGCAATAAGCTCCCCCAGTTGACTGCCCAGCTTGTTATCCGCGCTGCTAGAGACGTGGTGAAACTCGTCAATCGCAATCAGGCGGTTGTCAAAAGCCTCAATACCCAACGCTTCCACCGCAAAGCGAAAGGTGGCGTGGGTGCAAACCAGCGTCTTGTCGGCACTGGCCAAAAACTCGCCCACCGCCTTAACTTTAGATTTAGCCACCTTCACATCGTCCGCCCCCGGCGCGTTGCACAGGTTCCACTGCGGTGCCACTTGCCAGTCTGCAAAAAAACCGTGTTGGCTCAAGGCCTCATCGGCAAAGCTGCTGCCAATGGACCGCTCTGGCACCACCACAATGGCTTGCTTCAAACCCTGGTTGTGCAGCTTGTCCAGCGCGATAAACATCAGCGCCCGCGACTTGCCCGAAGCTGGCGGAGATTTAATCAGCAGGTATTGCTCGCCCCGCTTGGCATACGCCCGCTCTTGCATAGCGCGCATGCCCAGCGCGTTGGCTTTGCTCGATGCGCCTGTGCGAGCGGTCGTGATAGACACCGAGGGGACGGTGTAGGCATTGGTGGGGTTGCTTGGTTTACTCATTGCGTGTCGTTTTCCATAAATTTGCCTTGTCCGCCGTGCTGCGCAGAGGAGGTTGTGCAAGCACGACCTACGCAATTTTCGCTTACGATCAATCCGATCAAACGGGACAATTGTCCAACAGGCTGTTGGACAATCAAACCCCGATCAAAACTGTTGCTCATCTAGTTCCATCCGATTCCATCCGATTCCATCCGATTTTCAAGGGTTACGCCTGAACAGGGCCTGCGTACTCGACATACATCGAAGCCCGTCCGGCACCTCGCAACGCGATCTTTTGTAACACGACAAGACGACGCAAAAGCTCTTTGGCCTGCCCCTCTGTCAATCGGCACAAATTCATCACCTCCGCCCGTTTTATCTGTCCATGCTGGCGGATGTAGCTCAGCACCATCTGCTCGTGCTGAATCGGGCCAAAACCCACCTGGCGCGTGTAGGCAGCCTTATCGCTTACGACCGAATACACCGATGCCGACAAGGTGTAGCTGCGCCCACGGGTATTGCCATGCGCCTCGACCAAACCAGCTTCAATCAATGCCTCTAGCGTGCGTTTGGCACTGGTCGCATCGCGCTGGATATGCTGGGCAAGTTCGTCTATGCCAAGGCGTTTTTGCACATGCAGTACCGCCAGTGCAATCAGGCTGTCTATCGGCAACGCGGCACCATTCTGCCGATTTTCCTGTCCGACGATCAGTTGCAGAAAAACCTCATCTGCGTCCACTGTGGCCAGTTGCAAAATCACGCTGTTGCGGTCGGTGCGGCTGTAGTCCGGCTCGGGCCGACCAAAACGCAACATGCCACGGTAGATCTTGTCCACACCGCGTCCTGAACGCTCAACGATGCCGATACGCTTCATAGCGTCCGCCAGCGCCGGGTTACGCGGGCGTGGTGCTGTGGTCAGCAGGTTGTGCAGCGTAACACCTTCTACCAACCCGCCCGGATTGCTAATGGTCAGCCCATGGTCATCCAGCCGCACATGCACGGCACCGAGGCGGTGATAGTCCCGATGCACCAGCGCGTTAGCAACCGCTTCCCGAAAAGCGCCCATATCGACCTTGGGTATAGGCACCCGAAACAGACCTATCTGCACCTCTTTTTCTGGGTTGTAGGGTCGGAAGTTAGTTTCCAGCCAGTCCAGCGCCTTCAGCAAGGGAAAGCGCCTGAACTCATTGAACGACACCGCTTCGCGTGCCAACACCTGAAACGCAAACTCGTGTGTTGCCACCCGCTCACGCAGCGCGCTCTCGCGGCCAATCACCAGCAAGCCGGTCAGGGTAGGAACGCGCTCACCGGTTGGCGTGCGGGTACTAAAACCCAGTGCGCCATCCAGCGCCTCATCATCCAGCTCTAGCAGCACCCGGTCTCCGCCATATTTATGAACAGCCTGGCGCAAGCGCTCGCGCTCCAGCGGGTCAAAATCAGCCAGCGTGCAACCCGCCACAGGCTGGGCAGACACATCGATCAAACCAAAGCTGGATGCACGGCTAATGCGTTCATGCGGCAACATGGGCACACATTCGG
>JAYSWJ010000082.1:0-13467 GCA_043718065.1 Polaromonas sp.
GGCAATTTCGCCAGCCGCCACACCGCCCGGTGCAGTGGCCTCAGCACAAATCGCAATCACGTCAGCCGCCGTCATGCCCAATACCGCAGCCATCGCGCCCGCGCCCACAGGCACAGCCTCTTGCATGGCCGCAGCGCGCAGACGCACGGTTTGCACCGCATCCGTCAAACTCAGCACGCCCGAGGCCACCAGTGCTGAATATTCACCCAGCGAATGACCCGCCACTACCGATGGCACAGCGCCGCCTTCAGCTAGCCAAGCCCGATACGCCGCCACCCCCGCTACCAGCATCACCGGCTGCGTATTGGTCGTCAGCCCTAGCGCCTCTTTCGGCCCATCTTTAATGAGCGCCGCTACGTCCTGGTTCAGCGCGTCGCTAGCCTCTTTAAGGACAGCTGCCACAGCCGGGTGGTCACCCCAAGCGTCCAACATGCCCACAGATTGCGAGCCTTGACCGGGGAAGATAAATGCGAAAGGTGTCATATTTTTTAACGTCTCAATAGCAGTATAAATTTAGCAGATGCACTATGCGTCTGGCGAAGAAAATGGATTGACCACTTGCACGCCGCAACCTGCAAAGTCTTTGGTGTTGCGAGTTGCGATGGAGCATTCGCGTGACAGTGCGGTAGCAGCAATCAACATATCGCTTTGGCTGCGGGTAACACCTTGCATTGAGAAATCAGATCGCAGCGCAGCAGCATAGCGCGCAACCTTCTCGTCCACAGCCACTATTTCGGCCAAGCCCAGTAAATGTTCAAACCGGCTCAATGCCACTGTAATGCGCTTACGCTGCAAGCCAAACAACACCTCGTCTAACGAAATGACCGAGATGCCCAGCACGGTTTGCGTTGGAAACCAAGCACTCACCCCGGCATCGGGCTGCGGTTTTAGCACTTCGCTCAAAATGTTGGAGTCCAGCAAGACCATAATTTAATAAGTACCAGCTAAACCGACGGCAAACGCGGCGTGCCATCTGTGTTTTCACCTAGCGGGTAGGCTTGCTCTATCATGTCGACCATGGCGTTGGGCCGGTCTGCGCGCGCTGGCAGCTCTATGCCTTGGTAATGCGGATCAGCACCCATCAGCATGTGGCGCACTTCGGTCATGCCCTCTAAAAACCGCTGTCCAGCAGTTTTAGCACCCGCAGCTTGACTGGCCTGCCAAGCCTTGAAGTCCTCAAAATCCCGCGCGCTGATCAACACCGCCACCTCTTTGTGGTGGCGCATGATAGGCTGCGGCGTGTGCTCGGCTAGGCGCACAACCTCTGAGAATTGCTGTTTAGCAGCGGCAAGGCTCCACATTTGGGATTCCTTAAACATTAATTATGTCCAATTATATATTATATGGACAAATTTATTTTTAAGCCTCGACACCAACTACTGACATGCGTTTTCAGCTTGTGATGGATACAGGTGGCGGCAAAAGCGCCATTCGTTGACGGTTTGGTCGTCGATGTAAATATGCGGCTTTGGCAAATAGCCCACAAAGCAATCTGTGAGTTTTAATTTTTTTGCGGTTTCCTCGCAATATGCTGCACCGCCTGAACTCCACAAGTACAAGATGCAACCCTGCTCTTTCAAAAGGTGGACTTGCTCAACAACACCCGGCATAGGAATTCTCTTTGTGCCGACTGATCGCACCAATGTATCGTCAACATCTACAAATATCACCTGATCGTGCATGTGCTTAGCCCATCAAAGATTCAACAAAACCGCACCCCAAGTAAACCCACCGCCCACGCCTTCCAGCATGACGGTGTCCCCGGGTTTGATTTTGCCGCTGCGCACGGCTTCGTCCATGGCCAGTGGGATGGAGGCGGCTGACGTGTTGCCGTGTTGATCGACGGTGACGATGACTTTGTCTTCGGCTAGTTTTAACTTTTTGGCGGTGCCCAGCATGATGCGGATGTTGGCTTGGTGGGGGATCAGCCAGTCGATTTCGGCTTCGGTTTTGCCGGCTTTGGCTAACACCGAGCGGGCTACATCGGCTAGCACGCCGACGGCGAGTTTGAAGACGGCTTGGCCGTCCATTTTGAGGGTGGGGTCGCCCAAGATTTGGCCACCGCTGACGTTGCCGGGCACGCAGAGTACGCCTACGTGTTTGCCGTCGGCGTGCAGTTCGGTAGCCAAGATGCCTGGTTTTTCTGAAGCCTCTAGCACCACCGCGCCCGCACCGTCGCCAAACAGCACGCAAGTGGTGCGGTCGTTAAAGTCGAGAATGCGGCTGAAAACTTCGCTGCCTACTACCAGCGCGCATTTGGCTGCGCCGGTTTTGATCATGCTGTCGGCCACGGTCAACGCGTAGACAAAGCCGCTGCACACGGCTTGTACGTCAAACGCGGGGCAGCCCGCGATAGTGGGTGGTTTGCTGCTGGCAATAGCAGCTGGCTTACTATCAGGTGCTATATTTTCAGTAGCTGCTTGAGAGGGTTTTACTTGGGTTAGAGCCAGTTTATGCTGCAAAATAGCGGCTGTGGACGGGAATACCATGTCGGGCGTAGACGTGGCGACGATGATCAGGTCAAGGTCGCTGGCCTGCTTGCCTGCGGCTTGCAGTGCGGCCAGGCAGGCGGGCAGGGCGAGGTCGCTGGCGGTCACGTCGGCAGCGGCAAAATGCCGGGCGCGAATGCCGGTGCGCTCTACTATCCATTCATCTGAAGTTTCTACGCCTTTAGCGGCCAGCTCGGCGGCCAGGTCAGCATTGGTCACGCGGCGCGGGGGCAAGTAGCTGCCTGTGCCGGTGATACGGGAATACTGGTTCGAATATTTTGAAGCGGTCATAGTAGTGGCTATTGTTACAGCGCCACGCGTTGCGGGTAAAACGCAGGCCGCTTAAGACACCGGTAGCGTGTCTGTTACAGCTTGTACCGCAACCTGTACTACCGCATCTTTGGCGGCCAGCACAGGCGCAGCGTGCGCGATACGCGCTTGCACTTTGCCCAGCAATCCGTGGCTGGCTGCATCATAAGCCTTGTTGAGCGCTTGCTCGAAAGCATACGCATCGGCTGAGCCATGACTTTTAAAAACCAAGCCGCGCAGGCCTAATAACGCCGCACCGTTGTAACGACGGTGATCAACGCGTGCTTTAAACGCTTTTAGCACCGAATAAGCTACGATACCTGCAAATTGCGTGAAGATATTGCGTGAAAACTCAGCTTTCAAGAAGCCGCCGATCATGGTGGCCAAGCCTTCGCTGGTTTTAAGTGCCACATTGCCCACAAAACCGTCGCAGACCACAATATCAGTGACGCCGGTAAAAATATCGTTACCTTCTACATTGCCATAAAAATTTAAATCGCCACTGATAGCCGCAGATCGCAACAATTCACCTGTTTTTTTGATGATTTCGCTACCTTTGATAGCTTCTTCACCAATATTGAGCAAGCCCACCGTAGGATTTTCATTGTCATTAAGCACCGATACCAAGGCTGACCCCATTACCGCAAACTGAAACAAATGCTCTGGCGTGCAATCGACGTTAGCGCCTAAATCGAGCACGGTGGTGGCACCGCCCCGGGCGTTGGGCATTTGGGTGGCGATGGCGGGGCGGTCGATACCGTCTAGCGTTTTAAGCACATAGCGGGCAATGGCCATCAGCGCGCCGGTGTTGCCTGCCGACACTGCAGCGTGTGCTGCGCCGAGTTTGACTTGTTCAATAGCCACACGCATGGACGAGTCTCTTTTTCTGCGCAGGGCCACTTCAATCGGATCGTCCATGGCGACCACCTCGGTAGCCACCACTACGGTGGCGCGCGGATGGCTAAAACTTGCCAGGCCTTGTGCGCTGCCCACCAGCACCACGCTGGCGCTTGGATGTGCAGCCAAGAAAGCGTGGCAGGCGGGCAAAGTGACCGATAAGCCGTGGTCACCACCCATGCAGTCCACAGCGATCACCGTGGTGCTGGGCATGGCAGACGCCGCCGATGGTGCCGACAGGGCAGCTGTTGGGGCTGAAAGATGAGAGGTCACAGTGAGGCGTTCGCGAGGAGTAAAACGTACAGAGAGCTATTTATAAAAGAAGCACCGTGCAAAGTGCAGTGCAGGCGTTGCAAGGCCACCCACAAAAGCCAAAAGCCCGATGCTACAACAGTAGCGACGGGCTTTAACGTGATTTTTGCCGAACCGCTTACGCGGCCAGCTTATTCTGCAGCGGTTTTAGATTTGATGACCTGGCGGCCACGATAAAAGCCGTTCGGGCTAATGTGGTGACGCAAATGCACCTCACCAGTGGTCGGCTCGATTGCTGTGCCTGGGGTGTCCAGTGCGTAGTGGGCACGGTGCATACCGCGCTTGGAAGGGGATTTTTTGTTCTGTTGAACGGCCATGGTGGGCTCCTAAATCTTGAATACTCGCTTAGCAGGGCAGCAGACAGCAAAGCAGCAAGGGTAAAAATGGTACAAATACGTTACGTCAAAGCCTAAAATTTAAAAGTCAATGTCGTGCAGCGCGCAGCCCATGATTATAACCCGCTTTTACCGCTGTGGCTAGCCAATAGGCCAGCGCTTTTAGGGAGTCTTCTTCAAGCTGCCCAGCACGGCAAAGGCGTTGGGCTTTTGCGTTAGCGCCGCCTTGAAGTCCTCGTCAGTGGACGCTAACTTCACTGCTGTGGGGCACACCTCGTGCTTGGGCATCAAAGGCAGTTCCAGCAGCAGCTCGTCTTCCAGCAGCTCGCGCAGGTCAAATTGTTTGGACAGCACCAGCAAATCTTCGTCACAGGTCTCGTCTTGCGCCTCTGCGGTGGCCTCGTCGGGCACAAAACGGTATTTATTGTCGATGGCCACTGGCATCAGCACACGGCCTAGGCAGCGCTGGCAGGTCATGGGTAGCTGAGCTTGTAGCTGCAAGTGCAGCCAAGGCTGGGGTTTGCCGTCGCCAGCGTCTACCAGTTCGCCGCGCACAGTCCACTGCACCACTAACGCGTCTTCGCCCAGCACTGGCTGGGCTATGCCGCCGTGCAAGTCGCTGGCCAAGCGATGGTAGTGCAGCAAAGGGTCGCTGCCCGACTGCGTGCCACTGGTGTGCGCTAGCGTGCGCGCATCAAGGCGCAAGGTGGGTGGTAAGTTTGAGTCGGAGGTATTCATACAATCGCCCTCAAGTGTAAGAGAATCAGGTGGTTCTGGTCGCCCCATTCTTTGAACCTATTTTGTACCTATTGTCACCTATGTCCCTACCGTCTGCTACACCACGCTCTTTAGTTTTGGGTTCTACCTCGCGCTACCGGCGCGATTTATTAGGGCGGCTGGCTGTGCCGTTTGACGTAGCCGCACCCGATGTAGACGAAACACCCTTGCCCGGCGAGACGCCACTGGCGCTGGCCATACGCTTGGCACTGGCCAAGGCACAGGCTGTGGCGCTTCAATTTCCTGAAGCTGTGGTGATAGGTTCAGACCAAGTAGCTGATTTGCATGGCACGCCACTGGGCAAGCCCGGCACCCACGCACGCGCTACTGACCAACTGCGCCAGATGCGCGGGCAAACCGTAGTTTTTCATACCGCGCTGGCTGTGGTGTGCCACGCCACGGGGTTTGTGCAGCAAGACGTAGCACCCGTCAACGTACTGTTTCGACACCTGACTGATGAAGAAATAGAAAACTACCTACTGGCTGAGCAGCCATACGACTGCGCAGGCAGCGCCAAAAGCGAAGGCCTGGGCATCGCCCTGCTAGAGCGCATAGACAGCGACGACCCCACCGCGCTGATAGGCCTGCCGCTGATTCGCACCGCCCGCATGATTCGGGCAGCGGGGGTGCGGTTGTTATGAAAGGCACGCTGTACCTTGTGCCCGCGCCGCTCGACTTTGGCTGCGAATCCATCGCGCCCATTACCGACGTGATGCCGCTGGGCACGCTGCAAATAGCGGCCCAGCTAACGCACTGGATCAGCGAGAACGCTAAAACCACCCGTGCGGTCATCAAGCGCGTGGGCGACGTGCTGCCGCTGGCCGCGCCAGTGCAGCAACACACCATTACCGAGCTGCCGCGCGAAGTGCATAAAAAAGGCGACCATGCAGCGCCGGGCAAAGTGGGCTTTGACGCCAAACCGCTGCTGGCCGCCGCACTGCAAGGCCACGACATAGGTTTGGTCAGCGAAGCCGGCATGCCCGCTGTGGCCGACCCCGGCAGCTCGGTGGTACGGGCAGCGCATGCACTGGGTATTAAAGTAGTGCCCTTGGTAGGCCCGTGCTCGCTACTGCTGGCGCTAGCCGCCAGCGGCTTGAATGGGCAAAACTTTGCCTTTGTAGGCTACCTGCCGATTGACAGCGCAGCGCGCACGCAGCGCATTAAAGACCTAGAAGCGCTAGCGCTTAAAACGGGGCAGACGCAATTGTTTATCGAGGTGCCACACCGCAACGCGGCGCTGCTGCAAGCCTTGCTGGCCTGCCTGAAACCCACCACGCACCTTAGCTTGTCTAGCGGCCTCACGCTGGGCACAGCGCATACGCGCAGCGCTGCGGTCAACCAGTGGCGTGCGCAAATTGCCGTACCAGATTGTTTGGCCACCGACCTGCCAAACAATCTGCCTACCGTGTTTTGTCTAGGCGCTTGATCTGTGCCCACACCGCAGTGGATAAATGTTTTTAACGCTATATTTATAATAGCTGCTTGAGCAGTATCTACGGCTTAAAAAGCCTAAAACGCTTAAAAATATTGATAAATATAGGCTAAATTTCGGTGTTGAAAACCACCCCGTATTCCACACAGCAAAACCTATTTACGCAACTGCAAATCGGTCACTGCGAAATCTGTATCTCTTTAAAATTCACATCGGCTTTAATTTGCGCCTCAGTAAACGGCAGCTTAACCCACTCACCCGCTGCGTATTTGCGGGTTTGGTCGCTAAAGTTTGCACTGGCCGGGTCTGATGATTGGCCGTAGGTCAAAATACCTTCGGCCACAGGGCCTGCGTTGTCCCAGGTGACAAACTGAATATAGCTGTTGCCATAGGCACCGGCATTGGTTTTGGGGTCGGCGGTGTAGATAAAGCTACCGGGTGCTACTGCGGTTTTTTGGCCGCGCCAGTTGTTAAAGGTGTAGCGGCCACCTGGGATAGACAGTGGGCCTTCTGGGCGCGACAAAATTTGCACGTCAACTGGTCGGGCGCGGCGCTTGGTGTCGCTGTCAAACTGGGTGCTTAACACCAAGGTTTCCAGCTTAGCCAACGCAGCGGCCACACCCGCTGTGCCGCTGGGGGTGTTAAGCGGGTCGGTACTGACGTAGGGTACTGACCACCACGACGCATCTTGCAGCTCGCCCAGTGCGGCGTACAGCTCAAAGAACAAAACGGCACCCGAGCTGGTGGGCGTGTGCGCAGTGTTCCAGGCTTTCAGCACGGTGCAGGCGTCTTTGGCAGCGGCTGATGCGGTGGTGCTAGCTAGGCATTCAGCGGCAAATCCCGGTAGCCATTTTTCGGCTTTAAAAAAGCGGCTTTGCAAATACAGCTGCTGTAAATTAGCCAGCGTAAATCGGTTACCCGCCACACCATCGGTGCCGGCCAGGCGGTCGCGTACGATAGCGTGGCCGGTGCGGGTGCGGTTATTTTGTACGGCGGCTTCGGCATCAGGGCCGGTGGCAATAATTTTGGCAAACCCCGTGAGGTAACTGCCTAGCGTGGGCCACCAATGGCTGTCATTGGCGTTGAGTATGTAGTCTGCCCGCTTGATCGACGGCCTGCCTGCCGCGCCAATGCTGCCCGACCAGTCACACGCTGCTGTAGTGCCCGCCATAACTACCACGCCGCTGGAGGCTAGCAAATTTTTAAACGGTGCGCCTATCTCGGGGCCGGGCACACAGGCGTCTAGCTGGGCGTCGGCTACATTGGCAGCCACCGAGTAGTTAAAGTACATCGCATCACCGTCTTTATCGGCGGCCATGGTGTTAACCCAAGGCATGGCGGTGTGCACCGCAGCAGCCTGTAGCAGGCCGTCAACGTTGGTGGCTTTGCCGTTCAAAATCACTTGGTCGATCAGCTTGTAGTTGCTGTAGTTGGCATCTTGAATGGCAAACGCAGTGGACTTGCCCCAGGCAAAGTTGTTGTCCTTGATCATGGGCCCAAACTCGGTGGTGTACAGCGTGCGGTTAATCGTGGTTTGACTGCCATCTGTATTTTTGGCCAAGATACTCAGCGGCACTGCGGTCATGGCCACCGATTTGCTGTCTTTGATGTAGCGGGTAGCGTTGGCCGGGTCAATAGCCAAGTAGCGCAAGGTATAGCGGTTGTCGGTAGAAAAGGTGTGTGTCCAGCCCAAGCTGCCGTTAAAGCCTATCAGTGGCAGCGGCACGCCTAGCAGGGTGGCACCCATCACATCGTACTTTTCGCTGGGTACGGTGATGTGCAGTTGGTGCAGCCGCAATGCCCCCCACCACGGAAAGTGCGGGTTGCCCAGCACCATGCCTTTGCCGCTTTGCGTGGCGTCGCGGCCCAGGCCATAGCCGTTGGAGCCAATGGTGTGGTCGCGCAGGTTTTGCAGCGCCAGCATGGTGGGAGATTTTTCAAACTCAGCGGCGCTGGGTAATACTGGCGGCGTGCTCAGTGTTTGCGGTTTAGCCGCTTTGCCAGATTTACCTGCCATCAAGCCGCTGGGCGCAGGCGGCACGGCATTGCCAATAGAGTTGATAAAAGCCATCGAGCTACCTGCCATGGCCGCTTGCGACAAGCGCAGGTACGCTTCGTTCTCAGTCATGGGTTTTACCCATTCGGCATTGCGGCATTCAGCGGGCAAATTAGCTGCGCCAGTGTCGGTTAAATAGCGGTTGTAGCCTGCCGCAAATCCCGCGACGATGTCTTTAGCGCTTTGGCTTGAATTGGTCTTCAGCCTGTCGGCCTGCGCAGAATTGAGCAGCAGTTTGTAGAAAAAATCAGAGTCCACATTACCCGACACGGTGCCCAACTGGCCCAGATAGCGGCCTGCAACCCCAAAGTACTGCGCCCGTTCACCGCGCAAGGTCACCAGTTCTTCAGCGTACAGGCAAAAATTTTGCTGCGCAAACGCGTAGCCGTAGCCAAACCCAGCACCTTTGAAGTTGTCGGCAACGATGTGCGGCACACCGTAAGACGTGGTGCGTATGGTAGCTGCGAATTCTTGGGCGGGTGGTGCTGGTGTAGGTGCAGGCGTGGGTGAATCGTCACCGCCAGAACAACTGGCCAGTAGCAATGCAGTGGCCAGTAATGTGAGTTTGAGCGGGGTGGCCACATAGAGGTGGCTAGTCAGTGCAAATTTCAAGATATGTCTCCCTATTTCGCTTTTGAATAGAAAAAACTGTAGTCCTTAAAAGCGAGGGTGTCGCTATGGTTAGTACTTAACTTTACAAAATGCTACAAAAGCCCTAGCGCCTCAATGCGTTCTTTATGCGCAGTCAATGACCGCGCTGCAATGGGCCACAGCTGGGTGGGCGTGTCGTGGTAGGCCAGCGGTACTAAATCTTCCACACTGGCACCCGGCTTAGCGCGCATGGCTGCGATGACTTTGGCCTCGCGCTTTAAGCGGTGTGCTTTTAGCTCGTCAATAGCGCGGCGTGCGCCACCGGTATGGTCTGCGCCGTGGCAACGCGTTAATACGTAGCCGTGGGCAGGCAAAATAAAGTCGGCTTGGTGCGCATTGCAGGCAGCGGCCAGCGTGTCTAGCGAGGCTAGGTAGGCCGTCATATCGCCATCGGGCGGGTCGATTACTGTGGTGCTGCCGTTTAATATATGGTCACCACTGATCAGCAAGCCGTCTTCTTGCAACATTAGGCACAGGTGGTTGGCGGCGTGGCCGGGTGTGTGGATGGCTTGGAGTGTGATTTTAAAAGTGCCATCCTCGTCAAAGCCGCGAAAATACTGCGTCAGCAGTTCTTCATTTTTCAGCTCAATATCAGGGTCAAACCATGCGTTCTCGCGCGCCGCTACGCCGCTAGACAGGCCCAAAATAGGGCAAATGTGGCGTGCATACCTGGCCATCAAATCACCCGGCACGGTGTTGGTGGCCTCCAGCACCATAGCCTGCAGCGGCTGCGCAGCTGGTGAATGGTCGGCATGCGAATGGGTGCACACAATGGCGTTAATGTCGCCGCCCGTAGCTTTGATGATGCGCTGAATATGCCCCGTGTCGCGCGGCCCTGGGTCTACCACCACATAGCCCGTGTCTGTGGTGCCGATGATGTACGTATTAGTGCCCGGCCCGGTCATCATGCCGGGGTTAGGCGCTGTCAGCCGCATCACATGCTGTAGTAGCTGCACAGGCCTGTTGTGTTGCCAGTCTAGTGCATGCACAATTTGCCCGTCGGGGCATACCAAGGCCAGCTCGCCAAAGGGCAGTTCGTGCTCCATAAAGCGGACTTCACTGCCCGCCAGCACCCCCGCGCGGGGGCAGCTGGTCCATAGCGCTTGCTCAGCTGCGCAGGCTTGCAGCACATCGGCCACGGTGGCGTACGCCTGCAAGTGTTCTAGCGTGCGTATGGTGGGGAAGATCATCGCAAACAGGCCCTTGGCTTGGCGTGCCAGCGCGTCGGTTGGGCGCACCCATTCAGGCGCAAACTGTTCGGTTTCGTCTGCCACGGGCGTTTGGCCATCGGGCATGCGCGCTACCAAAAAGGGCACGTCAAACCGGCGCGTCATGTCGCGGTCGGTAATCCAGTGGGCTAGCAAAAATACGCCATCTGCGGCTAACGTGAAGCCTTTGGCCTGCATCTGGTCGTAGAACGGGCCGGTGCGGTTGAGCGCGTCAATGTCTGCCTGGCTGCACCATGCGCCATCTTTTTTGCGGGCCAACAAAATGCCCAGTTCTTCAAAACTTTCGCGGATAGTGGCCAGCGCCTGCGTGCGGTGCGCCGCGTCTTGGGTAGCGCGGAATGCTATTAATTGCGTAGCTGCTTGAGAAGGCTTCGCAACAGTTTTTACGGGCTGCAAGGCATATTTGGCATCTAAATCATCCACCCCACCACCGGGAAATACATAGGCTCCCGCTGCAAAGCTGGCCGTCATCGACCGGCGCGTCATCAGCACTTCGATGCCACTAGGCGTGTCGCGCAGCAGCAGCACGGTGGCGGCAGGGCGCAGGGGTGCGGGTTCGCGCGGGGGGTGAATGTGGGTGTTTGGTCTTACCATACTAAATTATTCCACGAGTTACGTTTTCTTGCACTAAAACATTCAGACTATGAGCGACACCACGGGTTATAAAAGCATTTTCCGCGCAAACTTATTCAGCGGCCAAGTTATCGTGGTGACAGGTGCGGGTTCGGGTATGGGGCGCTGTACTGCGCACGAGCTAGCCAGCTTGGGGGCGCAGGTGGTACTGCTGGGGCGCACGCTGGACAAGCTACACAAAGTGCAGCAAGAGATTGAGCAAAATCAAGGGTTAGCAGTCTGTTTTGCAGTGGATATACGTGACGAAGAACGCGTTATAACGGTCATCGGCGAGATCATGGCGCGCTTTGGCCGCATTGATGGGCTGGTTAACAACGCGGGCGGACAGTTTCCCAGCCCTTTGCACCGCATCAGCGCCAAAGGGTTTGACGCGGTGGTGCGCAGCAACCTCACGGGCGGATTTTTAGTGGTGCGCGAATGCTACAACCAAGCCATGCGGCTGCAAAAATCAGGCAGCATCGTCAACATCATCATGGACATGTGGGGCGCGGCCCCCGGCATGGGCCACAGCGGCGCAGCCCGCGCGGGCATGCTGAACTTAACCGAGACCATGGCGCTAGAGTGGGCACCGGTGCGTACCAACGCCGTGGCCCCCGGCTTTATTGCCACCAGCGGCATGGACAAATACCCGCCCATCATGAGCCCGCTGATCCGCAGCATTCACCACGACGTGCCCCTGCAGCGCCTGGGCACCGAGAGTGAAGTGTCCAGCGCCATTTGCTATCTGCTGTCGCCTGCAGCCGCGTTTATCAGCGGTGCGTGCCTCAAAATCGACGGTGCTGCCCCCACGGCCCGCCGCCACTGGCCGCTGGTGGGCATGGGCGGCAGCAACGACAAGTTTGACGGCTTCCACCTAGCCGAAATGCCCAAGGTGCTGCAACGCGGATCGATGATTACCGACAACCGCATGGCGCGCGGGTTAGTGCGCTGGATGCAGCAAAAGTGGATACGTAGAAATACAGCCGAGAACGCAAAAAGGCGTCCGTAGAATTATCGTGTCGACCAAACTGGGCATTTTTTGCCTTGCAACTGGCCCGACTTAAACGTGTTTAAGTGGTGCAACGCTCAACTTTCTATTGGAAATAGTATGAAGAAAATCTGGCTTTTAACCTTGGCGGCCGTCGCCGTCACCAGCTTGCCTTTGTCGGCGCTAGCGCAGGCGTGGCCTACCAAGCAGCCTATTAAACTGGTAGCGGTGTGCCCGCCCGGTGGCTCGGTAGACCAAGTGGCGCGTATCTTGGCGCAGCCGCTGCAAGCGCAGCTGGGCCAAAGCGTGATTGTGGAGAACAAAGGCGGTGCCTCGGGCGCCATAGGCACAGCGCAGGTGGCGCAAGCAGCGGCAGACGGCTACACCTTTGCTGTGGTGTTCGACACGCATGCGGTTAACCCGGCGCTGATTCCTAAAATCAGCTTTGACACTCGCAAAGACCTAGCCCCCATCGCGTTGATCGGCACCGCGCCGATGGTGCTGGCCACGTTTGCGGGCAGCGAATACAAAACTTTTGCCGACGTGATGGCTGCGGCCAAGGCTAAAAAAAATGTCAATGGCAACGTAAGTTATGGCACCATTGGCAGCGGCTCGCTAGGCCATTTGGCCATGGCCTTGATTGGCAAAAACAACGGCCTTGACTGGCAACACATTCCCTACAAAGGCGGCGGCCCGCTGATGAACGACGCCATTGCCGGCCATGTGCCCCTGTCGATCGGCACCATATTTTTAACCAAGCCGCATATCGACAGCAGCCGTATGCGCCCGCTGGTAGTCAGCAGCGCCAAGCGCAGCCCTGATTTGCCCAATGTACCTACCATGGCCGAGAGCGGCATTACAGGGTTTGACGCCCCCGCGTGGTGGGCCATCGTAGCCCCGGCCAAAACCCCGCCCGATATTTTGAAGCGCATGAACGAAGAAGTGAACAAGGCTTTGAAAAACGTGGACATTGCCAAGAAGCTGGACGCGCAGGGCATCGACATCGTCGGTGGTTCGCCCGAAGTAGCGCGTGCGTTTATCGACAAGCAGATGGATATTTGGGCTAAAGTGGTGAAGGACAACGGGATTAAGGCGGATTAATGTGCCTTAGTGTGTCTACTCGTAATGCGTCCACATGCGCAGCACACGCACAGTTTTTTCTTTGGCAAATACTTCATACACCAAACGGTGCTGAATATTGATGCGGCGCGAGTAGGCCCCTGCTAGGTCGCCCACCAGTTTTTCATAGGGCGGCGGGTTTTGAAACGGGTCGTGGGCCAGTACGGCCAGCAACTCTTGCGCCTTAGGTTTCAGCCCGCTAGCGGCCAGTTTTTTGGCATCTTTAAGCGCGTGCTTGGCAAATACGACTTCCCAGCTCAC
>JAYSWJ010000083.1:0-13459 GCA_043718065.1 Polaromonas sp.
CCACCATCCTTGGTCTTCGACCCCGGTATCTCCAATGAGCGGAATTTTTTTAATCAGATCGTCAACGATGAGGCGTGCGCCTAGGTAGTCTTTATCGACCACCTTATCTTCGGCTTCCAGCAATTTTGTAATTAATTCAACGTACAAGGGGGGAAAGTTTTCCTTGGCACCATATCGATCCCAAAACTCTGCTGGTGCTGCCGGAGTATTGGTTGACGACGGTGTAGGTGGCACCGCAGCCGATGTTGACGCAGACGGTGCAGGCGCTGATGCCGTATCCGACACCACATTGGTGCCACCGCTGCCCCCGCAACTAAGTAAGCTGGTTACCAAGACAGTGGCAGATGCACTTTTCAAAACACTACGTACAAATCGATGTTTCACATCAACAATTCTCATCATTTTGATGGTTTCCTGACAATAATTTAACAAACGCAGAAGGATTGAAGATGTTATTTGTCTGCCAGTTGCAGCTTTTGCGCAATGCTGATGGGTTGATTGTAGAAGCGCTTGCGAAGAGACTCTGAGTAGTAGTCTTCTTCTATTTTCCCGACAAAGTCCTTTTGCCAATAATTCCGATCAAACCACTCATGATTGGCATCTCCCTCGAGTTTCAGCTCACGATAGCTGCTGTAGAGGTGGTGAAAAAACTCGTGTTGAAACCACTCAGACAAGTATATTCGTCGCTCTACTTCGGTGCGAGGGCCTACCCCTTGGTCGGGGGCTCTCTTTTTGATTATCCAGTCGTCTTCACACATGAACACGGGTTTCCGTTTATCGCCGAACCAAGATAATCCACTTTTGTAGTTGAACTTTGCTCCTTTGTCTATGTCGTTAGGGTAAATGAGCCAAAACATGTCTGTTTTTTCGGTAACGTCTTTAGGTAACTGCAGTAGCGGCGCGTTAAAACCGCGTCCTAACCATTCTGTTTCTTTATTAATTTGAATGCACTTATTAATTTTGTAAAAATTCAACTTCAAGCTTAGCTCGCCGCCGCTGATGGCCAGCAGGTAGCTTTGGAACAACCGCAAAGATTGGCGTACCACTTTATAGTCATCAGCCTCTATTTCCGGGTTTAGAGGATGGTTAAGTAAGGTTGGTCCTTCTTGGGGGGTAATGTCGGTGCATACAGGCATCACTATGGCCATTTGAATTGAGGTTTTGCCCAGCATAGATTTTCCGCTTACGCCAACCCGGGTAATTTCGTCCAACATGCGCAAATAGGCATACGGGCCGGGTTCACCCAGGTGAGGACGCGGATTTTTAAGCTGCATCTTGTTGTAGTTAATATCCCAAATGTTGTCTCCAGGCACGGTGTTATCGTCCATAAGCGGATTTTTTTTGATCAAATCCTCAATGATGACGCGTGCGCCTTGAAAGTCTTTTGCGACAACTTTATCTTCAGCTTCAAGCAACCGTGTGACAAGTTCCACGTAATTCTGGGGGAAGCTTTCCTTAGCACCATACGTGTCCCAAAATTTTGCCAGCGCGACTGGAGTATTGGTTGAAGCCGGTGCGGGTGGTACCGAGGAAGATGTTGGCGCAGACGATGAAGGGGTTGATCCCGCGTCCGCCACCACGTTACTGCCGCCGCCACCTCCGCCGCAGCTAAGCAAGCTGGTTGCCAAAGCAGCCGCAAGTGCGCTTTTCAAGGCACGACATACAAATCGATGTTTCACATTAACAGTACTTGTCATTTGGATAATCTCCCTAAGAATAATTTTGTGAACGTACCATTCAAGTACTAATTAACTCACTTTTATTATTACTTTATGAACTACCAAAGATAGCTACTGTAGACAATAAACGTGTAACGCCTTGTAATTTATGAGTTTGATTTTGAGCGATGCCCGGCCACTGTGCAGTCTGAAAAGTATTGATTGTTTGCTAAGGTGTACAGCGCTTTAATCCGAATGCGCGCTCAGTTTAGCAATGCGTCGGCCTGCATGTTTTTGTTATCATTTTCAAACGCTTGATGCGCTTGGGGCCCTAAACCTACATTGCTCGCAAGTAACTTTTGGACTCTGAGCGTTGAGTGCTGCAAACGCAGGAGAGCAGGTTTCTTTAGGCTTCGGATGCTGTCCAACCAATGATGGTGGGAGATGCAAGTTTCGAACTTGCGACCCCTGCAGTGTGAATGCAGTGCTCTACCCCTGAGCTAATCTCCCGAAGCCCTAAATTATACCTTGGAATAGCTGCTGCTAGCCACCCGGCGCGGGTAATGCCAGCTGTGCTGTTTGCGCTACGCGCACGCAGTCTTTGATATGCTGTTCGCCCAAATAGCGAATAGCCGCATAGCCCACTACAGCTGATACAGCTTGCCCCGCCAGCGGCACAAATTTAGCTGCTTGTATCGCGGTTAGACGCACGCCAATCATTTTGGCGGCTTTGAGCACCAAGTCTTTGGTAATTAATTTTCCGACCAGCACGGTGCCAGTCATGGCAATGGCTTTTTGTACGCGGTCGCGTTGGGTGGGGTCTAGGCGGTCTAGCTGCTGGGCCGACAGGCCAAATTCGGCGTTGATTTTAGGCAGCAGCTTGGACAGCAAGGCCGCGTCTACCGCCCAGTCCAGCCCCGGCACGGGTACTGCACTGGCTAGGCCTGCTACCAGTGCACGCTTATTGAGCATGCGGCGTGACCGATGGATGGCGTCGATGACGGCAGGGTTACCGTCTGCCATGCTCGCGGCAGACGGAGAAGACGACGTGTTAAACAGTGTGGCCATGCGCCGGATCTTAGGGTTAAACCACTTATTGTCTAGCAGGGACTATGGATTAGTTGAGGAAGCCTGTGGCTATTTAAGCTGTCGGGCCGCTGGTTTTGCTTTTCACAAAACCATAGATCACCAGCAACACTACTGCACCGACCACTGATGCAATCCAGCCTGCAGCGTCGCCTTGCTTGTACCAGCCCATCGACTGGCCTACAAAGTTAGCCAAGAACGAGCCACCTACGCCCAAAATGGCGGTCATGATCCAGCCGAGTTTGTCGTCGCCAGGTTTGACAGCGCGTGCAATAAATCCAACGATCAGGCCGACGATGATGGTGATGATCCAAGACATAGTGATAACTCCAGTAGTAGTTGTAAAAAATACATTGCACACCCCAAGTGGCCTGCAATTGCCCACACTCTACACTGTCTTTGTCACCCGCTTAGCAGACCATGCGCAAGTTGTTGCTCAGCGCATCTAAGGGGCTCAATATTCATGCAAAATAGGCCTGTAACCCAAGTAAATCCTGCTCAAGCAGCTATTTAATTTATAGCGATATAGAAAACCACTACGCCTCTAGCGTTTCGCCCAGAGTCATCCATTCTTCTTCAGCCTGTACTAGTTGAGCGTCAACAAGCTTTAGCCGTTTGGCTGCGGCAGCCAGGTCAGCAGGCGGCAGGGTTTGTGACAGCTGCGTGTGCAGGGTGGTTTGCTCGGCCTGCAGCTGGGCTACTTGGGCTTCTACTGCCAGCAGCTTTTTCTTCAAATTTTGGCCAGCGGCTTTGGACAATGCGGGGCTGGCCGCAGCAGACGCGTGTGGCACAGGCTCGGCAATGATTGGAGCGGCAACGGGTTCAACTTTCACGGCGCGTTCAGTTTTAGCTACTTCACGCAGGCGCTTGGATTCGTCTAACAAATAGCGCTGGTAGTCATCCAAATCGCCGTCAAACGGTGCCACTACGCCATGGCCTACTAGCCAAAACTCGTCGCACACAGCGCGCAGCAAGGCGCGGTCGTGGCTGACCAGCATGACCGTGCCTTCAAACTCGTTAAGCGCCATGGACAAAGCCTCGCGCGTGGTTAAGTCTAGGTGGTTGGTAGGCTCGTCTAAGAGCAGCAGGTTAGGGCGCTGCCACACCATCATGCACAGTACTAGGCGGGCTTTTTCGCCACCGCTCATGCTGCCCACGGCCTGCTTGACCATGTCGCCACCAAAGTTAAACGCGCCTAAAAAGCCGCGCAAATCTTGCTCTTTGCCCGACTCGCCTGCAAAGCCTGCCGCAGCGTGTTCTTTGGCTAGGCGAATCATGTGTTCTAGCGGCGTGTCTTGTGCACGTAGCACATCTAATTCTTGCTGTGCAAAGTAGCCAATGCGCAGGCCTTTGCCCTCAGTCACGGTGCCAGACAATATACCTAGGTCGCGCGCAATCGTTTTTACTACCGTAGATTTACCTTGCCCGTTAGCACCCAAAATACCAATCCGCTGGCCAGCCAACACTGATTTACTCACGCCGCTGACGATGGTTTTAATGCCTTCGTCGGTGTGATAGCCAAAGCTGGCGTCACTGATGGCCAACATTGGATTAGGCAAGTTAGCAGGTTCTTTAAACTCAAAAGTAAAGTCTGCATCGGCCAGCATGGGCGCTACTTTTTCCATGCGCTCCAGCGCTTTGACGCGGCTTTGCGCTTGTTTGGCTTTGCTGGCTTTGGCCTTGAAGCGGTCAATAAACTTTTGCAAATGCGCAATTTTGTCTTGCTGCTTGTTAAAGGCCGACTGCTGCAAAATCATTTGCTGCGACTTGAGTTCTTCAAACGCGCTGTAGTTGCCGCCGTAACGGTTAAGTTGCGCATTCTCAATGTGCACGGTTGTGGATGTCACCGCGTCTAAAAACTCGCGGTCATGGCTAATGACAATCATCGTGCCTTCATAGCGCTTAAGCCAAGCTTCCAGCCACACCAGCGCGTCTAGGTCTAAGTGGTTGGTCGGCTCGTCTAGCAGCAGCAGGTCGCTGGGGCACATCAGCGCACGGGCCAGCTGCAGGCGCATGCGCCAGCCACCCGAGAAGCTGTTAACCGGCTGCTCTAGCTCGTGGGTTTGAAAGCCTAGGCCCAGTATCAAGGCCTGCGCACGCGGCACGGCGTCGTGGTCGCCTGCGTCGGCAAGATCCGTGTAGGCGTGGGCTATGTCCATGCCAGCGTCCATGTCGTCGGGGTCTAGCGCATGGGCCTCTTCGGCTTTCACCAGCACCTCGCGCAGCTCGGCCAGGCGTGTGTCGCCGCGTAGCACGTAGTCGGTGGCGGTCTCATCGGTTTCGGGCATGTTCTGCTCTACTTGTGACATGCGCCATTGCGTGGGCATGTAGTAGTCGCCACCGTCTTCGTGCAAAGTACCATTCAGCAAGCCAAACAAGGTAGATTTGCCCGCACCATTGCGGCCAATCAGCCCCAGCTTTTCACCGGGGTTGATGGTCAGGTTAGCGCCGCCCAGCAGCACTTTGGCGCTGCGGCGCAGGGTAATGTTTTTAAGAGTGATCATGGCGGGCCGGACAGCGCCGTGCACTGAATAAGCAAAAACCCTAATTATCCCTTGTTTAGGGCTTGATTTTGCCGCTTAGTTTGGATTAGCTTGCCTAGTTTGCACTATGTCGCGGCTGCCACGCTGCTAGCGAGGTATTACTTTAATCACATCAGAGAACATTATGATGTCTGCGCCATCGCCTGAGCCCAGTGCAAACCACCCGACTAAGCACGCTAGTAGTAGCAAAACGAGCGCAATACTGCCTATGACCCAGCCCGTGCGGCTGGATTTGACGTTTTGCCCAAACTGGCCGTGTGGCCCGCCAGATTTGATCAACATGGGCTCACGCATTTTGTTTTGAAGTGCTACTAATGCCGCCCCAGTGGGTGTTAGCGGTGGCGGGTCGCTTTGCGCATCGAAACTTGCCAATGTTGCCGGCTTGTCAGCTTTACCCAACGGAATATCAAACATAGACGTACGTGTGGGATCGTCGGATACTGCCCGGCTCAAAACCTCGGTAGCTTGCGTACCGTGTGCGGTCTGCTGCCCAGATTGGGCCTGCCTCACATAGGCCTGCACAGCCGGTGGAATGCTGGCATCGCTGAGCCTTTTTAATTGGCGCTTGGACAGCTCTGCATACACACCGTTTGGAAAGCGGCTCAAAAAACCTTCTAAATCACTGGGCTCAGTGCTGTCTTTCACGTCTTTCCAGTACACCAGCTCTTGCTCTTGCGCTACAGGGCTGGTAGCTGTACCAAAGTGAGCACTGGGCATTGCACTAGGCGGTACTGATTGAGGGCCCAAGCTTGACCCAGGTGCGCTTTTACCATCTGAGCTGCCAAAGTTCGAGTTAAATTTGCTGGACCGCGCACTGGGCGTAATGGTGGGGTCGGCTTGGCGGGCTGCGGTGCGCAGCGCAAAGGCAAAATCATGCGCAGTTTGGTAGCGCTGGTTTTTGTCTTTAGCCATGGCTTTGGCGATCACAGCGTCTAGCTCCACAGGCAGCTCAGGGCTGATACTACTGGGCGGTGGCGGATTTAAATTGGTAATTTGGTTGACGATAGCAAAGTAGCTGTCGCCGTCAAACGGCCGGCAATCGGTAAGTAGCTGGTACAGCACAATGCCAGCGGCAAACATGTCAGACCTTGAATCTACTGGTCGGCCCTCAATTTGCTCAGGCGCCATGTATTTCAGCGTGCCCACCACACCGCCTTGGGTACGTGTAGCCTCGCCCGAGTCTTGTATACGCGCTACGCCAAAGTCAGCCAGCTTGACGCGGCCATTGGGCTCAATCAGCAAGTTAGCGGGCTTGATGTCGCGGTGGACAATTTTGTGCTCGTGCGCATACTCTAGCGCCGCTAGCAGGTCGCACATGATACTGACCGACTCATGCAACGAATAGCGGTGGCCGCTGTCGAGGTAGTGCTTTAAGTCTTGGCCTTGTACAAACTCCATCACTAAATACGCGATGTTGTCATAGCGATCGCAGTCGTACACGCTGACGATATTGGGGTGCTGCAGGCGAGCAGCAGAATACGCCTCAGTGCGAAAGCGTGCCTCATACTCAGCAGCATCTGCGCGCGACAAGTTGCCCACTCGCACAGTTTTAATGGCAACCCTGCGTTTGAGGTTGGGGTCGGTGGCCTCGTACACCACGCCCATGGCTCCTGCGCCTAATACACGCACAATATCGTAGCGGCCTAGCTTGGTAGTTTCTGGCGCGATGTCAGGCATGGTGTGGGTACTTTGCTGCAATGTAGGTGCATCAGAGTGTAACGCTCTAAAAAATTATACCCAAGTCACGCGTTCGCAGGTGGCGTGCACCATCAGTGCGGCCAGCATTACTAACGCGCAGCGGCGCGCGATAATATTTTTAAAGGCATTGCCCTTTTATCGGTTAGATTTCTGCTTTTCTTGCCGGTCACGCTGCTCTATGCAGTAAGAATGGTTTTGAAACACCGGTCGCGCACATTGTTCAAACATGCAGCTGCTACGAGAGAAAAACGATTTACCTTTGCAAGCGGCTTCCGGGCTAGCACCCGCGCTGGCCACTGCAACGTTAGCAGTGCTGCTGGATTGCTTTGAATCTGCAGCTGTAGACTGGCCGATGTTACTAGCATAAGTTGCACTAGATGATGATTTTTTTAGTGCCGTCTCGCGCTGGGTTTGCAAGCGCGCTGCCGCCGATGCTGCACGCGCGGCAGCCACGCGCGCTGTAGATGCTGCAGCAGCAACCGATGCTGCAGTTAAATGCGCATCACTTTGGTTAGCAGTAGCGGATAAGGGTAAAGCCGCAGTGGTAGGCGTTACTTTGACAGCCATAGTCGGCGAGAGTTCTAACGTAGGTGTTCCTATGAGTGTTGGGGCTGGCCCAGAGGTTACGGTTGCAACGGCGGCTGGCGACAGGCCTGCCTGCGCAGAGGTTTCGGTAATGATGCTGTTAGGCTGACTGCGCCATGCCCACACAGCACTACCGCCTGCAATCAGTAGTACCAGCCCCAGCAAGGCGGGCCACTTATTGCGATGTAAAGCTTTGGCTGTAACCACAGGGTTGGCGCTGCTCAGTGTTACATCGGTGGCATCTGTCAGACCAATCGGGCCTGAATTTTGAGCAGCTACCACCATGGTGCTTTCATACAGCGATTGGCCTTGGCCGGCACTTGTGTCGGCCATTTTTTTCAAGCGCCGTTTAGCTAAATCAGAATACACACCTTCGGGGAATCGTCTTAAAAAGCCCTCTAGGTCTTGCGTATCGTCAGTGTCTTTAATATCTTTCCAGTAAACCAGCTCCAGCTCTTGTGTCACAGTGCTGCTGGTATTGGTAATGCTGTTTGACGTCGAGCTACTGCTTTCGAGTGCGCCAGTGCTATGCACTTGAATAACTTTGTGTGGGTTAGCCAAGGGCTTGATGGTGGGGTCGGCTCGGCACGCTGCGTTTTGTAGGGCCTGCGAAAAGTCTTGTGCCGTGGCAAACCTGTCTGTTTTGTCTTTGGCCAGCGCACGGGCTATCACTGCGTCTATCGCGGGCGGCAGCATGGAGTTAATACTGCTGGGGGTAGGTGGGTCTTGTGAGGTTATCTGATTGACGATAGAGAAATAGCTCTCCCCGTCAAATGGGCGGCGGTCAGTGAGCAACTGGTACAGCACGATGCCCGCTGAGAACATGTCAGAGGTTGCATCTGCCAAACGGCCATCTATCTGCTCGGGTGCCATGTATTTCAGCGTACCTACCACACCACCTTGTGTGCGGGTGGCCTCGCCAGAATCTTGTATGCGGGCAACGCCAAAGTCGGTCAGTTTTAGCCGTCCGTCTGCCTCAATCAGCATGTTGGCTGGCTTAATATCGCGGTGAATAATTTTGTGATCATGGGCGTAACCCAGTGCTGATAGCAGGTCGCACATCATCCGCACCGACTGCTGCAGTGTGTAGCATTGCCCCATATCCAGGTGGTGCTTTAAGTCTTGGCCTTTGACGAATTCCATCACCAAAAACGGCGTGTCGCCATCGCGGTCAGAGTCGTAGACGCTGACGATATTGGGGTGCTGCAAGCGAGCTGCAGAATGTGCCTCGGTGCGAAAGCGCAGCTCGTACTCGGCTGCCTCGTCTTTAGACAAGCTGTCGACTCGCACGGTCTTAATGGCGACCTTACGATTAAGGTTGGGGTCGCGCGCCTCGTACACCACGCCCATCGCACCTTTGCCCAGCACGCGGGTAATGTCGTATCGACCTAATTTTTTAGCAGTGATGACGCTGTCTGGCATGCGGGTTAGAAATTCGGTAAAAATGCGCCTGTCACTTTGTGACCAAAAGCAACGTATTTTACATTTAGGCTAGTCTGTATGTATTAGCTGATTTAACTAGCCGTGTGCTTAATCACGCTATGTCGATAGCGTATAGTCTATGCACTGCGAACTATGGCTTCGCGTGTAACTAAAAGTACTACATTTTCACCGGCAGAAGTGTCTAGCCACATGACCTCTAGGTCAGGAAAGGCGCGTTCAAAATGCTCGCGCTCGTTGCCAATCTCTAGCACCAGCACGCCCTGCGCACTTAGCTTAGCTGGCAGCGCGCGCAGCAGGGGACGAATAAAGTCCATGCCATCTGCACCCCCGGCCAGCGCTATCTGCGGCTCGGCTAGGTATTCTGCAGGCAGGGCAGCCATGCTGGTGCTGTTGACATACGGCGGGTTGCACAGCACCAGGTCGTAAGGCCCTGGACACTGGGCTAGGCCGTCGGACGTGATGGTGGTAATGCGCTGCGCCAAACCGTGTTTGTCAATGTTAATGCGCGCTACGTCCAATGCGTCGGTACTGATGTCGGCTGCGTCTACTGTCACATCTGGGTAGGCCATGGCTGCCAGTACGGCCAAACTACCGTTGCCAGTGCACAGATCTAATACTTTCAGCGTGTTGTCACCCAGCCACGGGTCAATGCTGCCGTCGGCCAATAGCTCAGCAATAAAGCTGCGCGGCACAATAGCGCGCTCGTCCACATAAAACGGCACGCCTTGCAACCACGCCTCTTGCGTTAGGTATGCAACAGGCTTGCGGGTATCTATACGCGCTCTTAAAATAATAGCTGCTTGAGCAGTATCTACGGCCTGAACGGCATTATTTGCTACTAAATCTAGGTCATCTAGTGGGTACTTTAGTGCCCACAGCACCAGCCAAGCGGCCTCGTCAAAAGCATTGGTGGTGCCATGGCCGTAGCCTACGCCTGCGGCCTCCAGCTGACGGGCACTTTGTTCAATCAATTCAATCACAGTCATATCTTGATTGTAAGGATTGAAAACTTTACAAAACTTCGCGGCTTTACCTGACTCAAAAACGGCTCTGTTTATGACAAGATTATGTTAAAAGGACTCAAACCATGCAACACGAAGTGACTGATGAGATAACTAGTGAACTAACCGATGAAGCGCTGGCAGAGGTAACCCCCGCAATGGTGCTACAGCATTACGACAGCGCCCAGCTATGGCCCGCTATGTCTCAAATCGACGTAGCCAGCGCCTACCAATGCGCGTTAGCTGTGCGTGCAATGCGCATAGCGCGCGGTGAGGTACCGCGCGGCTACAAAATAGGCTTTACCAACCGCAGCATTTGGCCCCGATACAACGTGTACGCGCCTATTTGGGGCACGGTCTACGACTCCACCTTGAGCTTTTGTGACGAGCTGGGCAGCTTGCGTCTAGAAGGCATGAGCCAGCCGCGCATTGAACCCGAAGTAGTGTTCGCACTGCGCGCCACACCGCCCCAAGGCGCTAGTTTGTTTGACCTGTTTAACTGCCTTGACTGGGTAGCCCCCGGCTTCGAAATAGTGCAGTCCCACCACACCGACTGGAAGTTTGCCGCAGCCGACGCTGTGGCCGATGGCAGCTTGCATGCACGCTTGCTAGTAGGCGCTAAGGTGCCCGTGCGCGGTGTGGCCGCCACCGCGCTGGCCCTGTGCGCAGCACTGGCCACTACCAGCGTACGCCTAAGCCAAGATGCCAAGGTGGTCGATAGTGGGGCAGGCGCCGCTGTACTAGACGACCCACTGCAAGCCCTGCTGCATTTTGTGCACGAGATACAGCTTTGCCCCGGTGCGCCCGTCTTGCAAGCTGGCGATGTTATTACTACAGGTACTCTGACCGACGCTTGGCCAGTAAAACCTGGCCAAACTTGGGCGGCAGACTTTGACACTGTGCTGCCCAGGCTAGAGGTGGCGTTTAGCTAAAGTGCTCGCTTCGCACGGATATTTTCATTAAGCTCAAACTGATTTAAAATAAATCAAAGCTGTAGGACAAGCTGCAGCTATTAATAGGCAGAAAATGACGATTACTAAAAACGCAAGTGGTCTCAATGACATGGTGTCGCATGTGATGCGTCGCATTCATGATGGCAAGCTGCGCCCTACCGATCAGATGCCAAGCGAAAACGAGTTCGCCAAAGAGTTTAATGTTGCGCGAGGCTCTGTGAGAGAGGCCTTTAAGGCACTAGAAGCCTTGGGAATTTTAGAAACTGCGGTTGGCAAGCGCGCCAGGGTCGGGCGTCTGAATGGCGAGGTGATGGCAATACTTGTGAACAACGCTGTAGAAACCATGCAGGTCAGCGTTCAGCAGACGCTGGATCTTCGCCGCACTTTGGAAATGCGTACGGCAAGGATAGCCGCCCTGAGGCGAAGCGATCAGAGCCTGATCAAAATTGCAGACGCGGCTAAACGCATGCGAATTGCCCGTGGTGACCTCGTAAATCAGACTGCTGCAGATATAGATTTTCACGTTGCCATTGCTGAGGCAACTGGAAATCCTTTATACACAATGCTGATTGAATCTTTTCAGCTAGTCATGCAGAAAACCTGCCCAATTGGCTGGAACAGCCGACCGAACGAATTAATGCGTGATTCGATCTTCAACATGCATGACGCTATCGTCGATGCGATCCGAAAGCAAGATGCCAACGCCGCCGAGCTGGCTATGGCATTGCATTTCGACAACACAGTTCAATCGCTCATCTCAGCTGGCGTAGCCTGACAGCGATCCACTGATTAGTAGCGCTAATCAGCCTAACGACTTTATCTAATCACGTTTTTTCATCCCGCTTACTGGGATGGGTGCACAGTTGCGCTTGCTGCGGATACACCTCAACGACAAACAGCATCGCTAAACAAGTAAAAAGTCTAAATTCTCAAAATTACTTGCTTAATTCATATTATTAAGTACAATCCTGTCCTACAGGTTAGGCTGTATATTTCAATAATCGCATAAACGCTTCAAAATAATGTACTGGGAGGTACGGTGAAAATTACGAGCATCGAAACTCTGCGACCCAAAGATCACCCCAACGTGCTCTGGGTTCAAGTTCATACTGATGAAGGCATTACAGGGCTGGGTGAGACTTTTTATGGTGCCGCGTCTGCCGAAGCCTACATTCATGAATGGGCTGTCCACAAATTACTGGGCAAGAATCCTTTGCAAATTGACCGTCTTGCCAAAGAGCTCGTTGGCTATCTCGGGTTTCGCAGCTCTGGGGCTGAGGTACGTGGAAATTCTGAAATAGACATTGCACTATGGGACATTTTTGGCAAGTTTACAAATCAGCCCATATACCAACTACTAGGTGGTCAGACCCGTGAACGTATTCGCACCTACAACACATGCGCTGGCAGTGACTATGTACGCTCAGCTAAACAGCAGTCTGTAAGTAATTGGGGCTTATCAACATCTAAGCCTGGGCGTTACGACGATCTCAATGCATTTTTGAACCATGCTGACGAACTAGCCTTGGATTTGCTGGAATCAGGTATTACCGCCATGAAAATATGGCCGTTCGACCCTTATGCAGAATCTAGCGACGGCCTTTACATTTCTGGCCCTGATCTTGAAAAAGGCTTGGAGCCCTTTCGCAAAATACGCCAAGCTGTCGGTAACAAGATGGACATCATGGTGGAATTTCATTCCTTGTGGACCCTGCCGCCAGCGCTGCAGATTGCCGACCGCTTGGCTGAATTCAATACTTTTTGGCATGAAGACCCCATGAAGCTGGACAGCATGAGTGGATTTAAACGCTATGCAGACCGTAGCAAGGCACCACTTTGCGTATCAGAGACATTGGCAATGCGCGGTAGTTTTCTAGACTTGCTGCGCACCGATGCAGTTGGCGTAGTGATGTTGGACATTTCTTGGTGTGGAGGTCTGTCTGAGGCGCGCAAGATCGCCAGTATGGCGGAGGCGTGGCATTTGCCAGTGGCACCACATGACTGTACAGGTCCGGTAGTGCTCACTGCCTCCACCCACTTGTCTCTAAATGCTCCTAACGCGCTTATCCAAGAGTCTGTGAGAGCTTTTTATAACGGCTGGTACAAAGACGCGGTCACAGCGCTGCCCGAAGTGAAAAATGGCTACATCACGGTGCCCCCAGGGCCGGGCTTAGGCTTGGAATTAGTTCCGGACATTCATAAGGTCATGACGGTCGAATCTAGAGTAACGAAAGCCTGAAGTTGCAAATAATTGCCAGCAAGGAAGTTTGCGCATCCATGCTGAATGAATTGACACAGTGTTGGAGCATGTGCCTTTCACTGAGTTGATAAAGCGCTAGGAAAAAGTAAGCACACGGCATAGCCGTTTACCCAATTTACAAATTAGGAGATTATCTAGTCGTCCCTGAGAAACCCCGCAAACCCAACATCCATGCGGGTCAGCGGCGTATGCAGTGGTATGAATATTGCAAGGTTTAAGTCCATATTCACCT
>JAYSWJ010000084.1:0-5243 GCA_043718065.1 Polaromonas sp.
AAAATGCTGATTGACGCTTTCAACATGCGCGCGTCTGACTTGCATTTTGAGCCGTATGAGCATACCTATCGCGTGCGTTTTCGGGTCGACGGTGAGCTGCGTGAAATAGCCTCGCCACCCGTGGTTATCAAAGACAAGCTGGCTTCGCGCATCAAAGTTATCTCTAGGCTGGACATTTCTGAGAAGCGTGTGCCCCAAGACGGCCGCATGAAAATGAAAATGGGCCGCGACAAGATGATTGACTTTCGTGTCAGCACCTTGCCCACCATGTTTGGCGAGAAGATCGTCATTCGTATTTTGGACCCGTCCAGCGCCAAGCTAGGCATTGACGCACTGGGCTACGAAAAGATTGAAAAAGACCGCTTAATGGCAGCGGTCGAGCGCCCCTACGGCATGGTGTTGGTCACAGGGCCTACCGGCTCGGGCAAGACGGTGTCGCTGTACACCTGCCTGAACATTCTGAATAAACCCGGCGTTAATATCTCTACTGCAGAAGACCCGTGCGAAATTAACTTGCCCGGCGTTAACCAAGTTAACGTTAACGACAAAGCGGGCCTGACCTTTGCTGTGGCATTGAAATCTTTCTTACGCCAAGATCCAGACGTCATCATGGTCGGTGAGATTCGCGACCTAGAAACCGCCGACATTGCCATTAAAGCCGCGCAAACCGGCCATATGGTGCTTAGCACCTTGCACACCAACGATGCGCCTACCACGCTAACGCGTATGCGCAACATGGGCATTGCACCGTTTAACATCGCCTCCAGCGTGATTTTGATTACTGCGCAACGCCTTGCACGCAGGCTGTGCGCCAATTGCAAAAAACCTGCCGATATCCCCTACGAAAATCTGATTGAGGCAGGATTTAAAGAAGAAGATGTGGACGGCAGCTGGTCGCCCTACAAACCTGTAGGTTGCTCTATGTGCAACAACGGCTACAAAGGGCGCGTGGGCATTTACCAAGTGATGCCGATCACCGAAGAACTTCAGCGTCTGATCTTGGCGGATGCCAGCGCGCTGGACATTGCCAAACAATCCGAACTAGAAGGTGTTCGCAGCTTGCGCCAATCGGGCCTGAGCAAAGTTAAGCTGGGCATTACCGCGCTAGAAGAAGTTTTAGCCGCTACCAACGTATAAGGTTCTATGGTCATATCTCACCATTTGTCTATCACTTGCAACGTCATATGGGGTCAGCATGGCAACAGCTAAGAAACCAGCGGTCAAAGATTTTGTCTTTGAATGGGAAGGCAAAGACAAAGCCGGCAAAGTAGTCCGTGGCGAATTGCGTGCTGTGGGCGACAACCAAGTGCAAGCCGCCTTGCGTCGCCAAGGTATCTTTACCACCAAGATTAAAAAGCGCCGCATGCGCTCAGGTCAGCGTATCAAGCCTAAAGATATTTCCATCTTTACACGCCAGTTGGCCACCATGATGAAAGCTGGTGTACCGCTGCTGCAGTCTTTTGACATTGTGGGTCGTGGTAACACCAACTCTAGCGTAACGAAATTGCTTAACGACGTGCGTTTAGATGTGGAAACCGGTACTTCGCTGTCATCAGCGTTTCGCAAGTACCCCATGTACTTCGACAATCTTTACTGCAACTTGGTAGAAGCAGGCGAGGCCGCAGGTATTTTGGAGGCCTTGCTAGACCGTTTGGCTGTCTACATGGAAAAAACCGAGGCCATCAAATCAAAGATTAAATCTGCGCTGATGTACCCCGCTTCTGTGATCGTGGTGGCTTTTGTGGTGGTGGTGGTGATCATGCTGTTTGTGATCCCGGCGTTTAAGCAAGTGTTCAGCTCGTTTGGCGCAGACTTACCTGCGCCAACCTTGTTCGTCATTGCCATGAGTGAGTTTTTTGTGCAATGGTGGTGGTTGGTTTTTGGTGTGATGGGATTTGGCGGCTACTTTTTTATGCAAGCGTGGAAGCGCAACGAAAAAGTACAAAAATTTATGGATCGCGCGCTGCTAAAAATGCCGGTATTTGGGTCATTGATAGAAAAATCTTGCATCGCGCGCTGGACGCGCACGCTGGCTACGATGTTTGCAGCGGGTGTGCCTTTGGTAGAAGCGCTTGATTCGGTCGGCGGCGCTTCGGGCAACTCTAAGTACGCCGATGCCACGGTCAAAATTCAGCAAGAAGTCTCCACGGGTACGTCATTAACCTCTGCCATGACCAATGCCAATCTATTCCCTTCAATGGTCATTCAAATGACCGCCATTGGTGAAGAGTCTGGCTCCATTGATCACATGCTGGGCAAAGCAGCTGACTTTTATGAAGCCGAAGTGGACGATATGGTGGCAGGCTTGTCTAGCCTGATGGAGCCTATCATTATTGTGTTTCTAGGTACTATCATTGGCGGCATCGTTGTGGCCATGTACTTACCGATCTTTAAACTCGGCCAGGTGGTGTAATGCTAGAGGTGTGGTGGGCTGATGCCGCGCTGGTCGGTTTGTTGGGCTTGTTGATCGGTAGTTTTTTAAATGTAGTTATCTACCGGCTACCCAAAATGATGGACGCGCAATGGGCTGCTGAATGCGCGGAGCTAAGCGGCACGCCAGTGCCTGCTGGTGATAAGTTCAACTTGGTCACGCCGCGTTCGCGCTGCTCTCAATGCGGTCATTTGATTGCCTGGTACGAGAATATTCCAGTTTTCAGCTATGTATTTTTACGCGGCAAATGCGCAGCCTGCGGAGCACGCATAGGGCTGCGCTACCCTGCTGTAGAGCTGGTCACAGGGGGCTTATTTTTCTTTTGTGCCTCGCGTTTTGGCTGGACCATGGCCACTGCAGTGTGGTGCGCTTTTAGTGCAGCTATCGTCGCGTTGGCTTGTATTGACTGGGACACTACTTTGTTGCCAGATGACATTACATTGCCGCTGATGTGGTTAGGATTGGTAGTGGCTGCGCTGCGTTGGAATCCCTTGGTTAATCTGCCAGACGCTGTGTGGGGTGCTGTAGGTGGCTACCTTTCATTGTGGTTGGTGTACTGGGCCTTCAAGCTAGTAACTGGTAAAGAAGGCATGGGCTATGGCGACTTCAAATTGTTTGCTGCACTGGGTGTATGGCTTGGCTGGCAAGCCTTGGTGCCTATTATTTTGATGTCGTCGGTGATTGGTGCCATTGTGGGCATCGCCCTGAAAATGTCCAGTGGCTTGCGTGAGGGCGGCTACATTCCGTTTGGTCCTTTCCTAGCGGGTGCTGGGCTTACGGCGTTGATCTTTGGGCCACAGTCGATACTGCGCGCCATTGGGTTGTAGACAGCATCCCTTCGTGGGCGTGGTCGTTACGTTATTTTTATGGCCCGCTGCCACGCTAAATTATGAGCAAGACTACGCTTTTAGGGCTTACGGGCGGTATCGGCAGCGGTAAAAGCACGGTTGCACAGATGCTGCAGCAGCTAGGTGCTGTGGTCATCGACGCGGATGCGGCGTCGCGCCAGCTGAGCGCAGCAGGCGGTTTGGCGATACCTGCGGTACAAGCCGCATTTGGAGCGGCTGTCATTGCTGCCGATGGCAGCCTTGACAGGGACGCCATGCGCCAACTGATGGTGCACGATAGCCAAGCCAAGGCACAGCTAGAAGCCATTATTCACCCTCTGCTGGCAAACGAGATGGCGGCCCAGCAAAGCCGCGCCATCCAATCTTGCAGCCAACTCATCGTATTGGACATTCCCTTGCTGGTTGAATCAACGCGCTGGAGACCGCAACTAGATTTTATTTTAGTAGTGGACTGCGCCCCAGAAACGCAAGTGCAGCGTGTGCTGGCCAGAGCATCTAGCAAGGGCTGGACTGCTGCACAGGTGAACCAGATTATGGCAGCGCAAGCTAGCCGATCACAGCGCCTGGCTGCTGCTGATTTAGTCATTTGCAACGAGGGTATTGATCTGCCCGCATTGCGGTTACTGGTTGTACAGGTTGCCGCAAAGTTCAAGCTATGATGGCGGCTAATAGAAAATAGCTGCTGTGATTGTTTACGAATACCCTTTTAACGAACGTGCACGCACTTATTTGCGGCTTGAACACCTGTTTGAGCGCTTGGGTGTGATGCTCTCGCGCGAATCTGCGCTAGACCATCACTTTGCGCTAGCCACTATTTTTGAAATTATCGAAGTAGGCGCGCGTTCAGACTTAAAGTCTGATTTGCTCAAAGACCTTGAAAAGCACAAGCAGCAATTTTTAGGCTACCGCGGAAACCCCGCTATAGAGCAAGGCGCTTTAGATGAGGTGATTGGCCGTTTGGAGCAAGCTTTTGCCGGGTTAAATGGTCAGCCTGGTAAAGCAGGTATTACCCTGAACGATAACGAGTGGGTGGTAAGTGTACGCAGCCGCATTGGTATACCTGCAGGTACATGCGAGTTTGATTTGCCAGCCTATTACCATTGGCAGCACCACAGCGTAGACAAACGCCGCACTGACTTAACGCGTTGGGCGTCCACCCTGTGGCCGCTAGCGCAAAGCGTAAATTTATTGCTCAAATTATTGCGCGATACAGGGTCGGCCCAAATGGTGATGGCCAGCAACGGCCACTACCAGCAAACTTTGCCGCAAGGCCGCAGCTTTCAGCTAGTGCGTCTGCGTATCGACCCCGCGCAGGGTTTGATTCCAGAAATTAGCGGCAACCGGTTGATGGTGTCTGTGCGTTTTATGCGCGAAGTCGCTGACGATAAATTAGCTGCTGCCAGTGGCGAAGATGCCAGCTTTGAGCTGACGTTGTGCGCCTGATCTTTTGCCTACCCCATGAGCATTCCTGCGTCCCGCACCAAGCCACCGCCCATCGTGGCATGCCCTAGTTGCAAAGGTGACAGCGTGTTTGCGCCCAGCAATCCGTGGCGTCCATTTTGCTGTGAACGCTGCAAAGACCATGACCTGGGTGCATGGGCCAGCGAATCATTTCGGGTTGCCAGTACACCGCCCGAGCAGGACGATGCGCTGGCCGATCCGCCGCCAGACAATTTACATTGATTTAGCCTGTCTAGGCCGTACATCCTGCTCAAGTAGCTATTTTATTAGGAGCGCTCTTGCTAAAAGGCGGCGTACTATAAGTGCGTATGCCATGGTCATCTACCCATTTAAAAAGCCGCTGAAAAGCGGCTTTTTAAATTGCAAAGCAAACTCAATTACTTGAGTTTGACTTCTTTGTAGTCGACATGCTTGCGAGCTTTAGGATCAAACTTGCTGATCAGCATTTTCTCGGGCATGGTTTTTTTGTTTTTGGTTGTGGTGTAGAAATGGCCGGTACCTGC
>JAYSWJ010000085.1:0-5242 GCA_043718065.1 Polaromonas sp.
GGCGACGTGATGAAGCTGCAGATCAAGGTCAACCCGGTAACGGGTGTTATTGAAGACGCACGCTTTAAAACCTATGGCTGCGGATCGGCAATTGCTTCATCCTCGTTGGTAACCGAGTGGGTCAAAGGTAAAACCCTTGACCAGGCAGCCGCGCTGAAGAACAGCCAAATTGCTGAAGAACTGGCGTTACCGCCGGTGAAGATTCACTGCTCTATCTTGGCCGAAGACGCCATCAAAGCAGCAGTCAACGACTACAAAGCCAAGCACGGCGCAGCAGTAGCTGTGGCAGTGGCCGCTTAAATCAAAACATTCAGCTCGAACAGCGAATACAGCGAAATATGGCAGTTACCTTATCTCCCGCCGCCGCCAAGCATGTCACCAAATACCTTACCAAGCGCGGTAAGGGTATAGGGGTGCGCTTGGGCGTTAAAACCACCGGCTGCTCGGGCTTGGCGTACAAGCTAGAGTATGTAGACGAGGTACCTCCAGAGGACGTGCTGTTTGAAACCCAAGGCATCAAGCTGATGGTGGATCCGAAAAGCTTGGCTTATTTAGACGGTACTGAATTAGACTTTGTGCGCGAAGGCTTGAACGAGGGCTTTAAGTTTAACAACCCCAATGAGCGCGATAAGTGCGGTTGCGGTGAAAGCTTCCGCGTTTAAATACGTCCATACGGGCGGCAAGCCACTTGTGAATCTCCAGTCCAACGACTTCGAACTTTTTAACCTGCCCACCACCTTTGCGCAGGACCGCGCGGCTGTCGATGCGCGATGGAAAGACTTGCAGCGCGAAGCCCACCCAGATAAGTTTGCCGCGCAAGGGGCTGCAGCACAGCGCATTGCTATGCAATGGAGCGTGCGCATCAACGAGGCTTATCAACGACTGAAAGATCCAGTGAAGCGCGCAGCCTACTTATGCGAGCTGCACTACGCGCCGATCAACGCTGAAAATAACACTGCCATGCCAGTAGCATTTCTAACGCAGCAAATTGAACTGCGCGAGGCACTAGATGATGCTGTAAGCATAGAAGATTTGGATGAAATCAACGTGCAAGCCAAGAAAATACTGCTCAAGCAGCTATCAGAAGTAGAGCAAATGATAGACACTTTAAAAGACTACAAGCTAGCCGCCCAAGCCGTCAGAGCCCTTATGTTCGTTGAGCGCTTTACGCAAGACATCGGTGCGCGCTACGAGGCTCTGGGACAATAGACTAACTGTAAAAAATCTATGGCTTTATTACAAATTTCTGAACCGGGCCAAAGCCCGGACCCGCACACGCGCCGCATTGCCGTGGGCATTGACTTGGGCACTACCCACTCTTTAGTGGCGGCTGTTAAAAACGGCGTGGCCGAATGTTTGCCCGACGAGGAGGGCAGGGTGATCTTGCCGTCAGTGGTGCGCTATTTGCCTGAGGGCAACGGTACCGGACGCCAAATCGGCGCGCTGGCGCACGCTGCGCAAAGCACCGATCCCGAGAACACAATTGCCAGCGTAAAGCGCCTTATGGGACGCGGCATGAACGACATTGCCAATGCCGACAAACTGCCCTACAAACTGATTGCCGAGCAAGGCACAGCAGGTGGCATGGTCAAAATTGCCACGGCGCACGGCGACAAATCGCCCGTCGAGGTGAGCGCCGAAATTCTGGCTACGCTACGCTTTCGTGCCGAAGACAGCTTTGCCGACGACCTGTACGGGGCCGTCATCACCGTGCCCGCCTACTTTGACGACGCCCAGCGCCAGGCCACCAAAGACGCCGCGCAGCTGGCCGGCATTAACGTGCTGCGCCTGATTAACGAGCCTACAGCCGCTGCTATTGCCTACGGCCTAGAACACGCTAGCGAGGGTGTGTACGCGGTGTACGACCTGGGCGGCGGCACGTTTGACATATCCATACTGCGGCTTTCCAAAGGCGTGTTTGAAGTCATCTCCACTGGCGGCGACAGCGCGCTGGGCGGCGACGACTACGACCGTGCGCTGGCTGATTTAATCTTGGCGCAAACCGGCTTGATCGCCAGCACCGCACACGATAAAGCCGCCATAAAAATGCTGGCGCGCGATGTGAAAGAGCAGCTATCCACTATGAATTTAGTAGCTGCCCAAGCAGTATTTACTTCGGTTAAAGCCGATTTCTCTATTGAAAAAGCCTCTTTTGAGCATGCTACAGCCCATCTAACGGCCAAAACATTGCAAGCCGTACGCAAGGCCCTGCGCGACGCCAAACTGACCAAAGACGATGTGCAAGGCGTGGTGATGGTGGGCGGGTCTACCCGCATGCCGCAGGTGCAAAAGTCAGTAGAAGAATTCTTTGGCAAGCCGCCGCTGAATAATTTAAACCCTGACGAAGTGGTAGCGCTGGGCGCTGCCATTCAGGCCAACCAGTTAGCTGGCAACAACCCGCAAGGCGATTTGCTGCTGCTAGACGTGATACCGCTGAGTTTGGGTATCGAAACTATGGGCGGCTTGGTCGAGCGCATTGTGCCGCGCAACCAAACCATACCCACTGCCATGGCGCAAGACTTCACTACCTACCAAGACGGCCAAACCGCGCTGGCTTTGCATGTCGTACAAGGCGAGCGCGACTTGGTAGCCGACTGCCGCAGCCTGGCTCGCTTTGAGCTGCGCGGCATACCGCCGATGGTGGCGGGTGCAGCACACATTCGCGTGACGTTTACGGTGGACGCTGACGGCATGCTGCAAGTAGCGGCCAAAGAGCAAGTCAGTGGCGTAGAAGCACAGATTGACGTGAAACCCAGCTACGGCCTAACAGACGACCAAATAGCCAAGATGCTGCAAGACAGCTTTAGCACCGCGCAGGTGGACATGCAGGCTAGGGCGCTGGCCGAAGCGCGGCTAGATGCCCAGCGCCTAGTGCTGGCCGTGCAAACTGCTTTAAAAGCCGATGGCGCGCTGCTGGCAGACTATGAACGCCACCACATCGAACAACTGATCAACGCGGCGCAGCAGGGCGCGGCACTAGGCGATGCTGCGTCGATAGAAGCACACACCAAAGCCTTGGCCGACGGCACTGAAGCCTTTGCCGCCCAACGCATGAACGCCGGTATCCACAAAGCCTTGGCCGGCAAAAACATTGAGACGGTCTAACCCACCGCATAAACCAACATGCCAGTTATTAGAATTCTTCCCCATCCCGAATATTGCCCCAACGGCGCAGAAGTTAAAGCCAATGTGGGTGACAGTATTTGCGAGTCTTTGCTAGACAACGGTATCGAGATCGAACATGCTTGCGATATGAGCTGCGCCTGTACAACGTGTCACATCATCGTGCGCGAGGGCATGAGCAGCTTGAACGCGCTGGACGAAAACGAAGAAGACCTGCTAGACCGCGCTTGGGGCCTAGAGCCCAATAGCCGCTTATCTTGCCAAGCGTTTGTGGCGCAAAAAGACTTAGTGGTCGAAATTCCTAAGTACAGCATCAACCACGCCAAAGAAAATCACTGATGTACGTCACTGCAAATTGATCGAATTTTTTGCATAATTGGTCTTGGACAAATATTATTTTTCGACTAAAGAGCACAGCACATGCGGCAAATATTTCTAGACACTGAAACCACAGGCCTGTCGGCATCAGGGGGCGACCGCATTTTAGAGCTGGCTTGTGTCGAGCTGGTGAATCGAAAGCTCACCAAAGTTAACCAACACTTCTACATCAACCCTGAGCGCGATAGCCATGAAGAAGCTTTGCGTGTGCACGGTATTACCAGCGAATTTTTGGCTGACAAGCCGAAGTTTGCCGCCATTACAGAAGATTTTTTAGCGTATGTCGCTGGGGCTGAGGTCATTATCCACAATGCGTCCTTTGATGTGAGCTTCTTAAACATGGAGCTGGCCAAAGCAGGCAAGGGTGAATTTAAAACCTACGTCAGCAAAATCACCGACACACTGGCTATGGCCAAAGAGCTGTACCCCGGCAAACGCAACGGGCTGGACGCGCTGTGCGACCGCTTGGGCGTAGACAACTCTAGCCGCACGCTGCACGGCGCGCTGCTAGACGCCGAGCTGCTGGCCGATGTGTACATCAACCTCACGCGCGGCCAAGACGCACTGCTGATTGACGCTGGTTCGCACTCATCTGACCAGGATGGTGCAGCGGCACGTGTTAACTACTCCGTATTGCAATTCGTAGTGTTGCAAGCCAGCGATAGCGAGGCGTCAGCCCATGACGATGTGCTCAAGCAGATCGATAAAGCCAGCAACGGCAAAACGGTTTGGCGTGCAACGCCTGTTGCAGCATGAGTTAACTGCTAGTCAGCGGACAATAAACACTAAATATTTGCGCAAACCTTGCAAACCAGCTGGTGCGGTCAGCTAAAGAAAGTTTGAGGATGTTATTTGTCTGCGCGTTGTAGCCTTTGTGCGATGCTTGGGGTTACTTGGTAAAAGCGTTTGCGAATAGTCTCCGAATAATAGTCTACCTCTTCTTTTCCAGTAAAGTCCGCAGGCCAAGTGCTTCGGTCACGCCATGGATGGCCATTATCCTCAATTCCCAGTTCAACCTTCCAGGCGCTGTACAGGTGGTGAAAAAATTCGTGTTGTAGCCACTGGGATAAGTACATTCGTCGCTCTACTTCGGTGCGAGGGCCTACCCCTTGGTCGGGGGCTCTCTTTTTGATTATCCAGCTGTCGTCACAAATGAACACGGGTTTCGATGTGCCATTAAAACTGCTTATTCCGCCGCTGAACGTAATCCACCTTGCACCCTTGTCGGTATCGTGGGGGTAGATGAGCCAAAACATATCTGTTTTTTCGGCCACGCCTTTAGGTAGCTGTAAGAGCGGTTCGTTAAAATTGCCTACATAGTTCTTTTCCTTATTAATTTCAAAGCACTTATTAATTTTATAAAATTTCAACTCCAAATTCAGCTCGCCGCCGCTAATGGCCAGTAAATAGCTTTGGAACAAACGCAAAGATTGGCGTACTGCTTTATAGTCTGCGGCCTCTATTTCCGGGTTCAGACGCTCGTTGAGCAGCGGCGGTCCTACATCGGGAATAATGTCACTGCATACAGGCATTACTATGGTCATTTGGATCGAGGTTTTGCCCAGCATAGGCTTGCTTACGCCAACCCGGGTAATTTCATCCAACATACGCAAATGGGGATACGGACCGGGTTCTCCAAGGTGAGGACGCGGCTTTCCAGGCTGAGTCGGCCCGTAGTGGGCCCACCATCCTTGGTCTTCGACCCCGGTATCTCCAATGAGCGGAATTTTTTTAATCAGAT
>JAYSWJ010000086.1:0-74068 GCA_043718065.1 Polaromonas sp.
GTTCATGGTTCTAAAACGCACGCTGATATGGCGTAGCACTGCCGCCACCCGAACCACGGGCACAACGGCCAAGCATCTGCGGTACGCATTCCGGGGAAAATTTAGAAACTCGCTTCGCTCAGACATCTAAATTTCTTGTCCCCTGCATTTGCGTTCCTCGAGCCCGAAGTTCGAATCGGTGGCGACAGGGCTACGCCACAGCCAGTCGCTTGTAGTGCGCTGGGGGTTTCGCTCGGTGTTGGTCACAGTTAATGAAACAGTACTGCGGCTGTTCTTCTGCCAGTGCCCACCTCAGTGGAGCGCAGCAACGTTCGGTGTGCCTATGACAAACAATAAAGGGCCGCAGGTCCGTTGGGCATGGGCATACCGTCCGGTGCTGTGTGACCGCGAGGTCTAAGAAAAAACCTGCAAACACTACAAACTCAATAGCTGCTTGAGAAGCATCTACGTGCTCTACAGGGTGATATAGTACAAAAAATTGAAATTAACGCCGTCTACCACCAAAAATACCCCCCAGTACTCCGCGAATAATCTGCCGCCCCACTTCACGGCCAATCGAGCTGGCCGCAGATTTGATCATTTGTTCCCCTGCACTAGAGCGGGTACGTTTTGCCCCACCGCCAAAGATATTACCCAAACCGTCTAAAAACCCGCCACTGGCCTCTTGCCCCGCAGCATTGGTGGCTTCTTTGGCTATGGTTTTAGCGGCATCCTTGGCTTGCGATTCGGTAGCCATGTTTGACTCGGTGCGGCCTTTTAGTTTTTCGTAGGCTGACTCGCGGTCAATCGTTTTTTCGTATGCCCCTGCCACGATCGAGCTGGCAATCAGTGCCTTGCGTTGCTCTGCCGTGATAGGGCCAATTTGCGATGCAGGCGGCAGCACGTACACACGCTCGGTCACGCTAGGGCGGCCCTTGTCGTCTAAAAAGCTCACCAGCGCTTCGCCTACCGCCAGCTCGGTGATGGCGGTTTCGATATCGAGCTTCGGGTTTTGGCGCATCGTCTCCGCAGCCGCCTTAACCGCCTTTTGGTCGCGCGGCGTAAAGGCGCGCAGGGCGTGCTGCACGCGGTTGCCTAGCTGGGCCAGCACACTGTCGGGAATGTCCAGCGGGTTTTGCGTAACAAAGTACACGCCTACGCCTTTCGACCGCACTAAACGCACCACTAGTTCAATGCGTTCTAGCAGCGGCTTGGGCGCATCGGTAAACAGCAAGTGCGCTTCGTCAAAAAAGAACACCAGCTTGGGTTTGTCCAAATCGCCCACCTCGGGCAAGGCTTCAAACAGCTCGCTTAGCATCCACAGTAAAAAGGTGGCGTACAGGCGCGGAGCAGACAGCAGCTTGTCAGCGGCCAGAACGTTAATAACGCCTTTGCCATCGTTCTCGGTCTGCATAAAGTCGGCGATGTTAAGCATGGGTTCGCCAAAGAATTGGTCGCCACCTTGCTCTTGGATTTGTAGCAGCCCGCGCTGAATGGCGCCTATGCTGGCCGGGCTGACATTGCCATACTCGGTGGTAAACGTGCTGGCGCTATCGCCCACGTTTTGCAGCATGGTGCGAAGGTCTTTCATGTCTAGCAGCAGCAGGCCTTGGTCGTCGGCTATTTTGAAGACCAGTTGCAGCACGCCAGCCTGGGTGTCGTTCAGGTTAAGCATGCGGGCTAGCAGCAAAGGCCCCAGGTCGCTGACTGTGGCACGTACGGGGTGGCCTTGCTGGCCAAATACGTCCCACAGTGTGGTGGGGAAGGCGGCAGATTCGGGCGTAGCCAAGCCGCGTTCGGCGATGATTTTGGCCAGCTTATCGCCTACGACGCCTTTTTGTGATATGCCTGTGAGGTCGCCTTTTACATCGGCCATAAACACGGGCACGCCTATGCGGCTAAATCCCTCGGCCATGGTTTGCAAGGTAATGGTTTTGCCCGTGCCTGTGGCACCCGTGATCAGGCCGTGGCGGTTGGCTTTGTCAGGGCGCAGCAGGCATTCAATAGCTTGGTGTTTAGCGATCAGGAAAGGTTCGGTCATAGTGTGTCTTGCAATGTATCTGCACATCCTACCAGCAATAAAAACGCCCACTACCTTTGGGCAGCGGGCGTTATTGAAAGCCTTGCTATAGATTTACTTCACTGTTACGGTAATGGACTGGCTCATCGGTTTGCCATATGACTGGTGCGCGCCGTTGCCAAACTGGGCCGTTAGCTTGTAGGTGCCAGGTGCTAGTTTGACCTCGGCTTCGGTCTGACCTTGGCCAAAGTGCAAATGCTTTTCAGTAAATGGGATCGACTCGCCCGGTGCAACGGCGTCTAGGTTAATGAGTAAATGGTTATGGCCGCTGTCTTTGACTATCTCGCCTGCAGGCGCTACTGCCATGCCTTTTACGCCAAAGCGTACTTTGAAGGTGGTGCCTACCACGGCGTTGTTAGCCGGCTCCAAAATGCTCATGGCTTGGGCAGGATCAGCGGCCGGTGTGGCGCAGCCCGTTAAAACTAATGCAGTAACAGCGCTAGCTAATAATGCAGACATACGAAGTGTAGATTTTTTCATGGTAATTTCTTTCAGAAGGCGGCAGCCGCGCAGCAGTTGGCCTGGGCAGGCATGCCGGAATAAAAAATGAGGAACAAACAGACCGCTGCAAGCGCCCTAAAGCGTTGCAGCCATGGCAGCTATACGGCAGCGGGCGGAGCGCGGCCAGGCGGTGGCCTGCTGTCGTGCACGATGTTTTGTGCACTGGTAGGAGTGGGTTTGTACTGCCACACAGCCACGGTGCGCGGTACTGCAAAATTAAGATGCACAGGCGTGCCGGGCAGGGCTATCAATTTGTAGATAGGCGCATTACCACAATGCTTGATAGAGCTGGTGCTGTTGTCACTGACTTGCACAGGCACTGACACTTTTTTAAGCAGCATCCCCGAACAGATGACTATCTCAATGCGTTTGCCAAATGCATGCGCTACTAAAGTGTTAAATGTCGTGCCCAAAGCAAACCATGCCAAAGTCAGTGTAGCCATACAAACAGACAGTTTGCAGACTTGGCGGCTATAAAAAATAGACATTTCTTATACTAACTTGAGGTGTATTGGCCTGTCAACCGGGTAAATCTGAAAACCGCATCGAGTAAAAGTAAAATCAGGCTATTGATTTAGACCAACCCAAGAGAGCAAGGCATGGCAGGACACAGTAAATGGGCCAATATTCAGCACCGCAAGGGGCGGCAAGACGAAAAACGGCAAAAAATTTGGACCCGTGTGGTGCGCGAGATTATGGTGGCAGCCCGCATGGGCGGTGGCGATTTAACCGCTAACCCGCGCCTGCGCCTGGCGGTAGACAAAGCCAAGGCCGCCAACATGCCCGCCGACACCGTCAAACGCAATATTGACAAAGCCACCGGCAATCTGGAAGGCGTGAACTACGAAGAAATTCGCTACGAAGGTTACGGTATTGGCGGGGCCGCTATTATTGTCGACACCATGACCGATAACCGCGTGCGCACCGTGGCCGAAGTGCGATTTGCTTTTAGCAAGCATGGCGGCAACATGGGCACTGAGGGGTCGGTGAGTTTCCAGTTCAAGCATTGTGGGCAATTATTATTAGCACCCGGTGTAGACGAGGACAAGGTGATGAACATCGCGCTAGAGGCTGGTGCGCAAGACGTGATTACCGACGACGAGGGCGGCATTGAAGTGCTAACCTCGGTGGCTGATTTTGAAGCTGTCAAAAACGCACTAGAAGCCGCCGGCCTGAAAGCTGAATTAGCCGAGGTGACAATGCGCGCTGAAAACACCATTGCCCTGCAAGGCGACGATGCCGCCCGCATGCAAAAACTATTGGATATATTAGAAGACATGGACGACACCCAAAACGTGTTCCACAACGCAGAACTATGAACTTTTACGCGCACCTATCAATGTCTCGCCTGATCTTTAAACACATGAGCCTGCACAAGGTATCGCAGCAAGGGTTTTTAAGATGAAAGTTCTTGTTATCGGCGGCGGTGGCCGTGAACATGCCCTGGCCTGGAAGCTGGCGCAATCCCCCAAAGTGCAAAAAGTGTATGTGGCACCGGGCAACGGCGGTACCTTGCTAGACCCTCGACTTGAGAATCTAAATATCACTGGAATCCAAGAACTACGTGCTTGGGCAGCTACTGAAAAAATAGCATTGACCGTGGTGGGCCCTGAGGCTCCGCTGGCCGCTGGTGTGGTGGATGAGTTTCGCCAGCACGGTTTGCGCATCTTTGGCCCTACCCAAGCCGCTGCACAATTAGAAAGCTCTAAAGCCTTTAGCAAAGCCTTTATGCAGCGCCACGGTATACCCACGGCAGAGTTTGAAACCTTTACTGATGCTGCAGCAGCGCATGCCTATGTGGACAAAAAGGGTGCGCCTATTGTGGTGAAGGCCGATGGCTTAGCGGCTGGCAAAGGTGTAGTGGTAGCGATGACGCTGCCCGAGGCGCATGCAGCAATTGACTTTATGCTGCTAGACAACACGCTGGGCGTGGTGCACAACGCGGGCAATGATGGCCAGCCCGTAGCACGGGTGGTGATTGAAGAATTTTTACAAGGCGAGGAAGCCAGTTTTATTGTGCTGTGCGATGGCAAAAACGTGGCTGCCCTGGCCACATCGCAAGACCATAAACGCTTGCTCGACGGTGACCTAGGCCCCAATACGGGCGGTATGGGCGCCTACAGCCCAGCACCCGTGGTAACGCCCGAGGTGCATGGCCGCGCAATGCGCGAGGTAATTTTGCCAACGCTAAAAGGCATGGACCAAGACGGTATTAACTACACCGGGTTTTTATACGCAGGCTTGATGATCACACCAGACGGTAAAGTGAAAACGCTGGAATTTAACTGCCGCCTGGGCGATCCCGAAACGCAGCCCATCATGATGCGCTTAAAGACCGATTTGCTGGATGTGCTGATGGCGGCAACCGAGCGCAAGCTCGACACGATAGAAATGCAGTGGGACCGCCGCGTCGCGCTGGGTATGGTAATGGCTGCGCACGGCTACCCAATGCAACCGCGCAAGGGTGATGTTATCAACGGGCTACCTGCTAAAGATTCATCGGTCGGCGAAGACGCCGTGGTGTTCCACGCAGGCACGGCCGCGCGCGATGGCCACACGGCGACCAGTGGTGGGCGCGTACTGTGCGTTACCGCGTTAGCCGAGACAGTTAAAAAAGCGCAGCAACGTGCTTTGGATATTGCCCACGGTATTTATTTTGACGGTGCCCAGCACCGCAGCGACATTGGCTACCGTGCAATCAAACCCTGACTTAAAGCCTGATTTTGCGCTGCCGCACCCCTACCAGTTTCGCGGTAGCCGTGCGGCGCGTGGTTTGCTGAAATTATGCGGTTGGCGGGTTTATTTTGAAGGATTTCCCACATTGCAAGGCGTAGCTGTGGTGTACCCACACACTAGCAACTGGGATGCTGTGGTGATGTTTTTAGTCAAATGGACATGTGGCGTGCAAGTAATGTTTTGGGCTAAAGATAAGTTGTTTGACTGGCCGCTGGTAGGCCATTGGCTGCGTTGGATTGGTGGCGTGCCAGTGCAACGCACCACCAAAGCGGGCGTAGTAAGCCAAGCAGTTGATATTTTGCAGCAGCATAAATCAGCTGGCCACTATTTTTGGATAGGCTTGGCGCCCGAGGGTACGCGCAAGTTCATTCCTGGGTGGCGCAGTGGCTTTTATCAAACTGCTCTGGCGGCCCAGGTGCCGCTGTGTTTGGTTAAGCTGGACTACGCGCGGCGCGAGGTGTCGGTGAAAGATTTTTTGCTATTAAGCGGGAACGAAGTGCAAGACATGGCCCGCATCGCGGCGGTCTACGACGGTGTGCGTGGCCTAGTGCCTGCCAATGTGGCTCCGATTCAATTGCTGGATATGTCGGTGCCGCGCGAAAATACCATAGTGCACTAGCGTATTAAATGGAATCGATGGTATGACTGTTGCTAAAGTACGTGAATATTTGCTAGACCTGCAAGACCGCATTACCAGCGCTATCAGCGCGGCAGATGGCCATGCCTTTACTGTAGATCGCTGGAAAAAAGCTAAAAGCGAACCCCTGCAAGGCAAGGGCATCACGCAAATTTTAGAAAATGGCCGTGTTTTTGAACGTGCAGGCTGCGGCTTTAGCCATGTACGCGGGCCCCAGCTGCCGCCATCAGCCACGCAAAACAGGCCTGAACTGAACGGCGCACCTTTTGAGGCCATGGGCGTGTCGCTGGTGTTTCACCCACAAAACCCCTACGCACCTACCGTGCACATGAACATTCGCATGCTGGCTGCTACGCCTGCGGGTGGCGAGACTGTGTTTTGGTTTGGTGGCGGCATGGACTTGACGCCGTACTATGGGTTTGAAGAAGATGCCGTGCATTTTCACACCGTGTGCAAAAACGCGCTGCAGCCTTTTGGTGCCGACAAATACCCTAAGTTCAAGGCGTGGTGTGATGAGTATTTCTTCCTCAAACACCGTAATGAGCAGCGCGGTATTGGGGGGATATTTTTTGACGACTTTACCGAGGGTGGTTTTGACAACGGGTTGGCGTTGATCACCGCAGTGGGTGATGCTTTCTTGGACGCTTATTTGCCTATCTTGAGTATGCGCAACGACATGCCCTACCGCGAGCGACAGCGCGATTTCCAGCTGTACCGGCGCGGGCGCTATGTAGAATTTAACTTGGTGTGGGACCGAGGCACGCACTTTGGGCTGCAATCTGGAGGGCGTACAGAATCTATCTTAATGAGCATGCCGCCATTGGTGAGCTGGGCTTACAACCGCAAAAGCCTAGCGGACAGCCCTGAAGAAGACTTGTACAAAAAGTTTTTGGTGCGAAAGGACTGGATTTGACTGCTCATCAAGGTGCCAGCCTGCCACGCATAGGCATGTACGGCGGCGCGTTTGACCCCGCGCACCTTGCGCACCACGCACTGGCGCAGGCGGCAGTAGCCCAGTTGCGGCTAGACATCTTGTACATTGTGCCTACCGGCCATGCGTGGCACAAAACCCGCCAGCTCAGCGCACCACAGCACCGGCTGGCTATGGCGAAGCTGGCCTTTGCCGATGTGCCTGCGGTACGGGTAGACAACCGCGAAACACAGCGCGCAGGGCCTACTTACACTTTAGACACCTTGAATGAGCTGCAGGTCGTGCACCCGCAGGCGCAGCTGTACTTGCTGATGGGTGCAGACCAGTTTGCCGCCTTTGGTAGCTGGCACCACTGGCCAGATATTGCCAAAATCGCTACTATTTGCATAGCTGCTCGAGCAGTATCTACGGGCGATATGCATAAAAACAATGCTAAAAATGAAGTGCAAAGTCAGTGTAAAATGCATGTTATACACATGCCAGACATGCCCATCAGCGCCACCGACATACGCGACCGCGTCAAACTGGGCTTGGGCATCGACCATCTGGTCAACCCCAACGTTGCGCGCTATATTGCGCAGCATCAGCTTTATATTTTTTGAAATTAACCATTCTTACGCCACGCTATGCAAGACACCGCCGCCAAAAAAGACACCGCCAAACTGCAACGCACCATTGTGGATGCACTAGAAGATGTGAAGGCCCAAGAGATTGCCGTATTTGACACCGAACATTTGACCGCCATGTTTGAGCGCGTCATTATCGCCAGCGGCACATCGAACCGGCAAACCAAGGCACTAGCATCTAGCGTGCGCGATGCCGTGCGCGAGGCGGGCTTTGCTAAGCCACGCGTTGAGGGTGAAGACAACGGGGAGTGGATTATTGTCGACTGCGGCCAGTGCGTGGTGCATGTGATGCAGCCTGCGATTCGCACCTACTACCACCTGGAAGAAATTTGGGGCGACAAGCCTGTGCGTTTAAAGCTAGGCGCTCCCAAGCCTGTGGTAGCTCACGCGCCCGAGCCACTGCCTGCGAAAAGCAAAAAGCCAGTTGCTAAAAAAGTGGCAGCCAAACCGGGTGCAAAGCGCAAGCCAGTGCGCCCTGAGCCTGTGTTTGCGCCGCCTAGGCCAGAGCTTGCTCCACCGTCCGCAGCTAAGAAAGCGGCGTTGAAGAAACCTACGCCAGCCAGTGCCAAGCCGCCAGCTACTAAAACAGCGGCTGCCAAATCATCAGCACCCAAGCAGCCTATTAAAGTCGTGGTTAATAAAGTTACAGTCAGGCCACCTGCCAAGAAAGTAGCCACTAAATCTGCAGCCAAGCCTGCTGGCAAAACCGCCCCCGCCAAACGCCGCAGTGCATGAAGCTGGTGATCGTCGCGGTCGGCCAACGTGTGCCCGACTGGGCGCAAACCGCGTGGGATGACTATGCCAAGCGTTTCCCACCTGAGCTAAAAGTAGAGCTGAAAGCCGTTAAAACCGAGCCGCGCGGTTCTAAAACGCTGGATACTTTACTGGCTGCTGAGCGTGAGCGTATCGCCGCGGCTATCCCCAAAAATACCCGCATTGTGGTGCTAGACGAGCGCGGTACACCGCTGACCACCAAAGCCTTGGCCCAGCGCTTAACCGACTGGCAACTGAGTGGCGACGACGTAGCGCTGGTCGTCGGTGGGCCTGATGGCATCGAGCCTGCCTTTCGTCAAGCCGCGCATGAGCGCGTGCGATTGTCTGACCTTACGCTACCGCACGCCATGGCTCGCGTGCTGCTGATCGAGCAGCTGTACCGCGCATGGTCGGTGAATGCCGGGCATCCGTACCACCGTGAATAATTTCTCTGATGACTAACTTCATCTACTTGGCATCCCAAAGCCCACGCCGTGCGCAACTGCTAGAGCAAATAGGTGTAAGGTTTGAGCTGCTGTTGCCCGACGCCAGTGAAGATGCCGAAAGCCTAGAAGCTGTGCTGCTGGGCGAAGCGCCGGCCAAGTATGTGGTACGTGTAACGGCTTTAAAACTTGACGCCGCAGTAGCGCGCATGCAGCGCCGCGGCTTGCCAGCCGCGCCCGTGTTGTGCTCTGACACCACCGTGGCGCTAAGCCGCACTATTTACGGCAAGCCCACTAGCAGCCAAGACGCCCAGCGTATGCTGGGTGAGTTGTCTGGCCACACCCACCGCGTGCTAACTGCGGTAGCCGTGCAAAAAGGCAAAAATCGCGCACAAGTGTTGTCTGCGTCTAAAGTAACTTTTAGCGCGATGACCAGCGCGCAAATTCGCGCTTACGTAGCTACGGGCGAGCCGATGGACAAGGCGGGCGCATATGCTGTGCAGGGCAGGGCTGCTACTTATATTGCCCACATCAGCGGCAGCTACAGCGGCATTATGGGCCTGCCGATGTTTGAAACTGCACAGTTACTGCGTACACTTGGCATCAAGCTGGGCACTTAAATTCTACGAGTGGCCCCAGCGTAATCAAGACACCCTATGCAGCAAGATATTTTGATCAACTGGAGCCCACAAGAAACCCGCGTGGCCGTGGTAGAAAATGGCGCGGTGCAAGAGCTGCATGTCGAGCGCAGCCTAGAGCGCGGCCTAGTGGGCAATATTTACCTAGGCAAAGTAGCGCGCGTGCTGCCGGGCATGCAGTCGGCTTTTATTGACATTGGTCTAGAGCGTGCGGCATTTTTGCACGTGGCTGATTTGATGACGGCCTTTGTCAGCACGCGCGGTGCAGACGGCGATGCCGCCAAGTCTGCTACCCCCGCCATACCGATTGAAAAGCAAGTTTTTGAAGGCCAAGCGCTGATGGTGCAGGTGATCAAAGATCCTATTGGCAGCAAAGGCGCACGACTGTCTACACAGGTCAGTATTGCAGGCAGGCAACTGGTGTTTTTGCCGCAAGATAACCATATCGGTATATCGCAAAAAATACCGGTGGCGCAGCGCGATGCTTTGCGTGCCAAGGTAGTGCAACTGGCAGGTGATGCAGGTGGCGGGTTTATTTTGCGCACCAACGCAGAGGAAGCAACGGACACTGAGCTGGCGGACGATGTAGCCTACTTGCGCAAGGCTTGGACGCGCATCAAGGATGCATCTACTACGCTGCCGGCTAAATCGGTGCTGCACACAGATCTGAATTTGCTGCAGCGCGTGCTGCGAGATTTGGTCAGTGACCAAACCCAAAGTATCCGCATCGACTCACGTGAGCAGTTTGACATGCTGGCTACGTTTGGCCAAGATTACATGCCTGCCACCACTGACAAACTGCAGCACTACAAAGGTGAGCGTCCTATATTTGACCTGTACCACATCGACGAAGATGTGGCCAAGGCACTGGGCCGCCGTGTAGATTTGAAATCTGGCGGCTATCTCATCATTGACCAAACCGAGGCGCTGACCACGGTAGACGTGAACACCGGCGGGTTTGTGGGTGCGCGCAATTTTGACGACACCATTTTTAAAACTAATCTTGAAGCTACGCAAGCCATAGCGCGCCAGCTGCGCCTGCGCAATTTGGGCGGTGTGGTGATTGTCGACTTTATCGACATGACACTAGAAGACCATCGTGGCCAAGTGCTGACAGAGTTTCGCAAGCAATTGGCTCGCGACAGAGTTAAAACCTCGGCAGGCGAATTCTCGCAGCTAGGTTTGGTGGAGATGACACGCAAACGCACCCGCGAGTCGCTGGCGCACATGCTGTGCGAGCCGTGCCCCGTATGCCAAGGTAAAGGCACTGTCAAGACACCGCGCAGCGTGGCGTACGACATACTGCGCGAGATTTTGCGCGAGGCCCGCCAGTTCAACCCTAAAGAGTTTCGCGTTGTGGCTGCACCGCAAGTGGTAGAGCTATTTTTAGACGAAGAAAGCCAGCACTTGGCAGGTCTGTCAGACTTCATCGGCAAGCCTATTTCACTGCAAACTGAAGGCAGCATGAGCCAAGAGCAGTACGATATTGTGCTGATGTGATGCGAACTGGTTGAGCTAGATGACAACCCAATCAACGCGATGAAATGAGCAATAGCGCTATCCCCATTTTGATGTATCACCAGATTGACGCGCGGCCCGCGCGCGGCGAGGTGATGCGCGGGCTGGTAGTGTCGCCGCAGGCATTTGGGCGGCAAATGGGGCTGCTTAAAGCTTTGGGTTACCAAGGCTTGAGCATGGCGGCATTGATGCCCTATTTACGCGGCGAGAAAAGTGGCAAAGTTTTTGGCATTACCTTTGATGACGGCTATGTCAACAACCTAGACCACTCTATGCCTGTGCTGCAGCGCTATGGCTTTAGCGCCACATGCTACATGGTGAGCGCGCAGTTGGGTGGGTCTAACATATGGGACCACAACAAAGGTATTGCAGCTAAACCCTTAATGCATGCTACCCACGCCCGTGCTTGGGTAGCGGGTGGGCAAGAAGTGGGTGCGCATACGCGTAACCATATCGACCTGCGCACGTTGAACGCAACACAGGCCATGCAAGAAATTGCGGGCTGCAAAGCCGAGCTAGAAGACGCTTGCGGTGCTGCAGTGAACCAGTTTTGCTACCCCTACGGCTTCTACACAGCTACCCACGCGGCGCAAGTGCAAGAAGCAGGTTTTGCGGCTGCCACCACCACCGCCCGCGCGCGCAGCCAATGCAGTGACAGCCTGTGGGAGCTGCCCCGCGTGCCTGTGATGGGATCAGTCTGGTTGCCACAGTTTTGGCGTAAAGTCGCCACGGGTTATGAAGACCAGCGACGTGGATAGTTCTGCATCCATCAGCCCACGGCGTTTAAAAATTGCCGTGCTTAACCGCGTGTTTTCACCCACAGGCGGTGGCGCAGAGCGCTATTCGATGGCGTTGGTAGAGCAATTGTCCGCACGGCATGAGGTGCATGTGTTTGCCCAAGAGATTAACCACCAATGGCCGGGCGTGCATTACCACTGTATTGCTTGTTGGTTTAAAAAACCGCGTTGGTTGAACCAGGTGTGGTATGCCTACGCTACCTGGCGCGCAACGCGCAAAGGTTTTGACATTGTGCATTCGCATGAGAATGTGTGGCATGGCAATGTGCATACCATGCATGTCAAGACCGTGCAGCGCAGTTTGTTGGGTGATGCTGCAGGAAAGCTCAAAGGGTTTGCGCTGGTTCTGCGGCGTTTAAAGATTGCATTCAGCCCAAGATTGTTAACTTACTTAACCCTAGAGCGTGCGCGGCTGGCGGCACGTGCCGACATGGCGGTGGTGGCTGCATCAACACCACTGCAAGCTGAGCTGGTAGCGCAATATCCACACTTGGTCACAGTCATCAGCACTGTCACGCCTGGCGTCAATATACCCAAAGTGCGCATGCCAATTGCAGATGCGCGCCGCGCGTTAGGCGTACCTGGTGACAGCCAATGCATTGCCTTTGTTGCCAACGACTATGCACGCAAAGGATTACCCACATTATTGGTTGCGCTGCAAAAATTACCCGGTGTACAGTTGTTGATCGCAGGGCATGCAGGCCAAATAGTGCAGTTCAAAGCTGTGGCGAAATCACTGGGCATACTACAGCGGGTACATTTTTTAGGACCTATGCAAGACGTGGCCCCAGTGTATTGCGCTGCTAACGTGCTGGCGCACCCCACGCTAGAGGATGCCTTTGCCATGGTAGTACTAGAAGCCATGGCGCATGGTGTGCCAGCGGTGGTCAGCCGCGCGCCGTACTGCGGTATTTCAGCACTTTTGGCCGATGGGAAAAATGCTGTGTTGCTGGAGCAGCCGCAAGACGCAGCCATGCTATCCGCGGCCTTGCAGCACGTGTTGAATGACCATGCTGCTGCAGATAGCTTGGCGCAAGAAGGCCTAGCATTCGCACTGCTACATACTTGGGACTCTGCAGCACGTGCCTATGAAGCTGTGTATTATCGGCTTTGTACTAACAACTAGCCGTGTTTCAACGCCACCGTCTTGACGGTAGTAAACCCATACAGCGCCTCAAACCCTTTCTCGCGCCCGTAGCCTGACGATTTGACGCCTCCAAAGGGTAGCTCTACGCCGCCACCTGCGCCGTAATTGTTGATAAATACTTGGCCAGATTGCAAGCGTTTGGCCATGCGCATTTGGCGGCTGCCGTCGCGGGTCCACACGCCTGCTACTAGCCCGAACCGTGTGGCGTTGGCCAGCTGTATGGCGTGGTCTTCATCAGTAAACTTCATGGCGCATAGCACGGGGCCGAAGATTTCTTCTTGCGACAGGCGGTGGGTGATAGGCACGTCGCGCAGCAGAGTAGGTGCTTGGTAGAAGCCGCTCTCGGGTGCATCGTCTACCACGCTGCCTTGGGCTACCATGCCAATGCCTGCTACTTGGGCGTCGCTTAAAAAATCCCACACGCGCTGCTGCTGGCTTTGGCGAATTAGCGGGCCTACGTCTAGGTCCATTGCAGCGGGGCCGACGCGCAAGTTGTTAAACGCTTGACCTAAGCGCTCAAGCAAGTTTTCATAAATCAAGTCGTCCACTAGCAGGCGCGAGCCTGCGCTGCAAGTTTGCCCGGCATTTTGCACGATAGCGTTGACGATGGTGGGTATAGCGGCGTCTAGGTCCGCATCGGCAAAAACGATTTGTGGGCTTTTGCCGCCTAGCTCTAGCGTGACAGGGCAATGGCGCTCGGCAGCCACTTGGGCAATGATGGTGCCCACGCTGGGGCTGCCGGTAAAGCTGATGTGGTCAATGCCGGCATGGCGCGCCAGCGCGTCGCCTACCTCGTGGCCGTAGCCGGTGACGATGTTGATAGCGCCCGCTGGAAAGCCTGCTTCGGTAGCCAGCTGCGCTACCTTCAGCACCGACAAACATGCGTCCTCTGATGGTTTGACCACGCACACATTGCCTGCGGCTAGCGCGCCGCCCACGCTGCGGCCAAAAATTTGCATCGGGTAGTTCCACGCAATGATATTGCCCACCACGCCGTACGGCTCGCGCCAGGTAAACACGCTGTAACCGTCTTGGTACGGAATGGTGTGGCCGTGCAGCTTGTCGCAAGCGCCAGCGTAGAACTCAAAATAGCGGGCCAGCGCCACTGCATCGGCACGCGCTTGCTTGGTGGGTTTGCCGCAGTCGCGCTGCTCTATCAGCGCCAGTTCTTCGGCATGCTCAGTTATCTTGACTGACAGGCGCATCATCAGGCGGCCACGCTCTGTGGCGCTCAGCTTGCTCCACACCGTGTCGTAGCAGCGGCGGGCGGCGCGCACCGCTTTGTCAATGTCGTCGGCGTTGCCACGTGCAATCTCTTCAAACGGCTGGCCGTCTGATGGGTCTATCATCTGCAAAGTACGGCCAGATGACGATGGGATGGGGGTGTTGGCTATGTAGTGGGTTTGCATAGCTGTTGATTGTGCAATAAATACACTAGCTTGACTATTTAGGTATAAAGTGGCCTGTAACACAAGTAGATAATGCTCAAGCAGCTATTTAAAAAATAGCATTAGAATCTTGAACTAGGCGATTTTTGTAACCAATGCCTCTTGCGCCTGGCGCATTCTTTCGCGGCTGTTACCTAAGTGTATGCGCATGCGGCGCGCATAGCGGCCAAATGCCGGCTAGCTAATTTGAGCGGCGGTTTGTTGCGCGGTTGAACGCTTTGGGCTTCACGGGTATTTGCGAGTGGCGGCATGCTTGACGCGAGTATTTCTCTCGCTTAATAATCCAACTCAAGTTGTCTGACAACTAATGACTCTAAACTTTTCTAGTGTTCACCATGACAGCGCCACACACAGTTAAAACTTTTCATCGCCTCTTGTTGACAGGTGCTGCAGGCGGTTTGGGCCAAGTGTTGCGGCAAAGCTTGAAACCCTACGCTGGGGTGATGAGGTTATCCGATATCCAGCCTTTAAGCGATAGTGATGCGGCAGAAGAATGTTGCCCGTGCAATCTGGCCGATAAAGCTGCAGTACACGCCTTGCTGGCAGGCGTAGACGCTGTAGTGCACATGGGCGGCGTGTCCGTGGAGCGGCCTTTTGAAGAAGTGTTAGACGCCAATATTAAAGGCGTTTTTAATCTGTACGAGGCTGCGCGCGTGCACGATGTGCGCCGCATAGTGTTTGCCAGCTCAAACCACGTGATGGGGTTTCACCCACAAGGCGATATGTTGGATGCAAGCAGCGCCAAACGGCCCGATGGCTACTATGGCCTGTCCAAATCGTATGGCGAAGATTTGTCACGTTTTTATTTTGACCGTTACGGCATCGAGACAGTGTGCCTGCGCATCGGCTCATCGTTTGCCGAGCCGAAAGACCGCCGCATGCTGGTAACTTGGCTAAGCTACCGCGACCTCACCGAGCTGGTGCGCTGTGCGTTGTTTGCACCCAATGTGGGCCACACCGTGGTGTACGGCGTGTCGAACAACCGCGACAATTGGTGGGACAACAGCCAAGCGGCGCATCTGGGGTTTGTAGCGCAAGACAGCTCAGAGCCGTTTCGCGCCAAGCTGGAAAGTACGCCAGCACTGGACGCTGCAGACCCCGCCAAGATCTACCAAGGCGGCGGTTTTGTCAAAGCCGGGCCGTTCTAGCATGACCGCTGCAGAGCTTATCGTTGATGCACGCAACAGCGTGGGCGAAAGCCCTGTGTGGCACCACGCAGATCGCGCGCTGTACTGGGTAGATATTCCACAAAAAAAAGTACATCAATGGTTGGCTAGCACTGGGCAGGTACGTACCTGGACAGCGCCCGAGATGGTGGGCTGTATTGCCATGCACAGTGCGGGTGGTTGGATTGCGGGTATGGAAAGCGGCATTTTTCATGTGCATTTAAACGGCTGCGATGCGGCCAACAGCACGGGTGCGCTTGGCCATTGCACAATGCAAACTACACGGCTAGTAGAGGCACCACACAGTACCAGCGGCATGCGCTTTAACGATGGCCGCTGCGACAGGCAAGGGCGCTTTGTGGCAGGTACCATGATGGTTAATATGGCCGTTAACAAAGGTAATCCCTGCTTAAGCAGCTATGAAAATAATACTAACCTAAAGCAGCTTGTAGGCAACATGATCGTGCCTAATGGCTTAGCCTTCAGCCCCGATGGACGCACCATGTACCTAAGCGACTCGCACCCCAGCGTGCAAACCGTATGGGCGTTTGACTACGACACGGCTACCGGAACACCTACCAACCGCCGTGTGTTTGTGAACATGAGCCTGCTGCCCGGCCGCCCCGATGGCGCAGCGGTGGACGCTGATGGCTGCTACTGGATTTGCGGCAACGACGCAGGCCTGGTGCACCGCTTTACGCCGCAAGGCAAGCTAGACCAATCGCTGGCCGTGCCGGTTAAAAAACCCGCCATGTGCGCCTTTGGTGGCGACGACATGCGCACGCTGTTTGTCACGTCCATTCGTCCCGACGGTATTGATTTGGCAGACCAGCCACTGGCGGGTGGCGTGTTTGCGCTGCGCCCAGGTGTGCAAGGCTTGCCTGAGCCAACATTTGCTGCAACTTAACTTTAAATTAAAGAAAAACTATGACCAGAAAAAAACCTGAAGAATTGCGCAGCCACCGCTGGTACGGCGTACAAGACCTGCGCAGCTTTGGCCATCGCTCGCGCACTGCGCAAATGGGCTACCACCGCAGCGACTACGCAGGCAAGCCGGTAATTGCCATCATCAACACCTGGAGCGACATCAACCCCTGCCACACGCACTTTAAGCAGCGGGTCGAAGAGATCAAACGTGGAATTTGGCAGGCGGGCGGGTTCCCGGTGGAGACGCCAGCGATCAGCCTAAGCGAGCCAATGCAAAAGCCCACCACGATGTTGTACCGCAACCTACTGGCGATGGAAACCGAAGAATTGTTAAGGTCATACCCTGCCGACGGCTGTGTGTTGATGGGCGGCTGCGACAAGACCACGCCAGCCCTCATCATGGGTGCGATCAGCATGAACCTGCCCACCATCTTTATGCCCGCAGGCCCGATGCTAAGCGGTGACTACAAGGGCGGCGTAATCGGCAGCGGATCGGACACTTGGAAATACTGGGCCGAGCTGCGCGCGGGCAACATCACCCAGCAAGATTGGCAAGAGGTAGAAGACGGCATTGCCCGCAGCCCCGGCCATTGCATGACCATGGGCACGGCCAGCACGTTGACCAGCGCGGCCGAGGCAATGGGCCTCACATTGCCCGGCGCAGCCAGCATCCCCGCGCCCGACTCGCGCCACGCGCAGATGGCCACGCTGACTGGCAAGCACATTGTCGACATGGTGTGGGACGACATCAAGCCGTCCGACATTTTGACCAAAGCATCTTTCGACAACGCTGTTACCACCGTGCTGGCGCTGGGCGGCAGCACCAACAGCATCGTGCACCTGGTGGCGATGGCGCGGCGTGCAGGCGTTGATTTGAATATCGACCAGTTTGATGCAATGGCGCGCAAAACGCCGGTGCTGGCTAACCTGCGTCCCAGCGGCAAGTTTTTGATGGAAGACTTTTACTACGCAGGCGGCTTGCGTGCGCTGCTGACGCAGCTAGGCGATGTGAAGACGGGCGGCTTGCTGGACGGTAGCGCCAAAACCATCATGGGTACTACGTTGGGTGACAACATTGCTGATGCCAAGGTGTACAACGACGACGTGATTCGCCCTATGAGCAACCCGCTAGTGCCCAAAGATGGCTTGGCAGTGCTGTACGGCAACATTGCGCCCGGCGGCGCTGTTATCAAACCGTCAGCGATGGAGGCGAAGTTTTACAAACACACTGGCAAAGCTGTGGTGTTCAAAGACTACAACGACATGAACGCCCGCATTGATGCGCCGGAATTGGATGTAACGGCCGATAGCGTGATCGTGCTGCAAAGCGCAGGCCCGCAGGGCGCGCCCGGCATGCCTGAATGGGGGCAGTTGCCCATCCCGCAAAAATTGCTCAAACAAGGCGTGCGCGACATGCTGCGTATATCCGATGCCCGCATGAGTGGCACCAGCTACGGTGCCTGTGTGTTGCACGTTACCCCCGAGAGCCATGTGGGTGGCCCACTCGCCTTGGTGCAAGACGGCGACTTGATCACGTTAGACATCGAAGCGCGCAGCATCAGCATGGCGGTAAGCGATGCTGAATTGACTAAACGCCGCAGCGCCTGGCTGCCGCCAATACCCAAGTTCAGTCGAGGCTACGGCGCGCTGTACTTAAAGCACATCCAGCAAGCCGACAAGGGCTGCGATTTTGACTTTTTAGAAACCAATTACGCAGCAAACCAAAACACGCCTGCGGCAGGCGAACCGGAGATTCATTAAATGGCCCTATCACCAGACACTAAAAGCAAGTTCATGGGTGTGAGCGCCGCCACACTGTGTACGGCATTGTTCAAACGCGGCTTGCGCAACCAGTTTATCCAAGACGTGCGGCCTGTGAATACCGACCTCACAGACCAGCAGCCCAATATGGTGGGCGAGGCCTTCACGCTGCGCTACATTCCTGCGCGTGAAGATTTAAATCCCATCACCGTGTTTCAAGACCGCGCGCACCCCCAGCGCGTGGCCGTAGAGCAGTGCCCGCCCGGTGCGGTAATGGTGTTTGACAGCCGCAAAGACGCACGCGCCGCGTCGGCAGGGTCGATTCTGATCACGCGCCTGATGGTTCGTGGCTGTGCAGGTGCTGTCACCGATGGCGGCTTTAGAGATTCACCCGAGATTGCGGCCATGCCGTTTCCTTGCTACCACCAGCGCCCCAGCGCGCCAACCAATCTAACTTTGCACCAAGCGCTAGACATTAACGTTCCCATCGGCTGCGGCGACGTAGCCGTATGGCCCGGCGATGTGATGGTGGGCGACAAAGAAGGGGTGATAGTCATCCCCGCGCATTTGGCAGACGAGATTGCCGCAGAGGCTGTAGAGATGACAGCGTTTGAAGATTTTGTGCTGCACCAAGTGCAGGGCGGGCGCAGTATTGTGGGCTTGTATCCACCCACCGACCCGCAAGCCAAAGACGATTTTGCAGCTTGGCGTAGAGTGCACATGCGCTAACCATGCACGGGTTTATCGCGCTAACTACGAGTCGATTTTTATGACTCTAACTGCTTAGTCATACCAGTTTTCTACACGCAGGCCGGGCACGCGTGCAAACTCTCGGGTGTTGCGGGTGATGACCGTCAGGTCGTTGGCCAAGGCGATGCCTGCGATCAGTTGGTCAACTAGTCCGATCGGTGTACCAGCAGACTCTAGTGCATGGCGTAGCAAGCCCGCTGCTTTGGCGCTGGCGTAGTCCAACGGCAAAACTTCGTATACGCGCATGACGTGGTCAATCTGCAGGCGCTGTTGGTCGGGCCGTGTTGACTTTGCGGTACCAAACTCTAGCTCAAACAGAACAGGCGTTGCTAGCTTGATGGTCTGCGCTGCCGTAGCTTGCAAATGCTGGGCAACAGCGCCGCGTTGGTTAAACAAATAAATCAATGTGTTGGTATCGAGTAAATACATTACATCGGCTCGCGCAATGAGCCGGGTATTTCAGAGGCGCGAATTTCCTCTAGCGTGGGAAAGTCGTCAAATAAATGCGCGTTAGCTTTGATGTGCTCAAAAAAGCCTTCTGGGTATCCGTTGCTGTCTACGGGTAGTGTTTGCTCTTTTACCAGCTTGGCTAGCCAGCTGCTGAGCGACAGTTTGGCAGCGGCAGCGGCAGCTTTGGCACGGGCTATGGCGTCATCGTCCATGTAAATAGTGACTTGGCTCATGGCAGGATCCCTAAATAATTATATCGACAATTATAAGTGCTTAGCAATCATACTGCAAGTGCCTCAGGCTTGGCGACTGTGGTGGGCTGCCCCAAACTTTTGAGCACGTCCCGCACCATCTGCGCCCGTGCCTTGGTGTCTGGCAGCTCCCGTTCAATGCGCAGTTTGTCGTTGCCTGCCAGCTTGATGTGTTTGTTCTTTTGAATCAAATGAATGATGGCCAGGCTGTCTATTGGTGGGTCTTTTTGAAAGTTGATGGTGATCACGCCAGGGGCGGCGTCAACTTTGACGACGCCGTAGGGTTTGGCGATCACTCTGAGGCGGTGCACGTCGATCAAGGTTTGCGCCTGGGCGGGCAGCTTGCCAAAGCGGTCGACTATTTCTTCTAGCAGTGCGTCGATATGGTCGGTGGTTTTGGCGGTGGCTAATTTTTTGTAGAAACTTAGGCGCAAATGCACATCGCCACAGTAGTCGTTGGGCAGCAGGGCTGGGGCGTGCAGGTTGATCTCAGTGGTGGCATGCAGTGGGCTGAGCAAATCGGGCTCTTTGCCAGCTTTTAACGCGCTCACGGCTTCGGTCAACATTTCGTTGTACAGCTGAAAGCCTACCTCCAGCATATTGCCTGACTGGTTCTCGCCCAGTACCTCACCAGCACCGCGAATTTCCAGGTCGTGCATGGCCAAATAGAAGCCACTGCCCAGTTCTTCCATCTGCTGGATGGCCTCTAGGCGCTGGCCAGCGTGTTTGGTCAGCGTCTGCACGTCGGGCACCATGAGGTAGGCGTAGGCTTGGTGGTGGCTACGGCCCACCCTGCCGCGCAGTTGGTGCAATTGGGCCAGGCCAAACTTGTCGGCGCGCGCCATCACTATGGTGTTGGCGGTGGGCACATCAATGCCAGTTTCAATAATGGTAGAGCACAGCAGCAGGTTGTAGCGCTGGGCGATAAAGTCTTTCATTACTTTTTCTAGCTGGCGTTCAGGCATTTGGCCGTGGGCTACAGCAATGCGCGCTTCGGGCAAAATTTCTTCTAGCTTGGCGCGGCGGTTTTCAATCGTCTCTACTTCGTTGTGCAAAAAGTAGACTTGTCCGCCACGTTTTAGCTCGCGCAGCACCGCCTCGCGTATCACACCTGTGCCTTCGGTGCGCACAAAGGTTTTAATGGCCAGGCGGCGCTGCGGTGCGGTGGCTATGACGCTTAAATCTCGCAAGCCCTCTAGCGCCATGCCCATCGTGCGTGGGATGGGCGTGGCGGTTAGCGTTAGCACGTCTACCTCGGCGCGCATGGCCTTCATGGCCTCTTTGTGGCGCACACCAAAACGATGCTCCTCATCCACTATCAGCAAGCCAAGATCTTTGTATTTAACCGATGCGCTCAGTAGCTTGTGCGTACCCACCACAATGTCTACACTGCCATCGGCCAGGCCTTTGATAGCAGCGGTAATTTCTTTGCCGCTGCGAAAGCGGCTCATCTCCATAATTTTGACAGGCCATTTACTAAAACGATCCGTTAGCGTGGCGAAGTGCTGCTCGGCCAGCAGGGTAGTAGGCGCGAGGATGGCCACTTGCTTGCCGCCTGTTACGGCGATAAACGCGGCGCGCAAAGCTACCTCAGTTTTGCCAAAGCCTACGTCGCCGCACACTAGGCGGTCCATCGGCTGCGGGCTGATCATGTCTTGGATGACAGCGTGAATGGCAGCGCGCTGGTCAGCGGTTTCTTCAAAGCCAAAGTCGTTGGCAAAGCTTTCGTAGTCGTTGGGCGAATATTTAAACGCGTGGCCTTGGCGCGCGGCGCGGCGTGCATAGATGTTTAGCAGCTCGGCTGCGCTGTCGCGCACTTGTTCGGCGGCGCGGCGCTTGGCTTTTTCCCACTGGCCGCTGCCGAGGCGGTGTAGGGGGGCTTCGTCGGCGCTTACCCCGGTGTAGCGGCTGATTAAATGCAGCTGGCTGACGGGCACATACAGCTTAGCGTCGTCTGCATATTCGAGTAATAAAAACTCTTGTAGCGCTGCCGTGCCATCGGGCATTTTTTGCCCCACGTCCATATTCATCAGGCCTTTGTAGCGGCCAATGCCGTGCTGGCTGTGCACTACAGGGTCGCCTACCTTGAGCTCGCTGAGGTCTTTGATGAGCGATTCGACATCGCTTACCTGCTCTTGCTTGCGCCGCCTGCGCGCACCACCACCTACAGTAGCAAACAGCTCTGTCTCGGTAATAAAGTCGATGCCACCTTCTGTCCACACAAACCCAGCACTCAGCGCTGCGGTGGCGATGCCTAGTTTTTCGTCACTGGCTTGAAATTCTGCTAGTGAATCAAAGGCCGGCGGTATCACATGGCTGGCGCGCAAAAAGTCTAGCAGGCTCTCACGGCGGCCATCGCTCTCGGCGATGATGAGCACGCGGTTTTTAGTGCCCACAAGGTGTGATTTAAGCAGCGACAACGGCTCTTCCATGCCGCGCTGTGAGGCTAGGGCAGGTAAAGGCTCTGCTATAAAATCCGTAGCTGCTTGAGCAGTATTCTTAAGTGCTAGCTGCCTAAAAGCATTAGAAATACTGTAGAACTGTTCACTGGACAAAAACAACGCTTCGGGTGCCAACGCTGGCCGCTCTGGGTCGCCCTTGACCAAGCGATAGCGCTCTTTGGCGTCTTGCCAAAAATGTGCAAACGCGGGCTCTAAGTCGCCATGCAGCACCACGGTGGCTTGCTCGCCTAGGTAGTCAAACACAGTGGCCGTCTCGTCAAAAAACAGTGGCAAATAATATTCAATACCTGCAGTGGCTACGCCGTTACCCATGTCTTTGTAAATGCGGCTTTTGGTCGGGTCGCCCTCCAGCAGTTCGCGCCAGCGGTTGCGAAACTTGGCCCGTGCTGCGTCGTCCATCGGAAACTCATGCCCCGGCAGCAGGCGTACCTCGGGCACAGGGTACAGGCTACGCTGGCTGTCTGGGTCAAAGGTGCGAATACTGTCAACTTCGTCGTCAAATAAATCGACGCGGTAAGGCACTAGGCTGCCCATCGGGAACAGGTCAATCAGCCCGCCGCGCATAGCATACTCCCCCGGGCTGACCACTTGGGTGACGTGGTTGTACCCCGCCAGTGTCAGTTGCGCCTTAAGCTTGGCTTCGTCTAACTTTTGCTTAACCCTAAAGTGGAATGTGTAGCCCGCTAAAAAGCTGGGCGGCGCTAGGCGGTACAGCGCGGTGGTGGCGGGTATCAGCACCACGTCTGCAGGCGCTTGGCTTGTTTGCCCATTAGCGCTTTCTGCTGAGAGGTTTTTAGCGTTGCTGCGGCTATGAATGCGCCACAGCGTGGCCAGCCGTTCGCTGATTAAATCTTGGTGCGGCGAAAACGTGTCGTAGGGCAGTGTTTCCCAGTCGGGGAACATCACGGTTTGCAAATCGGGTGCGAAAAAAGCAATTTCGTCCAGTATGCGCTGCGCATCGGTTGCGTCTGCGGTAACGATGGCGGTGATGCGACCTGTGGCTTTCTCGCGCGTGGCAAATTCTGCCAGTAGCATGGAGTCAGCCGAGCTGATAGGGCGGGGCAGGGTATGGCGCTTAGCCGGTGATAGTTTGGGGTAATCCACTGTGGTAATGCCGATGGTCTGAAATATTGTGTCGTTTTAAAGCAGAAAATACAAAACACCCCAAAGCCTGTGCAGTGGGGTGTGAGGTAGCTTGAACAGCTCAAGTGGGTAGATTTTAGAATACCAGCTTAAGATAAGCTCACTTATGCCTTCAAGCCCCCAAAACACCACGGCCACCTCCGCTGCTGGCCCCCAATTTTTTGCACTAATCCCCTGTGGAGGCTCGGGTAGCCGCGCCTTGGCAGGGTCAATCACCGCGCTACCCAAGCAATATCAATCCATTGCCGGCCAGCCCATGGTAGCCCACACGCTGGCCGCATTTGCCGCCGTACCACGCATCGCCGAAACCCTGACTGTGGTGGCACCCAACGACGACTTGTTTGCCCACCACGTAGGCTCAACCTACTGGGTAGCAGCCTGCGCCAGCGACACCCGGGCTAAAACCGTGCTGAATGGTTTACGAGCCATGCTAGAGCAAGGCGCAAAAGCAGACGACTGGGTGCTGGTGCACGATGCAGCGCGCTGCCTGGTCACCCCTGAACAAATCAACACCTTGATTGACGCTTGCCAGCACGACGTAGTGGGCGGCCTGCTGGCGCTGCCGCTGCCCGATACGCTGAAAAAAGCCGACGCTGGCCGCGTAGCCAGCACGGTTAACCGCACCGATAAATGGCTAGCCCACACGCCGCAGATGTTTCGTATTGGCCTGCTGGTAGATGCGCTAACGCAAGCGCTTGACCACAACTTGGCTAGCGTTACAGACGAGTCCAGCGCTATGGAAGCCTTGGGCCATGCGCCTAAGCTGGTGCACAGTAGTGCGCAAAACTTTAAAGTGACTTATCTTGAAGATTTTCCGCTGGCCGAGGCTATTTTTCTAGGCAGAAAAGCTAAGCAGAAAAATTTAACCCCAAGTTCAGTATAAAAGTTGGATCTAAAAATCCAACTGAGAAGCTTCGCATGAAAGACCGTGATATGACCGCCACCAAAGTACCCAGCTTCAAAATAGGCGAAGGCTGGGACACCCACGCCTTAGTCCCCGGTCGCAAGCTGATCTTGGGCGGCATACACGTACCCTTCGATAAGGGCTTGCTAGGCCACTCAGACGCTGACGTTTTACTGCATGCCATCATCGACGCGCTTTTAGGTGCTGCCGGCTTAGGCGATATAGGCCGCCACTTCCCAGACACCGACGCGCAGTTCAAAGGCGCAGATTCCATCGTGCTACTGCAAGTTGCCGCCCAGCGCGTGCGCGCCGCAGGCTACGAGATAGGCAATATCGACAGCACCATCATTGCGCAAGCGCCCAAGCTAGCCGCGTACATCCCGGCGATGTGTGAGCGTATTGCAGCAGCACTAGGCTTAGCGGTATCGCAAGTTAATGTCAAAGCTAAAACTGCAGAGAAGATGGGCCCCGTAGGTGAGGGGCAGAGCATGGAGGCGCGGGCGGTGGTGCTGCTGGCTGTAGCTGGTGGCTAACTACAAAATTTATAGCAAACTCATATCTTCCAGTCGCATGAACACTTAAGCACTTCGCGCTCGATGCGTTGGAAGGCGCTAGACCCAGCCTGAAATGTTTTAAATAGTGCGAGTATTAGGGCTGATAGCTCCTTCCTAAGTGCAAGAAATGGGAGTTTTGGATGCGGTTTTGCAATGGATTAAATTTTTTTTAAAGCCTAGGAATTTATATGCTGTTTAGGCATTTTAGACCGTAGATACTGGTCAAGCAGCTATTGAATTTGTAGTGCTCTGCTTTCTTGGTTAGACGTTTAGCTCCCTCTTGGCAACGCATGGCTTTGTTGTTTACTTTGGACGGGCGGCGCACATGTCGCTCACCCTGTTAGATATAGTATTTTGAAGGTACGTGCACCTATGAGATGCAATTTGGAGTCAGCAACTGTCCTAGTAAGACAGAGTGAGATATTTATATAGTCCCGCGCGAGATAAACAGGCGACTTAGTGGGACTCGGGGATGAAAAAGGGGACAGGCTAAAAAATACAGTTTCCTGTCAGGAAATAATTGGCGCATTAGAAATATTGTCGATCAGAGAGGCTATTAGTGACCCGGAGGCCCATGTCTTAACTATCCTTACTTCCCCAGAGCCTCGTTCAACTATTGTCACAATAGTTGCCTGGTTGGGCTCCGCACAAAGTGAAGCCCGCGCATCTAATTTTTGTAGATAGCGGCCTAAGGCCGATCTTGAAAGATCTACGATCTTTAAATCTTGAATTAGATCAATCAGATCATCAAGATTTAAATGTCTATTTGCTTGAATACACTGATAAATTTTCGCCTTCTTGGCAGAATCCAGCTTGTCTATAGTAGATTTTTGACCCATTTTTAACTCACTTTGTTAAATAGCTCTCGATGATCAAGAGGATGTTGGTTTTGTCGGCAGGGCTGATGCCTAGGAAGGGGCGGGCGGGGATATCGCCCCATAGATGGGGGAATTGGGACTTGGTGCCGCCAAACTGCTGCATGGCGGCGTATTCCATCGGGCTGCCCACTGAAACTCCGGCTGCGCCCTTTAGCTGGTAGTTGATGGTGGTGGCTAGGGCGCGGGATTCGCCCGTCAGGGGCTTTTTACCCGCGGTGCGCGCCGCACCTTTCTTACTTAGGCTGCCGTCTTTTTTGAAATTTCCACCCGTTTGGCCTAAAAATCGGGCGCCGGTGACGGCGCTGTTAGCAGCCCAAGCTGTGCCATCGGGGCTAGTAGCAGAGCTAAAACGACGCTTAGTGGTGTCTACCAAGTCTTCTCCGATCTCCAGAAAAGCGGGGCGCATGTTTTTGGCACGGCCAATGATCTCGCTTAAACGATCCTGCACCTGCTTGTCGTTGTATTTGACGGTTACTGTACTCATTTGGCTAATTCCCCGCTTTGAATTTTGCGATATCGGCAACCAAAGCTTGAGCGATCGCTTCGGGGTAGCTGATCAGCTTATCTTGCACCATCTGGGTTAGCGAGGCCTCTACATTGGCACCAGGTGCATAAGCCCAGCCTTTGTCTATGCCCGCTGGCGCGCCTGTTTTAGAGTCGATGGCGTCCCAGCCTTCGGGTGGCGCTGTGGCATCGCCCGAAGCAGGCCCGCGTACAGCTTTAATACGGCACTGGCAACCCCAGCCATTGGGCGGGAAGTGGGTGCGCCAAAAAGGGTGGTCTTTTGGAAGGGTCAGCTTGGAGTCACCCCAGGCCTGGTGCAATGGGCGGGGCGAAAGCACGCTGTCGCTGTGGATGTATTGCCAAAAGGGCCGCGCGCGCGCCAGATCTGGGTCGTTGAGCTGCGCCCAGCGGCCTGCAGCGTAGCTGGTGGCGATGTTGGTCTGGTAGATCACGCGCGTTCGCCAAGCCTCGCCTGCCTTAGTGCCTTGGCCGGTCCAGCCCGCCCAGCCGGACTTGCGCACTGCCTGGGCAAAGTCTTTGCGAAACTGGCCTATGCTTCCGCCAGTGACAGCTTTATCAACCGCCGCGCGCAGGTCGCTAAGCAGGTCGGCTTTTTGGGCACCGGCCACGTAAAACGCTTTGTCGTTAGCCCGAGTTTGAATATCGTCCCAACGCTCGGTAGGCAAATTAAGCTTATCGCGGAAAAAGTCGATTTGCTCTTGGAACTGCTGACGCAGGCCGTCTAATTCGATGGCGATATCTTCGGGCGAGGCCATTACACGGCCTTGGCAGTCTCGGAGACCACTGCGTCTAGCCCGGCCAGCTCAGCCGCGGCGAAGGCCAGCGCCATCAGCTCTTGCAACTTGTCGCTAGGAAGGTTGCCATAGGCGTTGACCAGCTGGTCGCGCAGCGCCTCAATGCTGGGCGCAGCGCTGACCATCTCGGAGATTTGCTGCATCCATTGGGACAGCACGAGGTCGCCCGCTTTGTTAATGTTTTCCAAAATAGGGTCGGTGGGTAGCGCTGGTTTGGCTGGGTTGCCCTCGGCAAAGCTGGTGGGTGTCGCTATAGGTAAAACAGGCGCGGCCAGCGGAGCAGGTGCCAGCTCCCAGCCATCGCCATAGCGCTCACGCACATATTCCAAGGTGGGCTTAAAGCCCAAAGAAGCCACGTTCACATCGGTGTCTGACGCGGCCTTGAGGTCTTCAGCCTTTTTGATATCGCGGCTAACCATGCAGGGCGTGAGGCCGTTGTACTCGCAAATCCACTGAATCAGGGTGCTATTGAGGGTGTCGCTGAGCAGGTCGGAGTCGGCTTGCACCAGGTCAAGACGCACGTCCTCGCGCTCATTGGCGGCGGCACCGGTTGCGCCCGTAGTCTGCGTGGCCTCTTGGCTTAATATGACCTCAGAAATCCAGTTGTCCATATAGGCACACAGGTCTTTTTGGGTGCTGATGGAGCCTGTCAGTTTGCTTTCGAGTAGCTCGATGGACATGCCGTCTGGCGTCATCAGCACGCCGTCGTTGCTCATGGCCTTAAGGGCATCAAATAGCGTGCCCTTTTCCTTCGCGCCCGCGTTGTTGGGATATTTCCCCCAAGGGGTTGGAGACCCAAAACGATCGTTCAACTTGTTCCAGCTCAAAATACCTTTGCGCTTGAAAAAAACAGGCCAGTAGAGCTGCAAGCCCAGGCCCGTGCCGTAGGGGTTGTCATCTTCAGGATTAAAACGGTGCACGATGAATTTGCGATCTGGCAGTGGCTCGCCCGTAAGCATGTTTTGCGCCGTCAGCAGGCGCAGCTCGGGGGCGGCATTCGGGTCGGTCTGTTGGTATACAAAGCGGCGCTGCGCGCGCTTGACAATGCGCACGGGAACGATCATGTTTTCTCGGGCAGACCAGACGATTTCTGCGGGCACAAAGCCCAAGATCAATGCATTTAAAAAATCGCTGCAAACCCTGTCAAACATTAGGCGTTTGAGCATGCCCTGCACGATCTCAGCATCCTTTTGGCCCTGCGGGCCATCCTCTACCGGATCCACTTTCCACGGGCGGCTAATCAGCGCTAACTTGCGCTTTTGCAAGCCGCTAAAAACCTTGCCGTCGCGCAGCAAGTCTTTGTACAGCTCGTAGCTATTGCCTGCGCTGCCGCGCTCTAAAAGCAAAGGGTCGTTGGTGCGAATTAGTCCGTTGAACAAGTTTTCAAAAGGGTCACGCAGGCGATTGGCCACCTCGGTGTTGAGCTCAGGCGATGGTGCGGCGCTGCTACCCACGGCGGTTGATTTAATGATCGTTTTAGAAGTGGCCATTACATGAATCCTTGTGCTTCGTAGCCGCGTGGTTGCCCGCTGGAGCGGAACTCTATCGGTGCGCGGGGGCTGCTGGCGGCTTGCATGGCTAGCGCCAGCGCCCAAAAGTGGTCGGCGTGGCCATCGGGCGTGCTCTCGGCGGTAAATCGGACATTGCCCGTGCTGGTAACCTGCTTAGTCACGGCGCGCAGGTCGGCGCGAATCTTGGGGTCGTAGGGGATGCGTAGCTTTTTGTCTTCAAAGGCCCCCCGTACCGGGTAGGCCATCGCTTCCTTGCTGCGCTGGGTGAAGGTGACGGCTTCTACACGGAATTCGCCAAACTTGTCTTGCGCATCGTCAGCCCAGCCAATGCCTAGGCCAGTGGCATCGATGCAAGTGCGGTCGCACTGCTCTATCCACGGCCAAATGATCTTTTCTTGGTCGCTTTTGCGCATGTTTTGCATGCGCTCCACATGGCGGGTGTACAGCGTGTCGCCCAGCTGTTCAAACACCCAGAGCACGGTTAAATCCTTTTTGCGGCCAATGTCTATGCCTGCGTACAAGGGGCCGTTTTGGCGCTGCTGCCAGTTGGTGCCGCCCGCATATTCGCAGCCGCCGATCAGGCCGTATTCCAAAAAGGCCACGTCGTCGTCAGCCGGGTTGCACATGTACTCTTGTTGAAAGCTCTCTTCATCGGCGCAGCCGCTGCGCACGAAGTCAAAGTAGGCCGCCTCGTCCATCGCTTGGCGCTCGTCATCGGCGGGTAGCATCTGTTGCAGTTTGGCTAAGAAGCCTTGGTCGATAGCGTCTTGCAAAGTGACCCGGTGCAGGCTAATACCTTTGGGGTTTTTATGCTCGCGCACCTCGCGCACCAGTTGGTTAAAAAAGTTATGGCTACCCCGGTGCGTGCTGATCAGCTCCATGCTGCCGCCCCAGGTAATACCAGGGTAAGCAATCGACCACAGCTTGCGCGGGTCGGGGTGCAAGGCAAACTCGTCCAAGATGCGGCCGCCACGCTTGCCTGCTTGGGCATCGGGGTTGCTGCTCATGCTGTGGATGCGCTTGCCGCTGTCAAATTGCAGGACGTAAGCCGTCAAGCGATCTTTGTCGTTAATGACAATCTCGCCTAGGTCTTTGGCCGCTAGATGCATGATGCCTGCCCACATCTTGCAGTCCTCAATGAATAGCCTGGCCTGCAAATCGTCCCTGCTGCTCACCCACTGGTCAAAGCGTGCGCCCTGGGCGGCGGTGCGCTCGGCGGCGGCGTAGGCGCTGGCCCAGCTCAGGCCAATCTGGCGCGACTTTTCCATCAGCTTTAAGCGGCTATTGTCGGTAATCCACTTGCTCTGAAACGGCAAGAAAATACCCTCAGAAACCGGGGTTACCTTGGCGTTGCCCTTGCGCTGCATCAGCTAATCCCCAACGCTTCGCGGATCGCCTGCTTCGTGTCCTCGGTCACGCCACCCTTTACGGGCATAGCGCTAAGCTTGGCGGCTTGCTCTGCCAGTAGCTTTTTACGAGTAGCTTCTTCTACCTCGCCCTGAAACTTTTTGAGGTTGACGCTCGACCGCGTCAGCGTGGCAATGTTTTTTGCGGCGTTGCTCAGCATACCGATGCGCTCACCTGGCTCCAGGTCTTCATCAGTAGCTTCTTGCAGGTTCAAGATAGCCTCAAATAATTCGGTTTGTACCAGTGCGGTCAGCGCTTCAGAGCGCGCGTCTTTGTCATCGCCCGCCTGGGCGCTGATCATCTTGGCGGCCTCAGTGCTGGCGCGTATAGCCGACAGTCGGCGCTCTAGCTTTTGGCCATACCGGCCAATGGCTGATCGGCTGGGTAGCGTGGGGGCTGTCGCTGGAAAGCGCTCTTGCAGGTCGGCGATCAGCTCATTAAGTGTGCACGCGCCATTCGCCAGCTGCGCAGTGATGTAACCCTTAACCTCCTCGGGCAGGCGTGCAATAGAGCTTTTGCGGCCCATAGCTACACCTTGGGCGGGCGCATGATGCCCGCGTCACAGGTGACTGTGTATTGCACAATGTCAATGCCGTCGCGCGTCAGGTCAACGCTGATTTGGTTCAGTGGATCCACTGCGATCTTCAGTAGCTCGCGGCTTTCTAGGTAGTCCAGTTCTCGCCGTATCTCTAGCTCGGTGGCATCGGGGTATTCGCCCTGCACAACCTGCAGCAGAAAACGCGTAGTTGAATGCACAGGGCGGTTGATTTCAGCCGCTAGCAGTAACACCCAGCGCATAAACTCGCGGCGCGCGCGCTGCGCCTGCAGGCGCATAGTGTCTTCATTCATGGTTCTTTTGGCCTCGTAATAGGATGTTTTCAAAGCGCATGCTCATGGCATCTAGCTTGGCCATGATGGTGGCCACGGCCTGTACATAGTCCTCGCGCCGCACGTAGTTCAGCGGCAAGTCCGCCTTAAGATTTAAAAACTGCCGCTCTACATCTATCCAGCGGTTAGCCTCTAGCCGCTGCGAGGTCTCGATCTGATCAAGCCGCTTGGATTGGCTAACAAAGCGGCTGTCGATATGCACTTCGACCTGTTTTAAAAGCAGCTTGCCTGCTGCGAAAACAAAGCCCAAGAAGGCGATCATAAGTAGCACCGCGTGCCATAGTTCAAGTTGTAATGTCATGGGGCTGTTTTTCGAAAATTAGAAGTGGTCACAAAGTCGATCAAACGTTGGTGTGCCAGCCGGTTGGCGGCGCAGGTTTTAGCGTTGGCAATGTGGTTGTCCCAGGCATCGTCGACAGTGGCAGTGGTTGCAGCAGCACAGGCGGCAGCGGTGGGGTTAGTAGCGCTGCAGGCACCGGCGGGCTGGTCTGTACCCGTAAGGGCGCTGTTCCACACCCAGACAGCGCCAGCAGTAAGCACAGGCACACCACCAACATCATCGCCAGCGTTGCCCGACCCAAGTTGTTCAGGCGCTGCTGCTGCACGTCCTGGTGCAAGGGCTGGCCCAATAGGTCGCACACCCAAAACACTACCAGCGCAAGCCATAGGCCTGCTGGCCACAACCAAAGGGGTATGTTTTCGTACTGCATTAAATTTCTCCGTGAGTTGATTAAACTGTCCTGTCAGCGCCTGCGCCGAGGCCAGGTAGTCTGCGCTGGCCTTGTGGCCACGGGCTACCTCGCCCTCGTATTGTTTTTGCGCGCCTACCAGCGTGGCGGCTTGCTTGGCCTGCCACGCCTGCTCGGTATGCTTGCTGCCTTGGCTGTAGCCCAGCGCCAAGGCTGCCAAGATGGCCAGCAGGCCGATCAGCAGCTCACCCGCGATGCTTTTTATAAAGCTCATGGCTGCACCACCCCGCCCCAGCTGGCATAGCGCGGCTGCAGTGCACCCAAAATGCGCTGTGGGTAGCCTAAGTTTTCAGCGCAGTGCAGCTTGGCACGCTGGGCCCAGCCGCAGGCATCATCGGCCTGCTGGCGGGTGGGAAACATACGGTGCGTGCGGCTGGCCACTGCCGCCTCGCGCTTCCAGTGGCCCAGGCCACCGTTGTAGCTGCGTAGCGCCACCCATAGGCGGTCGTACTCGCTGTAGTGCTGCGGTGCGCGGTCGTACAGCCACTTGTCATAACCCGCCATGCTGCGCAGCGCCCACACCGGGTTGCTGGGCTGGCACTGGGCTGCGGGCAGCTTTTGCAAGCCGCACCACCAGGTGGCCGTAGCAGGCATAAATTGGGTTAGCCCGCGTGCACCCACGGGGCTGATGGCGCCAGGGTCCCAGTCGCTTTCCTGGTGCACCTGGGCGGCCATTGCTGCAATGGGTGCGTCTAGCCCCCACTGGCTGTGCGCAGCACGCACCAGGTCGGCCCGGTACCGGCTGGCTTGCTGGGGCACATTGGGGCTGATAGCTTGCGCATGCACTGTGCTAGGTGCGCACATGGCCAGCAGGCAAGCCGACAGTAGCACCGCTATAGCTACCAGCATGCAGCGTGCAGCGGTACGCAAAGGCTTGCTGTGGGCTGCTTGGTACTGTCGCAACCGGCTCGCTTCGCGGCTGCGGCAGTAGCCTTGGTACCAGCGCGAAAATGCTACACCGCTCATGCTACGCACCCAGGCTGACCGCGATCATGGCCGCAGAGATGATGATCGCACGGCGCAGCATGCAAGCAGCCGCTAGCGATGGCATGGAGCCATCGACCACGGGCGGCGACCACAAGCCATCGCCCACCTCGACACCCTTGGGTATATTCAGCGCAGTAGCAGCAATAAAAAAGTGCGGGCGCGCGTAAGGGAACACACTGCGGTCAATCCAGTAGCCCGCTACAGCGGCCAGCGCCACTAGCGACAGCTTGTACAAGCTCACTGGCAGCTGCTGCGGCGCAATCAAATAGACCAAGATGGCCAATAGCGCAGCGGCCATCAGCCAATCAAACATGCGCCAAGTCCGTGGTGCTGCGGTGGGGTGGGAAGTTTTGTTCATGCGGCAACTATGCCGCGCGCGCGCGAGGGCAGGCAACTAAAGTGCTTTAGTTATTGACCCGGGAATTCATCCTCGCAAGGCTTGCCGTCGCTGTCTGCATCCAGCTGCGTAGCCCCAGCGGCCAAGTAGGCTAAGGCTTGGCCTAGGCTGGCCATATCTTTGCAGGCCACCGACTTTACGCGTGATGCGTCGACTACAGGCGCGTTCGCGGTTGCCACTGTATTGCCGCAGACTTCGGCGCTGCCATTGCAAGTGCCCGTGTTACCACCGCCGCCACCGCAGGCAGTAAGGCTGGCGGCTATAACCGATGCAAAAAATGGTTTCACTTGCAGCCCCCCAGCTTCGTGCACTCGGCTTTTAGGGCGGCTTCATTGGCGACCAGCTCCCGATCCTTTTGGTCGCAGCGCGTAGCTGCCGCTGCCATCTCGCTGGCCATTTGGGCAGAGTTAACTTTGCCGTAGAGATTTTGCACATATTGCGCCTTGCTGGCCTCTAAGTCTTTTTGCTCTTGCGCACATGATTGGCGATGATCTAGTACCGCGCCCTTTGCGTTGGGATAGTAAATATCTTGCAAATCGCGTAATCGCCTGGTGCGTTGACTCTCAGTAATTAACGCTTCCAATCGTTGGGCTTCGGTCTGTGGTTTTGCGCTACTTGAAGAGGTTGTGGCTGGTGCATTTTGCCCTGCTGCAGGCCGCACTTGAATGGTGCCGCCCTTGGCCTGACAGGGCCCATCTTGGAACGCTACTTTACCATCCGCTGCAGTACATTTATTAATTGCCCAGCTCGCCGGTTGTATTGCCAAGAGCAGCGCCAGCGCACTAATTTTTAGAATTGATTTCATTGTTGCCTTTAAAATTTGCAGCCATGCCACACCACGCGGCCTAGCACTGTGAGCTGATCGGCCTCTTTGGAGGTAAGCGTCTCGGTGCCGTAGCGTTGATTGTCTGAGATCACGTCCACCGTGCCATTTATTTTAAAACGCAGGCGTTTGACCAGCAAGCTGCCATGCAGCTGGATAACATAGACACCCTCGGCCCGCTGAGTAGCGATACGCATGTCCAACAGCAGCAGGTCGGCATCGTTGATGGTTGGCGTCATGCTATCGCCACGCACCTGAATTACGCACACTTGCTCGGGTGCGCAGCCAAGAGATTGAGTTAGCCACTGTCGTTTAAAGACCAGGTGATCCACTACAGATTCGTCATGGATTAAAGAGCCACCACCAGCGCTGGCGTGTACGTCGTGCCTCGGAACCAAGATAAAAGCTGCCGCTTGATCAATCAATTTTTTAGTTGAATCTGCTGCAGAAAAATAGTTTGACAGCAATGCCTTTGCTTGGGTCTGTTCACGCTTGCCTGCAAGCCTTTCCTCGGCCACTATGTCCGAGAAATTAAGCCCTGAATTTGCGCTTTTAGCAATGCGTTCTTCTTTGACATTTAAGCGCTGAAGTTGGTCTGCGGTGATGCCTGTCAGTATGAAATTAATGTCGGCTCCGGCAGATGCTAAGGCAGCTAGGTAATCCGCATCAGGCGAGCGCTGCCCCGACTCGTAGTTTTGTTGCGAGCGTCCAGAAATTGAACACTTTTCAGCCAGTGCCTCCTGGCTCAACCCCAAGGCTTTTCGCTCGCTTTTTAGCCTTTGCGAGAAATCACGCACAAATATTCCTAAAAAAGTGTTGACAACACGAACAAACGTGCGTAATAATCAAATCCATACAAATAAACCATGTTTATCAAGGCTAAATAAATGACACCAAACGATATTAAAGCAGCAATTGCAAGAGCTGGCACTAGCCAAGCTGCAATTGCTGAACATATGAAAATTTCTAAGGGTAGTGTGTGGCGCGTAGTCAACGGCACGTTGCGCAGCACACGCATTGAGGCTGAGCTGCAAAAGCTTACTGGCAAACCACTCCATGCAGCCAAGCCAGTGAAAGGTCGGCAAAAGTCTGTTTGGAATGGACGTGCAGGGGTTTCATCATGAGCGAACAATTCTGCAACGATATAAAGCCCTACCTCTCACAAGCCTACGGCATATGGAAAGATGAGATGCGTGATTTTGATCTTCTGCGCACACAGCGGGAGCTTGTTTACTGGATCGCCCAAGCCATTCGAGCGCGCGCGCGGATCGAGCACCAAGAAATTAACTCTAAATATATTGGATCACGAGCCGGGGTTGTCGTGATACCCCCGCGTGAAACGCACGCGTGGGAGGCTGATCTTCTTGTCAAACTAACTACGCCGAGGAATACACCCAGTCAAGTTAAAGCCAAATTCGCCGAGCAAGGTCAGCCTGTCTCGGATTGGGCAGATAAAAACAAATTCCCGAGAGACGCAGTGTACCGCGTCCTTAACGGTTTTACGCCATGCAAGCGAGGCCAGGCCCTCGCTATCGCCGTGAAGTTGGGCATTAAGCCCGCACCAAAAGGTAGTGCGACATGAGCCTAGCCCTAGACCTCTATGTCCAAGCCTTTGGCTGTGGCCGCACACCGCGCAGCATGCCTTATCAAGACGGTGCCAAGGCTGCATTGCAGCGCATTTTTGAGGGATCGCCTACACCCGAAGGCATGCCCGCCGCGGTGCCTTTTTCTCCAGGGTCACCTGAGTTTGATGCCTATCTGTCTGGCCGCCAAGAGGGCCATCAGATAGCCGCTGACTTTATGAAGACCTGCTCTGCTTGGGGGGTGCCCGCATGAGCGCCACCACTACTACCGATAAAGCCCACCCCGTGCCTGAGCCAGTGCGCAAAGTGTGCGACCTATTCCGCTTGCTAGCGGGCTACGAAGTCAACGGCCTAGCCCCCGGCGAGATAGCCAAGGGCCTGAACGTCGGCGCGCCCTGGGTCAGCGTCAACCTGCCAGGCCTGGCTGAGCTGGGTTTTGTAGAGCGGGTGGGTGAGACCAACCGCTGGCGGCTGGGTGTGTCGTTTTTGCGAATCGCCAACACCGTGTTCGTTGCTAATGCCCAGGCGCAAGAGCAGCTGGTGGAGCGCATGAAGCGCATTGCCACCCCTTTGTAAGCCAGAACACTATTTATTTCATAGCTGCCTGAGCAATGAATGCTTGGACTGCAGCACTTTTTTACCTTTATTTGAAAGACTTTATGGCACGTAAATCCACCGCAACCCCGCAAGACAAAGACGCGACCGATGCCGCTGTCACGCTGCAGCCGCTGAACCAGATGGCCATCATCACCAATGAGACCGAGGAGCGCGTGTTTGCGCTGGCTCAGGAGCTGGGCTATGCCGGGTCGCTCACGTTGGGCGGCGTCGAAGACGAGCTTCGCTTTTACCAACACCGCACCGTAGAGGCGATGCTGGAGCTGGGTAAGCGCCTGTTAATTCTGAAAGAAGTCAGCCCGCACGGCGAGTTTGAGCGACGTGCTGAGCTGCTGGGCTTTGCCTTATCGAGCGCTCAACGGTTTATGAGTGCTGCTAAAAAAGTGGCCAAATCCCCCCCCGCGGGTCTTTTGGCCTCCAAAGTTAAAGATCAAAAAGCCTTTTTAGAGCTTATTACACATGACGATGACGTTGTCGAAAACCTTGGGAGTATGGACAATTTTGATCGCATGAGCGCCAGCCAACTGCGCGCTGCAGCGCGGGATTTGATGCGCAATTTGGGCTCGGCGGAAGAGATATCAGCGGCTAAATCCGACAAGCTAGTAAAAATGGAGCTGCAGCTCAAAAGAAAACAGGTAGCCTGCACAGATTGGCCTGACGCTTTCTCGGTTCTGATGGATCAGACCGTTTGTGCGGGCAAAGATTTGCACAAAGCGCTTGATGCGCTCAAGGCGGTGTTGCAAACGGCTATTCAAGTGCGCCCAGAGGGCGATCAAGAAGAGGCCAGCCTCATCAGGGCTCAAGACAGTTTGGCTGAAGTAATGCAGGCCACTCTTAGTAAGGCCTGCAAGCGCAGCGCAGAGCTGGCGCTGCTGTTTGACCAGACTATCTCGCCCGGCACAACAGCTGGCTTTGTGGAGCAGCCAGCATGAGTATGCTGACCCTGCCCTTGGTGTCCATGACATCAGATCAGGCGCTGCGCCGAATATTTTTGGCCGCCAATCATGCTGAGATGTTGGTGCATCTTTGCCATGCTGGCCAAGATTTACCTCCGACTGAGCGCGAAGAGTATTCGCAAGAGCTGAGGGATGTGATCGGCAGCATTCGTAAATTGGTTCACGCGGCAGCGCCGCAAATTGCTTACCCAGAGTGAATTTATGGACAAGACCCTGCCATCAGACCTGGTGCGTGAGCTGCTTGCGCTGCATGATGCCCATGCGGCCACCGGGCACGGCCTGCGCCAACAGCTGCTTAACGACTTTGCTGCGGCGAAAGGTGTTTCTTTGCATAAGGTGTATGGCTGGCTGCGCCAGCACACGGGTTTTAAGCCGCTGCGTAAAAAACGCAGCGACAGCGGCTCTACTATTTTGGCCAAAGACGCGCTGCTTTTTATGGCGGCAAGTATGAGCGAAAGTGTGCGCAACACTGGTGTGGCCACTAAGCCCATACCTGTAGCGATGAATATCGCGCACACCAACGGCTTCGATGTCAATGTGTCGGCCAGCACTATAGGCCGACAGTTGCGCCAAGGCAGACTAGATGTGGTGGCTCAAGCCCAAGCCCGCAACCACCTGCGTCAGCGTAGTTTGTACCCCAACCATGTGCACCAGATCGACCCCTCGCTTTGCCTGATCTATTACATGGGCGGGCGTCAGCACATGGTGCGTGAACAGGAATTTAACAAAAACAAGCCTGCCGCTGCTGACAAGATCAAGCTGAAGGTGTGGCGCTACGTGCGCTACGACCATGCCAGCGGCACACTGGATGTACGTTATTACGAAGCGGCGGGTGAGAACCAGCACAGTCTGTTTGAGTTTATTTGCCACACGTGGGCAAAGCATGATAAGCGCGTCAGCTATGGAGTGCCCAAAATGCTGCTGTGGGACAAAGGCAGTGCCAATACGAGCACGGGTATTAAGCGCCTGTTAGACGCGCTGCTCGTCAACCACGCAACCCACGCCACACACCATGCATGGGTTAAGGGTGGTGTCGAGAGCGGCAACTGGATTGTGGAGCGCCACTTTGAAAGCCGCCTGAAAGACGAGCCAGTGGACAACATAGCGCAGCTTAACGCGAGCGCCGAGAACTGGGTGCGAGACTATAACGCCAATGTTATGCATCACATCGACAGCCGCATCGTGCGTGATGACGGCAAGCGTAATGTGCGCGATGACTTGTGGAGCTTGATTGCGCATACGCCTGAGGTTTTAATCGAGATGCCTGCGCGGGATGTGTGCGCCTATTTCATGCGGGGCAAAGACGACACGCGCCAGGTGCGCAATGGCCATATTAGCTTTGTGCATCCGCAATCTGGTAAGAGCGAGCTGTACAACCTGCAAGACTATGCGCACGAGTTTGCCAATGGTGAGACCCTGAAGGTCAGCCCTATGCTCTTAGGTGACTGCGTTTTACGCGTAGAAATAACGCTCAACAACCAGTCGCCCCTGCACGTTGAGGTCAAGCCCGAGCGTGACTTTGATGCCTTTGGCCGCACTATGAGTGCGGTGGTGATGGGCGAAGAGCGCCGCACGGCGCCGCATACTGCTGCGCAAGAAGCGGCCAAGCAAATAGCGCTGACAGCCTACGGCTCAACCTCGCTTGCAGAGGCCGAAGCTAAGCGTACAAAAAACGTTCGGCCATTTGCACATTTCAACGATGGCAAAGGCGTCGTGGCGCACAGTCATCTTGGTGCTGACGATCTGCCGTCAAGGCTACTGCCTGCTCCGCAGGCTATTGAGTCAATTGATGCGGATTCGCTGCATGCATCCAAAGTACAGCGCGTACTCAAGGGATTTGAATTGGCAGCAACGCTAGCAGATATGGGTATTGAAATGAGCCGTGAGCGTAATGCACTGGTTGCACAGTTGCACCCTAATGGGGTGCCAGAGGATGCCTTGCCTGCTTTGTGCGCCCGCCTGCAGGTACGCGCTGGCCTGCGCATCGTAGGGGGTGATGTATGAGCGCCCTGAGCCTTTTACTGACCCAGCTGGGATTGACCCAAAGCGACCTGGTCAAAAGCCTGCGCCTGACGCGCAGCACGGTCAGCCGCATGGTGTCTACCGGGCAATGGCCTGCGCGCGGTGGTGCCCAGGTGCGTGATGAAGTGGTGGCCTATTTGCGCATGCAAGGTGCCATGCTGGTGGCTTTGCGCACCCTGCCGCCCATAACGCCAGCCCCCAATAAGTTGGCCCCAGCAAGTGTGCAACCTGCTGAGGCCGAATCCCCCGGAGCTCTGCTCTCAAACGTTACCCCAAAGGAAGACCCTATGTTACTGCAAAACGAAGCCCTCACGCCAGAGGCAAAAGCACATTTTGGGCTGCTGCGCAACCCATTCGTCGATGATATACAAAGCTGCGCCGACGTGTACCAGACGCAGCCCATCGCCAACGTGCGCGCCGCCCTGCTAGACGCAGCGCTGAACCACGGCTTTATCGGCGTGGTGGGCGAAAGCGGCTCGGGCAAAAGCACGCTGGCCGAAGACCTGGAGGAGCGCGTCAAAGCCGACAAGCGCGACATCATTATTATTCGCCCCTACGTGCTGGCAATGGAGGCGAACGACAATGCAGGCAAGACGCTGAAAAGCAGCCAAATTGCCGAGGCCATAGCCCATGCGCTAGACCCGAGACTAAAGGTTAAAAGCAGTGCACAAGCCCGATTTACCCAGGTGCACGATCTGCTCAAGGCCAGCCGCAACACCGGCACACGCCACCTGCTTTTGATCGAAGAGGCGCACTGCCTGCCCACCGCTACGCTCAAGCACTTGAAGCGCTTTTTAGAGCTCAAAGACGGCATGCGCCGCACGCTGGGGGTGGCGCTGATTGCCCAGCCCGAGCTGCTGCGCCTTTTAAACAGCAACAACGGCGAGGTGCGCGAGGTAATGCAGCGCTGCGAGCTGGTGACCCTGCCGCCGCTGGACGGCGACTTAGAGGGCTACCTGCGCCACAAGCTGCGCAACAGCAGCGCAAGTTTTGATGCCGTGTTTGGCAAAGACGCGATAGATGCCATACGCCAGCGCCTGATCTACATGCCCCGCGACGGCAAAGCCAAAGACGCGCAAAGCCAGTGCTACCCCCTGATGGTGAACAACCTGGTATGCCGCGCCATGAACGCCGCTACCAAGGCAGGCTGGCCCACGGTCGACGCACAAGTCATTGCCAAGTGCTAAGCCCCACAACACACAACACAACCCCAGGAGACACAACCATGCTGTGCCAAGTTAAATTAATCCGCCCCGATGGTAGCCGCGCGCGCCATGTAGGCCACTACCCCAACCCCGGCATGGCAATGGATGTGCTGCAGGCGCTGCACCCTGACTGCAGCGTGAATGCAGCGGTGGCTCTAAAGGCTACGGCTACGCAAGGCAGCACGCCACCAGTAGGCCGCAGCTGCGACGAGCTGGGCGTATGCCAGAGCATCACCAGGGCTTGCCCGCCGCACACCATATGTGCCCGCAAAACCGGCAGCTTTTACTTCGCGCCTGGTGCAATCGACGCGGGCAAAAATGAGCCTCGCAACCACGGCGGCTGGGTGCTAGACACCCTATGGTACGACTGGGCCGCAGGCTTAATCATCCTGGCCATTTTGGGCGCTATTTGCGGGTGGCTGCAATGAAATTACGCGGCTTCGTTCGCCGGGCCTGCCTTTGGCAGCTGATGGAGGAAGGGCAGTTGTCTGTGAAACAGCTGGCCCTGCTGATCGGTGTAGATACCAACATTATGTTTCAAGCGCTGCACTACCTGCTGGGCCGCGGACTCGTGCAGGTTGACCCTGTGAAGGTGCGCATTGACGGCGCGCGCGGCGTGTTTATTTATGGCCTAACGCGTGCAGGTGCCGAGCTGGCGCTGACGCTAGAGCCGCAAGATGCGACGGCAGATGGCGCGGCGCTGACTGTTTAACTACGGAGAACCCCTATGAGCACCACCCCACCTTTGGACAGCCTGGCCATCATTGTGCTGCACCACCTGCAGTCACGCGTGGGCAAGCACAGCGGCATCAGCGCGGCAGCGTTGTCGGCGCTGACGGGCCTGCCGCAGCGCACGCAGCGCAGCGCTATCAGCCTGCTGCGCGAGGCGGGGCATGCGGTGGTGGGTACACCCGAGACGGGCTACTACATGGCTGCCAACGCGCAGGAGCTGCGCGAGTGCTGCGCTTTCCTGCGCAGCCGTGCCCTGCACAGCCTAGTGATTGAGGCGCGGCTGATGCGCCTGAGCCTGCCGCAGCTGCTGGGGCAGATCAGCCTTGAGATGGCTTAAATTATTTTTACCTGGAGAAGAAACGATGACTGAATTAGAAAAGCTGCAAACCGCAGCATTGCACCTGTCGCACTACACCGACGAGCTGCGCGCCGAGCTGCTGCTGCTGGACGCAGAGCTGACCGCGGCCAAAAACGCGCACATGCTGAGCATACGAGCGTTGACGCGCAAAGTAATCAAAGCCCAAGCGACGCTGGCCGAGGGCATCAAGGCGCAGCCTGCTTTGTTTGAAAAGCCGCGTACCTTCATCGTCGAAGGCATCAAGTTTGGCCTGCGCAAGCAGGTGGGCAAGATGGACTGGGCCGACGATGTGCAGCTGGTGCAGCGCCTGGACGAGCTGTTTGCCAAAGGCGAGGTCAGTCTGGTGCAATACGAGCAAGCGATAGAGACGCGCTATGCCGTAGTCGCCAAGGGCCTGGAAAAGCTGGACGCCAAAACCTTAAAACGCCTGGGCGTCACGGTAGAGGCTGACAGCGACGCGGTAGAGATTAAAAGCGTGGATGGCGATGTAGAAAAAATGGTTAAAGCTGTCATCAAAGACGCCATGCGCGATGCGGCCAATGATGCCGACGCAGCGCCCCAGCCGGAGCGTGCGTGATGAGCAGCATACAAGTGGCCAAAGGCCTTATGCAGTACGCAGGCATAGCGCCTGAGCCCCAGCAGTGCCAGGCGTGCATGTATGGCACCAGCACCAGCCAAGACTATGCCGGGCGCTACCACTGCAGCAAGGGCGGTTTTTTTGTCGCTGCAGTCGCGGGTTGTAGTGAGTGGACTCGTATGTTAAATGTACGACCGGGGGACGTATGACTATCAAAGCACAAAGCATGTGGAGCCAAAGCGAGCAGCCCACAGTCAGCGAAGGCTGGCATCACTACTGCGAAGGCAAGCCCATTACGGCCAACCCCTACCCTGCCGTCTGCCAGCAAAGCCTGCGCGACCACTGGCTGTGGGAGCAGGGATGGTACCAAGCCGACACGGCCCGAGTTCACAAAAAAGATTAATCAGTTGTCTCCTAGAGCGTTTGGAATGCGCTCTATTTCACCCCGGCGTGGTTCGCCATGCCGGGGCTTTTTTCAAAGCCTTCATACCGAGGGCTTCGCAAAAAGCAAACTAACCATGCAACCAACCATTCTTACCCGCAGCGGCAACCTATTTAACTTTCTGCATCCAGAGTTCAGCGATTTCGACATCAAAGACATTGCGCACGCTCTGAGTCATATTTGCCGATTTACTGGTCATACCAAACGCTTCTACAGCGTGGCGCAGCACAGCGTGGCGGTATCACATCTAGTGCCGCCTAAGTTGGCCATGCAAGGCCTGCTACACGATGCTGCCGAGGCGTTTATTGGTGATGTGGCCAAGCCACTCAAAATGTTGCTGCCGGATTATGCTGTGATAGAGCGGGTAGTTGAGACTGAGGTATTAAGCCGCTTCGGTCTGGATGTAGATTTAGACCCAAAAGTAAAGCAGGCGGATTACTTGCAGTTACGCATCGAGATGCGTGACTTGATGCCTGCGCGTGCTGGATATATGGGGGAAACACTGCTTGGTCTGGCGTTTTGCGAGTACCCAAAAATACAACTACTAAGCGCCAATGATGCGCGGCATTTGTTTACCAAGAGGTTTATTGAGTTGGGTGGTGTGGCATGAGCACTTTTAAAAAAGTAACGCTTGAACAGCTGTGCCAGCATGTAGTCAATACTGATGGCTTCAATGGCAATGTCATGGCATTGGATGTCTTGCATGTTTTGGAAATCGCCTTGAAGCGATGTATCGGTTTTAACGTGATCGTAGATGGCTCGATGGATGTTGATTTGGGCAATGGACATGTGTTGCATTGCTTTGTGGGCCTTAGTCAGGGCCTGGCATCAAAAGTTACTTCGACGTCCAAGAAAGCAGCCAAAACACCAGCACCACGCCAATCTACTGGTGCTTGGAATCAAGCCAGCACATCCTTGGCAAGGATACCCAAAACATGAGCAATCTAATTAATCAAATCCGGCACGAGCAAATGCTTCTCGCAGAGCGTTTGGTAATTCGCAATCTTGAGCGCCAAGGGCTGTCTAAGCCTGCCAGTCATTTAAGCGTGGTTCCTGATCCTGGCAATCCCACCCTTCAATTGTGCGACTTGGTCAAACCCTATCTGGTAGACGGCCAAAGCCTCTTCGCCAGCAAGTCCATAGTCGTTGCCATCAACGACAGCCAGCCGCTGGCAGACCGGCTGGAAGATATCCAGCTGACGATTCGGCTGCTGACCGTGTTAACTGACAAGCTTAAAGGCTGAGCGCTATGAACCACATCAAAGCGATCCATACCCTAAAGACCAAACTCAAAATGGCCGACGGCGACTACCGCGCTTTGCTGCAGGGCCTAACCGGCAAAGACAGCTGCAAAAACATGAACCCGGTCGAGCTGGCCAAGGTGCGGTCGCACTTTGACAACCTGGCGGTGCGTATGGGGGTTGTTGCTGCCAAGCCTGCCTTTGTGCCTAACCCCAAGTTTACGCGGCAGCGGGCAGTGGGCAAGCGGTCGGACAGCGATGCGGCTGACGATCGCTGGGCCAAAGCACGCACGCTGTGGACGCAGCTGGCGCAGGCGGGCAAGGTGCAGGTGGATACGGACACTGCGCTGCTGGCTTACGTCAAGCGCCAAACGCAGCTGGAAGCTTGGCGATTTTTAAACGGCCACCAGATCAACATGGTGGTGGAAAGCTTAAAGCGCTGGGTGGCGCGGCCTGTCACACCAAGCGAGGTGCAACATGGGTAATTTTGTCAAACCGGCTGATCTGGCCCCTGTCAACGCCGTGACCGGCCCCGACTTGCCCGAGCTGCTGCGCGAGACTACCGAGGTGCTGTACTTACAGCTGGTCGACGAGGAGGAGACCCGGCCCAACGCTGCGCGCTGTACACGCCTGGCCCAGATTGCACTGGCGCAGGTGGTACGCCTAAGCGAACTGATCGGCGGCACCCAGCCCTACTGGCCCTCAGTCAAGTATTTTGCGCTCACAGCCCGCAACCGCGAGATGTGTGCAGAGTTTCGCGGCGACTACACCAAGCTGGCCCGCAAGTACAAACTTAGCGAGATCCAGGTGCGAAACATCATCGACCTGTGGCAAAAAGAAAAGTTCTTAGCACGTCAAAATTCTTTATTTGCGAATGAGGCAACCCGATGATAGTAAAAGAATTTGATTTGACCATGCGAGTTAATGTGTCAAAAACCGTGACCAAGCCAATATCAGTTTTACAAATCGACAACCGTTACTGGATAGACCTCCAAGGTGTATTGGAGGCATTGCACCTTAGTTGGCCGCGCTGGAGTATGTACTTCCGTGGCTGTGCTGATAAATTTGGTCTACTGCGCCACGAAGATGCCACGCTAATGGGTACGCTGTTGGTGCTCCCAGAGCGTGTGCCAAGCATTGCGTTACACCTGTATGCACTGCCCGAGATGGCAGGGCGCTGGACAGTGCGAGCCCGCATTAATGGTATGCACGAGTCGTGGGGCCAGACTTGGTCCACTACAAAATTCCAGCACCTGACGGATGACGACATGCTGCCACGTAAAGTTAATGCGGCGCTGGTGCGCGCGCTGCATGCCGATTTGGCTGCGGGTGCAAAAATAGATGATGCAGCCGCTCGGCTCGGCATCGCGGCCAAGACTGCACGGCGCATTAAGAACGGTAGCTTTCCACTTGACAAGCTGGCGGGCGCTGAATGGTTTAAAACATTTGGCGGTGCCAATGCCGCTAAAACTCGCAGAACAGGGGTAAGTAGCGATTTTTGAAGGCTGGTTGTCACCAGCGCCTAAGCGGCGCTCTAAAGCGCCTTAAAGGGGCTTAAAATAAATAGCCCGGTTTTGCCACAAAACCACAGCGGCAAAAGCCGCGCCAAAAACTAAAACAGTTTAGTTATCACGGCACCGCCATCGGCACGACATTACGTGCATGGCTTCCAAAACCGCAATCCCACACACCGCAGCGTCGCTGCCAGCGCAAATAGAAATATTCCGCGCTGGCCAGCATACTGACGACGCGGGCGTGGTGCACAACTTTAGCGCCGCCGATGTGGCGGGCATGGTAGCCGCCTACCAGCCAGCCTTGCGCGAAGCGCCGCTGACCATTGGCCACCCAGCTGACAACTTGCCCGCTTATGGCTGGGTCAACAGCTTGGCGGTCAATGCGGCGGGCAACCTGGCCATGAATGTGCACCAGGTGCAGCCGCAGTTTGCCGAGATGGTGGCGGCCAAGATGTTTAAAAAGCGCAGCGCCAGCTTTTACCCGCCTGGCCACGCCAACAACCCTGCACCCAACGCCTGGTACTTGCGCCACGTGGCCTTTCTCGGTGCGCAGCCGCCTGCTATTGCGGGCCTGGCTGATTTTGCCGCTGGCAGCGCCGAGGGTGCCGTTAACTTTTCAAGTGGCGATGAGCCTGCTGCAGCGCAATCTGTGGCTTTGGCTACGCCACCCCTACAACCCGCTGCAGCTGCAGTGCCCCCCGTTTTAACCCAGGAGCAAATCCACATGAGCAAAGAACTGCAAGACAAGCTTGACGCTATGACTGTCAAGCACGCCGAGACTGAGGCCGCCTTAGCTGCCACAAAGGCCGCTGCCGACACTGCCACTGCCCAGCTAGCCCAGTTTGCCGAGCAAACCAAAAAAGACCGCACTGCAGGCTTTGTGAGCTTTGCCGAAGGCGTAAAGCCCGAGGTGCTGCTACCTAAAGACCGCCCGATGGTAGTGGCTGCGTTAGAGGCGCTGGCCGATAGCAAGCCGGTGAGCTTTGCCGAAGGTGGCGCCACCAAGACGGTGTCGCCAGCCGACTGGTTTAAAAGCTTTGTCACCAGCCGCGCGCCGGTGGTCAGCTTTGGTGAGCACGCCCCCGGTGGCGCGGGCGCAGGCCAGGGTACCGAGGGTATGACCGAGGCAGAGATCGACACCAAGGCCAAAGTTTATGCCCGCATCAACAAGGTCAGCTACGCCGAAGCGCTGAGCGCGGTGGTGACCTTTAGCGCTTAAGTTCGGCAATCAAAACCGCCCTGTAGCACCCCCAGAACAAACCCCGACCATTTAACCCAAGGACCATCACCATGATGACAACCGCACAGGTTCGCTTGAACCAAAGCCCCATTTTGACCAGCCTTATGCTGGGTATGGGCCAAGGCACCATGATTGCCGAATCGTTGTTCCCGCGTTTGCCGCAAGCGCTCAGCTCCGTGATGCTGGCCAAGGTGGGTAACGAGCGATTTAAGCGCTACAACCTGCGCCGCGCTCCGGGTGCAGAGACCAAGCGTGTCGAGGTCAAGTACGAAGGCAAGGCCTACACCGTAGATCAATATTCGGTCGAGGTGCCTATCCCGCGCGAGCTGATTCGCGAGTCTGACGAGTCGCGCCGCTTGAACGTGGGCAACTACCTGGACATCAGCCGCATTGCAATGGTGACCGCCAGCGGAATATTGGCACAAGACTATGAGCTGGACGTGGCCGGTGTGGCCACCCTGCCGGGCAGCTACGCTGCGGGCCATACCCAGGCTTTGGCTGCAGGCACCAAATGGAGTGCCACCACGGGTACACCGGTCACCGACATTCGCGCTGCCAGCGACATCATTCGTAAAAAGATCGGCAAGCGCCCCAACAAGTTGATCTTGTCGGCGGACGCGCAGGCAGCGATTATCACCAACACCGAGGTGCGCAGCTACCTGCCCAACACCCAGATGGGCCCCGCCACGATGGACCAGCTCAAAACCGTTTTGAACGTGTCGGAAATTGTCACTGGCGATGCGATTTGGTTTGATGCTGCCGATGTGGGCCAAGACATTTGGGGCAACAACGCTATTCTTGCTTATGTGCCTAGCATGGGCGCATCGGGCGGAGACATCAGCCTGGCTGAGCCTGCCTTTGGCTTTACCAACGTGATTGAAGGCCACCCGTTTGCCGAGACCCCGTATTACGAGAACAAGTCCAAGAGCTGGGTGTACGGCGCAACCTTTGAGCGCCGGGCCAATGTGTCCTACAACACGGCAGCCTTCTTGTTCACCAACGTGAAGTAAGCCGGGTTAAAAAAGTTTGAAGGTGAGTGAGTAAGTGAGTGAGTTGAAGAGCGTGAAAGCCCGGGGCTGAGTAACCCTTAGCCCCGGGTAGACATCAACCGACAGAAAGAACCTATGAAATATATTGCCCTCGTCGCTGTGGCTGTCCTGCTGGACGGTGCGCGCAAGATTTTTGAACCCGGCGAAGAAGTCACCGGTCTGCATGAGGTTGACATTGCGCAGCTTAAAAAGAGCGGCTGCATCGAAGACCAGCAAGACGTAGCCAAGGCCATCAAGGCTGACGCCAAAGCCGAGGCTGACGCCGACGCTGAGTTTGCCGCTGCACGGGCCGCAGTGTTGGCGCGACAAGAGTCTACCGAGGCACCTGCCCCGGCTCAAACTGCCGCCCCTGAACCGGTCCCGGCGCCCGCGCCCGCCAAAAAGAAGTAAGCGCAGCCCCGCTAATATCTTTTGCACGATTAACCCCTCAACCCTTTTTAGGAGCGCCACATGGCATCTCAAAATAACTCTGGTGCCCAGCACCAAAAACGCTTTGCTATCACGATGGTGGCGCTGGTAGCCTTGGCCGCCAACCGCTTTGCGGCCTACGACGGTGGCTACCCCAGCGCACTAGGCGGCGTGAAAGACTGCCAGGGCGTGACCGAATCAGATGCCGTTGCTGGCGACGCTGTCAGTGTAGTTACCGACTATTCGTACCTGGTTGAGGCCAGCGCTGCGATTGCCTTTGGCGACTACGTCAAGCCCGCCACCGACGGCACAGGCCGCGCTGCCGTAGGCGTGCTGGCAGACCATTGCGGCCGCGCCTTGGGCGCTGCGGCAGCGGCTGGCCAGCTGGTCGAAGTACAGATCGTCAAGCACGTTCACGCCTAATCCGCTAGCCTCTTAAGCAAGCTCCACCGCGCACGCCATGAACTACGCCACTGTGACCGATATGGTTGAGCGCTATGGCGAGCGCGAGATGATTGCGCTGACCGACCGAGAGGCTGGTGGCGAGGTCAACACGTCGCTGTTGAACCGGTCGATTGGTGACGCCACAGCGTTTGTGGATGGCTTTGTAGGCAAGGTGTACAAGCTGCCCTTGCTGGGCTGCGCCAAGCCGGTCACGGTAGTCGGCGCAGCAGTGCAGTATGTAGCCCCGCCCGTGCTAACGCGCATAACGTGCGACCTGGCGCGCTACTACCTTTACACCGACCTGCCCGATGAGCACGAGGTAACGCGCCGCCACAAGCAAGTGATCTTGGAGCTCAAGGCCATTGCCGATGGTAAAACCCAGCTGGTATGCCCCTACGGTGGATTGCCAGGTACACCGCTCAACGCCGACCCCTTGGTAAGCGCCGAGGTGTACCACAGCTTTGCGCCGCGCCAGATCACCGATAGCAGCTTGCGGGGATTTGCCTAATGGACGCGCAAGACACGCTATTTGCGTTGGAACCCCTGCTGCTAGCGCAGCTAGAGGCCAAGCTGGCTAACCTGACCCCACGCCCCAAGGTGCTGACCGCAGCAGACCTGGCCGGCGTGAGCGAGAACCAACAATTTACCCCCGCAGTACACCTGGTGTACCAAGGCTACCGCGTGGTCGAAAGCCCACGTAATGACGGCACCGCAGCCCGTATAGAACAAGACTGGCTGTGCATTGTGGCCACGCGCAGCCAAAAGGCGATTCGTGCAGGCGATGCAGCCCGTAGTGAGGCTGGGGTGCTGGCACGCCGTGTGTGCGCCGCCATGATGGGCTTCAAACCCACGCCTGCCTCTAAACCGCTAAAGATTGCCAGCGGCCCCAACGCGGGCTACAGCGCAGGATTTCAATACCTGCCCCTGACCTTTACGGCTGAGATTGTTTTAACACCCCTGAAAGAAAACCCATGATCCCTAAAAATGACACCCCAGCCAAGCCAGAGCCTACCCTGAAGTTTCTTGTGGCGAAAGCCTTTTGGCTGGACCAAAAGCACTGCGCCGAAGGCGGCGTGGTGGAGCTGACCACCAGCCAGGCCAATCGCCTGGGCGATGCTGTAAAGCCGGCTAAAGCCGACTAAACCCAGGCCGCACAAAAGCGCATTTTCTCGAACCAATAACTTAACCTAGGAGCCGTCATGGCAGAAACCTCTTACTACCCCTACCTTGGCAGCGGCAGAATCTATGCACGAGTGGCTGGCACGGCTACTGGCCGCTTTGACCTGGGCAATGCCAGCAAGCTGGAGATCAAGGTCAAGGAAGGCAGAAAGCAGCTCAAAGACTACACCAAGCCGGGCGGCGGCAGCTATGCCAGCGTAGCCCGTGTGGACAGCGCGACGCTGGAGATGACGCTGCATGATTTGAATAAAACCAATGTGGCCCGCGCCGTGTTTGGCACTGAGTCAGTCGTCACTGGCGCTGCTGTGTTGGACGAGGTGGTGACAGCCTACAAAGGCGGCATCAGCACCCTGGCACACCCTGGTGCTACGGCCGTAGTGGTCACCAACAGCGCGGGCACTACCACCTACGTGGCCAACGCCGATTACGAAGTGCGGCCAGGCGGCATTTTAATTCTGGACGCAGGCACTATTGCCGATGCTGCCAGCCTGAAAGTGGACTACAGCTTTGCCACCTATAACAAGGTAGAGGCACTGACCAGCGCAGCGCAAACACTAGAGCTTTTCTTTGAAGGCCTTAACGAGGCCAACAGCGGCAAGCCCGTGCTGGTGGACGTGTACCGTGCCCAGCTAAGCCCCACCAAGGCGCTGGCACTGCTGGGTGATGACTTTGCCGATTTAGAGGTGGAGGCCGAGGTGCTGAAGGACCCTACCAAGACGGGCGTGGGCATTAGCCAATATTTCCGTGCGCGACTGGCCACGGCGGCCTAAAGGCAAGCTAGCCCACTGCTGCCTACTTGCGCAGCAGTGGCGCTACCACAGCCCATGCCAGCACGGCAATAGGGCCCAAAAGGCCTACCAGCACCAGCCAGCCCCAGCCCAGGCTGAGGCCAAAGCTGATGCCGCCCAAGGCGATGCACAGGGCTAGTAAAAAGGGGTTGGTTTTGCGCATAGCCGCACTATACCGCAAGCCCCCAAAAATTGAAATTGTTTAGTTCGCCCCCCGCGCGTGCCCGAGGCACATTAGCGGCATGGGTAACGAATACAAAGTCCAAGTCGATGTCACGGCAGACACTGCGCAAGCGGCGTCTAACGTGGGCACGCTTAAACGTGGCTTTGATGATGCGGGCGTGGGCGCGGCCAATTTACAAGGCAAGGCGACAGGGGCAGGCCAGAGCCTCAACCAAGTAGGCCAGGCGGGCGAGACGGCCACCGCAGGCCTTGGCAAGACGCGCGCAGGCTTGGTCAGCATCTCTGAGCAGTTGTCCCTCGCCAAGACGCAGTTTGGGGCCTTTATCGCCGCGCAACTGGGTTTATCGACCGTCAAGCAAGTCGGTCAGATTGCCGACGACTACAAAAACCTAGAGGCCCGCATCAGGCTGGCCACCGGCGCAGGTGCCAACTTCACTACCGGTTTTGAAGGCGTGGTGGAAATCGCCAAGCGCACCAACTCGAATTTAGAAAACACCGGCAACTTGTTTGCCAAACTCACCGAGACAGGCAAGAGCGCGGGCCTGAGCACACAATCTGCCATCGCCCAATCGTTGCGCTTGACCGAGACGATCAACCAAGCGGTACAACTGTCGGGTGCCAGCGCGGGCGCGTCCAGCGCCGCCATCACGCAATTGATCCAGGGCTTGCAGTCGGGCGTATTACGTGGCGATGAATTTAACTCTGTCATGGAGCAGGCACCGCGCCTGGCCAAAGCGCTGTCTGATGGCCTGGGTGTGACCACGGGCGAGCTGCGCAAGATGGCTGAGGCGGGGTCGCTTAGTAGCGAGACGGTGATCAATGCGCTGAAAGGCCAGTCTGACACTTTAAAAAATGAATTCGCCACACTGCCCGCTACGGTGGGCCGTGCAGTCGAGAACTTGAGCACAAGCTGGTCTGTGTACATTGGCCAGGCAGACAAAGCCAGCGGGGCCAGCGGTGCGGCAGCCAGCGCCATCAATGGTCTAGCCAACAACCTGCAAACGGTAGCCGGCTACCTGATAGACGCTGGCCAGGCTGTGGCGGGCTTTACCGCATTGCGGCTGGCACAAACGTTCTTGGGCATTGGCGCAGCAGCTGCGCAATCAGCCGTAGGTACCGCTGCCAGCACTACGGCAACGGTGACCAATACCATAGCGCACACTGCCAATGCCGCTGCCGCGGGGCGTGAAGCGCTGGCGTTTAAAGCGCTGGCCGCAGACGTGGCCACGCAAGCTGCAGCGCTAGGCGGCAACACGGCCGCAACGGCTGCCAACACGGCGGCCAAAACCGCCAGTGGTGCTGCTGCCGATGTAGCCTCTGCAGGCATAGGCCGCTTTGCTGCTGTGCTGAGCACGCTGCGCACCTTCACGCTGATCGGCCTGATCACCAACTTTAAAGACATTGGTACGTTTATCGGCGAAGGTATTGCCAAGCTGCAGGGCTACAAAGACAAAACCGAGGAGTTGGCCCGCGCCGACAAGCTGGCCACAGAGATTGCCAAAGACAACCTGCTGCAGCGCGAGCGCATGGACGGCCTGCTGAAAGCCAATATTGAAAAGCAGTTTGAGCTGTCAGCGGCTGCGCGCACCAGCCTGGGCGAATTTACCAAACTGACCAAAGAAGGCTCTAGCGCGGCTGAGGCGATTGGCAAAATAGGCAAAGACTTTGACCTGTCGAACGCGCCTGGCATCAAGAACGCCACGGCTGTACTCGACAAGCTGCTGGCCGATGGCAAGCTGACGGCCAGCGAGTTTCAAAAGGCATGGGCTGATGCGCTGAAGGGCGCTGACCTGGCGGTGTTTGAAACCCAGGCCCGCGCTGCGCTGTCGGGTACCGCCCGCGAGGCAGAGCGGCTAGCCCAGGTGATGGAGGCCACCCTGCGCGAAGCCGTGAAACGCACCGGGCTTGACTTTGCGGTCATCAGCGGCGGCATGGGCGCTGCAGCGCGCAGCGCCATCAACGACACCGAGTCGATTGTCAAGGGCTTGGATAGCCTAAAAAAACAAGGCGTCGACACCGCCCAAGTGTTAACGGCTAGCATTGGCAAAAGCATTGCGACCGCAGACAGTGCAAAAGCGATTGAAACGGTCAAGCAGCAGATCGAGAGCCTGCGTAAGACTCTGGGTGACAAGTTGACCGATGGCCTGCTAGACCAAGCCACTGCCAAGGCCAAAGAACTGACTGCTGCGCTAGACGGTATCAAGCCCGGCATCAACAGCGTGGCTGAGGCCATTAAGACGCTAGGCATCACCAGCGATGAATCGCTTAAGAAGACAGCTGCTACCAGCGTAGAGGCGTATGAGACCTTGCGCCAGTCGGGTACCAGCAGCGCGCGCGAGCTGGGTGCTGCGTTTGCCAGGGCCGCGGACGATGCCATTAAAGCCAACAACGGCATAGCCCCCAGCTGGGTGCAAGCCCAAGCCGGCGCACGCGGCTACGAGCTGGCCGCTGACGATGCAGGCAAAACGACAGTGCGCGCGATGGGCGCTGCAGGCACCTCCGTAGACGGGCTGCGCACCAAGGTGCAGGCCGCTACGGTAGACTTTGAAAAGCAAGCTGCAGCACTGGATGTGATCAACAGCAAATACGGCCAAGGAAAAGCCGATCGCGATTTTAAAACTGCTGCTGTTGGCTCGGGCAATGGGTCGGTCACGGGTGCTAACCGCGACCAACGCCTGGCTGGCCAAAACGCCGTAGACAACAGCCTGATATTTAAGCTGAAAGAAAAATCAGCCAAGGGCACGCTGACCGAGAAAGACGCTGACGATCTGCGCAACGTGATTGCCGCGCTAGACCAAAACGAGCAGGTGTTTCGCGACCTAGACCGCTACAACCCAGCCGGCATATCTACCGAGGGCACCCGCTCACGCAATGAAAACCGCGTCACGCGCCGACTTTTTTCTGACAGGTTAAACAGTTTTGACGGGGGCGGCGGGGCTGAGTTTGCCAAGGAAGCACCTAGCCGCGTCGTCAACATCAATCTGCGCGCGCCCGATGGCAGCTTGCAAACCGTGCAGACCAATGACGCAGGCGCAGCAGCGCTGATTAAAACCCTGCAAAACGCAAAGCTGGCCGCATGAGCACTATCACCCTGGCGCTGAGCGCTACCACCCTGCAACTGCCCAGCGCCTTGAGCTGGACAGACGAATACACCTGGTCGCCTATTGAGCAGGCGCAAACCTACACCACTACCGGCGCGCTGCTGATCGAAGAGGCGGTCAAGCAAACCGGCAAGCCCTACACACTGGAAGGTGCTGAGGATAAGACATGGTGCACGCGTGAGCTAGTCAACACCCTCAAGGGCTGGGCTGCAACGCCCGGCGTGCAGCTGGTGCTAACCATCCGCGGCATTGCCCGCCCAGTGACGTTTGACCACCTTAAAGGGGCCTTGCAGGGCCTGCCTGTGCAGTTTTTTGAAGACGGCTCGATTGCTGGCGATGACTGGTACGTGCCCACTTTGCGACTGATTGGAATTTAACACTATGACGCCTAAACTGACCCCGCTCAAAGCGGGCGACACTTTTAGCTACGCTGGCACGTGCAAGTTGCCCGCGGGCAACTGGACGGCCACTTGCCAAGTACGCGGTAGCGAAGAGCCCTTTGACCTGGTAGGCACCGTGGTGGTGAGCCTGGGCACTGTGGTGGGCCTGGACACGCCGATTGCGCTGTTTGCCAGCGCAGCGCAAACACAAGCGTGGCCGGTAGGAACGCATGCGCTAGATATCCGCTACGCCGAGGTGGGTGGGCCTGATGCAGTGATCCACACCAGCACTATCTTGCTGCCGGTGCAGCGGTCGATCACGGTGCCGGTTTAACGCTATGTCAGTGATTGCCATCACTCTGGCCCCGGTGCTGTCGGTTGCGTTGACGCTAACGGGCGGCACGTCACTGGTCACGCTGGCCAACCCACTGCCTGCGGCCGCTGGCTACACCCTAACGCTGGTGCCTGCGGGGCCGACAGTGGTGGCCGCGGTGGGCGAGCTGCTGCGTGGGCCCCGCGGCGTGCCTGGTGCAGCTGGGCCGGTCTACACAGGCGGCGAGCTGCCCGACATGACTTTGATTTTTGACAACGGATTAATTTAAATTTTGTTTCCCCAGGAGAAAATATGAGCTTGCAAATAGTTTTACAAAACCTCAGCACCCGAGTTGCGACGGAATGCAAGGCCCTGCGCACGCTGACCAATGGCAATGCCGCAGGCCTGGCCGCGTTAACCACCACGGATAAAACCAACCTGGTTGCAGCGCTTAATGAGGTGCGGGCCTTGGCTGCATCTGCCGGAGCTGTGTCAGACGGCACAACCAGCACCACCACAGGCTGGTCAAGCACCAAGGTCACAAGTTACGTAGCCTCGCAAGTGGCCACCGTGCTGGGCGGGGCCAGCGCAGCATACGACACGCTGCAAGAGATACAAGCGTTGATGGTTGCGGATGATACCGAGACCACAGGCATATTAACTTCACTGTCGAACCGTATACGTTTCGACGCTGCGCAGGTGCTGACAACTCCACAGCAAGCGCAGGCCTGTGCCAACATTGGCGTGGGCGACCCCGAGACTAACTTCGTCACGGTTTTTAACGCAGGCCTGCTATGAGCCTGGCGGCGCAGATCACTTTGCTGGCTACGCGCATTGGTAACACGCTGCGCGACACGGTAATGCCGCGCGTGCAGCCTGCTGGCGGGACTACCGGGCAGGTCTTAACAAAGACAAGTGCGGTTAATTACACTAGCGCCTGGCAAACACCTGCCACCGGTGGCGGCGGGGTTGTTGCTGGCACCAAGACACTAGGCTACACCAACGGCATGCTGACAAGCGTAAACGGCCCGGGCGCAGCTACTAAAACACTAAGCCGCACGAACGGAATATTGACCCAAGTGCAAGCTGTAAGTGGCGGCGTGACTGTCACAAAAACGCTGGGCTACACTGGCGCGGCGCTGACAACAGTGGGTACGGTGGTGTCATGACCGTAGCTTTTTCAGGTAACCTAATAACCCAGTCCGGCACGGATACTGATGCCAGTATTCAGGCTGCGGTACTGGCTGTGGCTGGTGTGACTTCAATTACTGAATCTTCGGGTTGTGTGCGCCTGATCGTGCCTTGGCGTTTCCAAGTTAACGGCACGCTCACAACCACAGGTGCGACCGCGTTTACTCTTAGCCGTGTTGGTACGCCCGCCAACGAGGTCGTCATTGCTATTGGCGGGCGTTGGAACTACAAGGAGTCAAAAACCGCAAGCGGCTTGACTGACTGGCGCGCGATGCCCCCTATGATTTTTACCCAGGCAACTAACAATGGTTTTAACGGGCAGACGGCCAACCTGATTTATGTCAACGGTGGCATCCAAGATTTTGCCAAAGTGCGTGTTATTGGCAACGGCGGTCACTACTGGAATGGTGGCACGATCATCATTCGAGATTGCGAATATCTTGCAGAAGGCTTAGCTGCGGTAAACGACAACCAGATCACTACGCAATCAGGCAATCCAACGCTAGACATTGATGGCCTTGAGTACAGGGGTACGTCGTTGTTTTTGCAAAACTTTGTCAAAACTAATTTAAAACGCTTGCAGCCTAAATTTGCAATTCGCGGCTTCGGCTCAGGCTTTGGGCTGACACAAGTTATTGAAGACTATGACGGCAAAGGCACTGGCTTTGATTTGTCTATTTATGCCGCTGGACAAAACAGCTTAATTATTTCAAAGAACGGCGTAAAAGGTGGCGGCGTAACCTGCGGTCCGTGGAATGCGCCAAACAATAACAACAACGAATACCAAGCTACAGCGGATTTGCAGCTAGTCGGTGTTAATGACGTTGGCGCTACGGTGATGTTTAAAGCATACCACCTTGACAACAACGCCGGTGCACCTGTTGGGACTGGAAAAACAGCAACAAATTACACGTTGCGCAAAACATACAACGTAGCTTCCACAGTCGGCGGCGTAGCCACTGTTAACGTGTTGCTGGCCGCTGGTTTAAACGACAACGCAATGGTGCGCCGAGCCGCAGTGCAAACAGGTGATTTGTACACCTTTACATGTTTTAGTTACTTGTCACAGCCTACAGTTACTACAGCAATAAATCTTGCTGGTGCTGGCATTAAGCAATCAACGGTTGTGCAGCTGCGTGACTTTTCGATCAGTCAAACGGTTAAGGCCACGGTAGATGCGTACACGGCAATAGATACACTTGACAAACTATATGACCGTGCAAAGTCCTTTTCGTTCGACACGTTTGCAGGCGAGACATCCGCGCTTTTTGCAGACGACGGTACAACGCTAAATGCGGGCAGCCGCGACATTGTTTTGGATAGTGCAGCGGCTGCGGTCTTCGCGCTTGCGGGCAACACAATCACCATTAAAGCCACGGCATTTACCGCTGGGGCAAAGTTTAAGAGTTTGGCGACTACGGGCACAGTGACCGTTGCCAACGGCTCTAGCATCACCGGTGTGACTATAGCCGCCAACGTCACCCAGCCCACGCCAGCCAACCTGACCGGCGTAACCATAACTGGCACACTGACGTACACGACCCCAGTTGTTACCCCTGTCACGTTTACCAACAGCACCACGGGCACGGTAAGCAACAGCGGCACGGCGGTGATACCAATCAAGCGCATCAACAGCACATTAACGGCGGGCACCAACGTGACGGCATACTCGCCTACATCGCTTGCCTTTACGCTGTCAGCTGGCCGCATCCGTCTGCTGGACAACGTGGGCGCTGAGCAGTTTAACCAAACTGCTGACGGTACATTTGAGCTGCCCGCTGCCGCTACAGGCATATGGACATACGTTATTCGCAAGTATGCCCAGTTGCCTATCGTTGGCAGTTTTGTTGTAGATGGCACAGCCAAATCAATCGTGGCCAGCTACATCCCCGACACGCAGGTGGTTGCGCCAGAAGCGACGGTGGCAGCCTATGTTTCCCTAGAATCCGCACAACAAATCTACGACAGACTGTCTTTGTTTGGGGCCACCGCAGCGGGCATTGTTTTTGGAGTTGTGGCCAGCAAAGGTTTTGGCACTATAACCATACCCGGGGGATTTACCCCCAACCCTGCGGCGGTAGCTCTTATCAGTGTCGCGGCTGGATTTTTAACCACTGCCACCGCCACGTTGCAAGAAGCGGTGACTATCATCAGCAGTGGCAACTTTATAAACGACCCTGCTGATGGGGCCATACTGTCACGAGACGTGGCCATTCGAGCCGCCAACCTGGACAGTGAGCTGGTACACACAGCTGACGCGCTGACGTTTTACCCATCAGCGGGCGACCGCAATGCCGGCACAAACCCAGGGCTAAGCATTGGCAATGAACTATACCGTTTTAAGCTGGGCAACACGATCAGCGGCGTGCTGTTGTCGGGCACCTTGGCCCTGCGCGTCACCGTCGGCGGAATTACCTTTTTTGCTGATCTGGCCATTGCCAGCGGACGCAACGTACTGGACCTGGGCGTGCAGAGCCAACTTGCAGCCATTAACGCAAAAACACTAACTCTGCCGCAGATTGAGGCCAGCCAGGTGCTGGCCACGAAGGCCGATGTGTGGGCGGCCGCCAACTAATTAACTAATCTGAGTCGAAAAATGCCCATCCAAACCGAAGACATCAAACTCCTAAAATCCGCTGTGATGGCCGACACCAGCGATGGCGGCGGCGCTATGACGGGCGTAGAAGTGGTAGACGGCGTTAGCAACAACCTGTTTCCTGACACGTCACAAGTTGACCGCGCCTTGGGCCGGGTCAACATTCGCCAGATATTCGGCGTGGCTCACACCAACGACACTGACGTGGCGCTGGGCGTGCACACTATCATCACCGACGCACCAGACGACCCGTTGGTGCACTGCACTTTGATGGCTGCGCCCCGCTGGGGCGCTACCCGAAATGAATACCGCGAAGCGATTGAACGCTACCTGGTCAAAGGGCCGCTGCTGGACTGCTACGCTTATGAGGCGCACTACGCTGGTAGCTTAAGCCTGCGCCTATTCGGCAGCGGCGCAGCAGAGCTACCTACCGGTGGCGACGCGATGGTGATTCGCAGCGCCGACGGCCTGCAAGAGCAGTTCTTGCGCGTGCTGCGTGTTTCGACCTCTACGGTCACCAAGGGCAAGCGCACAGTACAAGTGGGCCTGTGCGACCTGGGGCAGGCGCTGGAGTTTGATTTTCCGGGCAGGAACCCGGAGGATGAATCTTTATCACACGCAGGTTCTACCGCGTTTCACACCACTACGGTATCAGGCGGTGCTAAGTTTTACGGCATCAAACCTGTGGGCGCATCAGCTGCTATTGGTGACTACAGCATTTTGACGCAAGGCGGAATTTTTGCACCCTTGGTGCCAGCGGCTACCGTAGAAAGCCCATTGGTAGACCAGTACCCCCTACTGCTGCGCAGGGGCTTGTCGCGTACTGCGCTGGCAGCTTTGACCTTGCCGCCAGTTACCAGCGTGTGGAATGCCGGAGCTAGGCTGAGCACGCCCACTGCCATTGAACCCGGCAGCTTGGCGCTGACGCATGCGGGTGTGAGCTTTACCGATGACGGCGCGGGTAAGCTTAAGCAAGGCACTACTGTGGTGGGCAGCATTGATTACAAGGGTCGCACTGCCACATTGGCTGCAGGCGCACCGTCGTACGGTAGTGGCACCAGCGCCATTACCTACCGTCCGGCGACGTTGGCTGGCGCGGGCACCCACAGCGCAGCGCAAGAGGTCACTATTGCCAACCAAGGGTTGGTGTACACCTTTGCATTTGAGCCGCCGCCTGCGCCTGGCACCTTTACGCTGAGCTACATGGCGCAGGGCCGCTGGTACGCGCTAGAAGACAACGGGTCGGGCAAGCTAAGCGGGGCAGATACAAGCTACGGCATCGGCACTATCAGCTACGCCAGCGGCTCTATCGGTGTGACACTGGGAGCGATACCCGATATAGGCTCGTCGCTGATCTATCAATGGGGCACAGCGGACGCCGCAGTGGCCTACAGCGTAGTGCGTCCGACTAAGTTGTCAACAACCATTGATCTGCCCTACAGCGTGAATGCCGCCAGCTTAACGATGACTTGGTCGCGTGGTGCAGCTAACTACAGTGCCACCTGCTCAGCACAGGGCGTGCTGGCAGGTGATGCCACGGGCACAGCTAAAGTGGTATCGCGCCGCACTGGTTCAAACTTAAGCAATTACTACAATCCCAATAACCCGTTTCCGGTGACCTACGCTTTTGAGCTGGAGTTCTCCCCCAACGTGTTTCCAGACGGCGCAGTAGCTATCGCCTGGCAACAGCGGCCCAACTCTTTTTCAGACGCCGTTAACAACGGCACGGGCTCCTACACACTAGGTCGCCCACCTGCTACGGGCAGTGTCAGCTTGACGGTGCAGACGCTGTACGAAGCTGGATTTGACCTACCGCAGGCTATTAACGCGGTAGACAATGGTGCAGGTGCTCTGCTGTCTACCTCTATTGGCAGCCAGGGCGCGATAGTGGGAACTATCAACTACACCACGGGCGCTGTGACCGTAGTGGCCAACATGCCGATGGATGTTTACGAGCGTATTAGCGTGACGGCACAGGTGGGGGCCATAGGCGGCACAGTGCCGCAAAACTATGAGTCACGCGTACTTCGCGCCGGCAAAAACGTCACTCTTAAAAACGCTGCGATCGGCACCATCAGCCACGCAGCAGGCGCGGTGTCGCCCGGTACCGGGCTGACTGTCACACCTACAAGCTATTCGGCCAAGCTGAAAATTGAGGCAGGGTTGACGATGCAAGACGGCGACTTTGCGTTTACCTGCGGTGACGCGGTTTACTACGGCCTGGCTAACGTGATTTCAAAGGGCTGGGTTGCTAGCACAGGTGTGCCCTCGGTCGAGAACTGCGGTAATGCCACCTCTGACGGTGTAGTCACGGTAAACAGCCTGCCAGCCAACGGAGTTAACAGCTTAGCATTTGCCAATGCTGCGGTCAACAAAGCTGGCGACCTGCGGGTCAGTCAGGGCGTGTTTCGTGTCGCGTCTGCACCGCTCAAAGCAGGTGTCTTTCAGCTGCAATCGGTCGCTCAGGTAGCGCAGGCCAATGGTGCTGGCGTGATCGCAGGTGGCGGTTTTACAGGGCTGGTGGACTATGCGCGAGGTATTGTTCGCTGGGGTAGGTTAGGATCCTTCGTGGGTGACATGGTGCAAGCCGATGCACTGAGCTACAACGCTGTATTTCTGCAATATTTGCCCTTAGACGCTAACTTGCTAGGTTTGCAAACTGCCCGCCTACCGCTAGACGGCAAGGTGCCTATCTACCGTGCTGGCGGCTTGGTGGTGGTGCACAACACGCAAACCTTTGCGGTGCCCAGCCCTTTGACAAAGGGTACGGCGTACAACATTGGCCGCGGCAGGTTGTCTAGCGTCAAGATCAAAACAGCTACAGGCGGCACCGTGCCTAGTGCGCTGTACATAACTAACTTGGACACCGGTACGGTCACCGTGCCGACTGGTTCAAACATCACAGCGCTGCCCCAACCTTGGGCGCTGGAGCATCGAATTGAAGACCTGGTAGTGTGCAGCGAGGCGGATATCAGCGGTAAGCTAAAGTTCACTCGCTCGCTCACGCACGTTTTCCCCGCTGCAACGTCGTTTGTCAGCAGCGCGTTGGTTGCAGGCGATGCGTTTGGTAGGGTGTACGGTGTGTTTGACCAGCAGACCTGGACGGGCGCATGGAGCGACGCGCGCATCGGCAGCGACACCCTGGCGAGCTACAACACCATTGACTATCCGATCACCACCACGAACCGTGGGGCTGTGAAAGAACGCTGGGCGCTGATATTCACCAGCAACACCGCTTTTAGGGTGGTGGGCGAGAACTACGGTCAGGTGGCCACAGGTGACATTAACACCGTGTGCCAGCCAAACAACACCGCCACAGGCGCACCGTTTTTTAGCATACCTGTATTGGGCTGGGGCGGCGGCTGGGCGGCAGGTAATGTGCTGCGTTTGTCTACCGACGCTTGCGGCGCAGCCATAGGGGTGGTGCGTACAGTTTTACAGGGGCCGGATACGCTGGCCAGTGATAAGTTCACCTTGGCCTTGCGCCTTGACGTGAACGCTTAAATTTTGGAGTGACTATGAGCGAATTTGTATTGGACTTTGACAGCAGCGAAACCGGCGCGCCGGTGCTAAACAATGCACCGGGCAGCATGATCGGCGTGCTGGATGCCTGCTTGGTCACTGGGTTTAACAGTCGGGCGATCACCGGATTGGTGGTCGCAGCGGGCGTGGCCACTGCGACCTGTGCAGGTCACGGCTACAGTAGTGGCTTTAGCAAGGATGTTGAAGTTGCAGGGGCCATACCAGCAGGTTTGAACGGGCGCAAGCAACTGACGTTTGTAGACACTAACACTTTTAAGTTTTTAGCTACCGGCGTATCGGATCAAACGGCTACGGGCACTATCACCGCCAAGCGCGCGGCCCTCGGGTGGACAAAGTTGTTCGCGGGCACCAATAAAGCGATATACAAGCGCACTGACCTCACGGCGACGACAATTATGCTGCGTGTGGTAGACACAAGTGTTGCCGCCGCTAGTGCCATAAGCGCGCGCTGGACGGCTATTGAGACGGCCACTGACGTTGACACGTTCAGTGGTCTATGCCCCACATCAGCGCAGCTACAAGACGGCTACTTTGTAAGTAAGGGGCAAAACTCAACGACAGCTAAGCAGTGGACACTAGTCGGCAGCTCGCTATTATTCTTTTTAACAACAGGTTCCTCTTCGTTCGGATTACTGCCAAACTCAGATCAAGAGGCGTGCAGCAGCATGTTGTACTGCTTCGGGGACTTCACTTCCTACAAACCCGGTGACGCATATAACTGCATTGTGTCAGGTGAGATATTAGACGCAAACGGCGGCGGCACTAGCCACGGCACGCGACCACTGGGCTCAGATCAGTCAAGCGTTTCCGTAGGCTTCCTCGGTATCCAGTGCGCGCGCGGGTACTCTCAGTTTGCTGGAGCTGTGACACTTGGCGTGTTTGGTGCGGGCGGTCAGCGCAGTGGTTCGAGCGGTCAGTTTGTCTTTCCTAGCCCAATTGACTCCGGCTACTTAATCAGCCCTAAAACGATACTCACCGAAGCAGTACCAGGCGGCTTTGCGGCTCGGGGGGTGATGCCTGGCTTCGTGCATATATTGGGTGTCCGGCCTATCCGCTACCGCGAAGTTGTAGATGGTATCGTTGATCTGTCAAACAGGAAGATACTAGGTCTGCAACCATACGCAGCAGGATCTGCACGCGTGGCCATTGATCTATCCGGGCCTTGGTAAAACTATGGCGATTCGTGCAACAGGGCAAACAGGGAGGGTGCTTTCTTCCAGCCCACCTCCTATTAGCCCCGCAATACGCTCGTACGGTAGGGGGCCTATTTCAGCAGGGTGTGACTTTGAAAACGGCGGAAAACACCAGGTCACCGGCACCACTAAAGTCAAAGGCTCACCGGACTTTGCAGTTAGCCGCCGTGTACGGCTGCACGATCAACTAACCGGTCTGTTGGTGCGTGAGCAGTGGAGTCAAGCCGGCACGGGCGCGTACTCTTTCACTCGTATTCGCGCAGGTCTGTTCTACATAGTGGCCTTTGACTACACCAACGCTTATAACGGTGTGATCGCTACCAACGTAGCGTCAGAACTGCCGTGACCTTATCACTTGTTGCTAGGCAGGCTAGGTTGTCAGCCATTGGCCGACTGGTAGATTCCAATGGCGGTGGGGCCGTACATTTGTACGCTGCCCCCATGCCCGCTAAGCCAGAAAACGCTCCCGTGAACGCCCCTTTAGCAATTGTGGCATTGGCCGCAGTGTGTGGCTTTGCGGGTGCCACGCCACAAGGTCTGGCTACTTTTACGCTAACGCCAGTCACTGGCAACGCAGCGGCCACCGGACTGGTGGCGTGGGCACGGTTTGTAGATGGTGCCGGTACAGCTATTGACGACCAGGTGGCCGGCACGCCAGGTAGCGGAGCACCAGTAATTGTTACCGATAACAAGACGGTGCCTAGCGCGTTGGTTTTCTCAGGTGGTGAGGTGCAAATAGTCTCTGCAGTTTGGGCCGAGTAATATGCCCACAGAGTTACTGTTTCAAGACCCGCCGTATGCGGGGCAGCCTATTAACTTGGTGTTTGGCGGCTCAGGCTCGGTCGTAGCTTCGCCAGCGTTCGTCACCGTCTACATCACACACCCAGCGCCTGCGTTTAGCGCCATAGCGGTCTACGACAACCGTGTCACGCGCTGGCGCGATCAGCGGGTCGGTGTGGGCTTTGACGTTGGGCTGCCCAGATTGCGTCAACAGGACTCTAGCTGGGGACTGTCAGCCAAAGAACTGGGCGGCACACATTTGGGTTGGGGGCAAGCTGAGCGCAAAGCTGGGCAAGTGGCTGTGCATCTGGCAATCGCTGATCAGCGCGCCAGCAAGCGTGACTTGGCGTATCAGCAGGCTTTGGGGTTAATCGTTACAGCTATGTCAGCCCTAGAAGTCGCCACGCAGCACGAGCGGGTAGCCTCGCTACTGTGGCAGCAAGCCTTGGCTAAGTCACACACGCGCGTGTCAGCTATGGAGGCCGCTACGCGCCACCGCAACGAGTTACTTGCTGAGTGGCAATTACCGCTGCCACGGGTCTACCAGCGCACCAACCTGTTCGGGGTCGCCAGCACGTTGCACGCCTTGGCGCAAATCATGCCTTGGGAACGTGTACGACAGGCAGCTAACGGCAAAGAGGCGTGGCCGCCTATTGTGGTGCCGCCCACCTACTACATCCCGGACGATAACCTCCTGTTTCAGTGCCCACCACTAAGCGCCCCGTGGGTGCTGTTGTTTGGTGATAAACCCTGCTACCTTGAGCAGGGCGCTGCATTATCTATTCTGCCTTCGAGGTACTACATGACGATCAATACAATTCAAGCGCAACTACTGCCCGGCTTGGCCGAGGTGCCTATCTACGCGGGAGCCACCATCAGCCAAGATGTTGGCAGCTATGGCTGGACACTAAGTGCTACAGGCCCGGCATCCCTGCTGGTCCAGTTGGCCCCCGCGCCTGGCGTGCCTCAGCAGATTAGGCTGACCATTAATGGCATTGTGTGGGTTTTCGCAATCGACAGCCCCCGCCAAACCCATAGCTTTGGCAAGACGGTGACCCAAATCACCGGACGTAGTATTACATCGGCCATAGGCCCGGCGTTTGCCCGTGAAACCGCACGCTTGGCCACCGACCCGTACAACGCGCAGCAGCTGGCTGTCCAAGCCCTAGAAAATACAGGTGTAACCCTTGACTGGGGCATTGATGACTGGCTGGTGCCAGCCGGCGTTTGGAGTCATTACGGTACCCCGCTAGCAGCTGTGCAGGCGATTGCGCAGGCGGCAGGCGGCTATGTGCAAAGCCACCGCAGCTTGCCCCAGCTGCAGGTGCGCCACCCTTATCCGCTGCTTCCCGGAGGTGTCTTGGGTGGGCCGTGGAATTGGAACGGGGCATTTGCAGCCGACGTGACGCTGGCTCCTGATGCCATCATCAGCCGCTCGACCGAGGTGCGCGACAGCCCTGCGCTCAATGCGGTCTACGTCTCGGGCACTACGCAGGGCGTTTTGGCATTGATTAAACGCGAAGGCACAGCGGGCGACCAGCTGGGGGCCTTGGTATCCGACGCGCTCATCGTCGCTGCGGCCGCGGCGCGCCAGCGTGGCCTGGCCGTTTTGGGTGCAGCAGGCGGCAAAACCATGCGCCAGCTAGAGCTGCCAGTTCTGGTCGGTGCAGGTCAGCCAGGCGTGCTGAGCACCGATCAGTTAATCCAAGTTAACGACACGATACCTTGGCGGGGCCGTGTCAGGGCCGTATCAGTCACCGCAGGTTCGCCCAGCGTGCGCCAAAGCGTCTTGGTGGAGGCCGCATGAGCGCTCTGAACCCCTTCAAAGAACTATTAGACCTGCTGCCCAGCAGCCCGTTGTTGGTAGGCCGAGTCGTGGCGGTGGCCACGGGTGTAGTGACAGTTCAATACCCTGGCGGTGGACAACAAACCGCCCGCGGCACCGGCTATGCGCTCAATACCAGAGTTTTTGTACGCGCTGGCACAGTTGAAGGCATTGCACCAAGTCTTGCGTTTACAACAATCGAGGTCTAACCCTGTTTCCCTCTGAGCAATTCCTTTTCTTGGCGAGAAAAGAATTATTTAAGCAAATATCTCGCTGAAACCAGTCCAAATATCTCGCGCGGCTTTATCCTAGCATCTCGCGGTCACACAGCACCGCACGGTATGCCTATGCCAAACGGACCTGCGGCCCTTTATTATTTGGCATAGGACACACGCTGCAGCAGTGCGCGTGCAAGAACAACGAACCGGGTATCAAGCCCAGCAGCAAGAGAGACTAAAAACCATTTCAAACGGCATTTCCAACAGCAAAATAACCCTGTAACCCAAGTAAATCCTGCTCAAGCAGCTATGAAATTAGTAGTATATCTGTAGACAATAATTTAGCTTTTCCAAGCCACCCATTGCGCCAAGCGTTCAAAAACCATGTCCACCACAATGGCCAGCATGCCCACCAGCAACGCACCTTGCAGCACGTAAGCAGTGTTAAAACCACTCAATCCCACAATAATCGGCGAACCCAAAGTTTTGGCCCCCACGGTAGAAGCAATGGCTGCCGTGCCGATGTTGATGATGACCGATGTGCGCACGCCCGCAATCCATACAGGCAAGGCCAGCGGTGTTTCTACTTGCCAAAAGGATTGCCATGCCGACATGCCCATACCGTTGGCTGACTGTCGTACAGCGGCTGGTACGGCTTGCAAGCCCGTCACGGTGGCTTGTAGTACAGGTAGCAAACCATACAAGGCCAGTGCAAACAGCGCGGGCAGCTCTCCAAACCCCACTATCGGTACAGCCACCGCCAACACGGCTACAGGTGGGAAGGTTTGGCCCATCGAGACCAAGGTTTGCACTACGGGGCCAAACGCTTTGCCCGTTGGGCGGGTGACGAAGACGCCTGCTGCAGTGCCCACCACGACAGCAACCAAGCTAGAAATACCTACCAGCTTGCAATGCTGCCAAAGCAAATAGGCAAACGGCTCTTGCTGGTACACCGGGCGCTCTAGTGCAGGGAACAGGCTGGCAAATAGCGGCTGTGAATACGGCAAATACACCACCAAGGCTGCCAGCGCCAATGCGGCCCATAGCAAGTGGTTACGCCACAGGCGGTGGCCTGGCGCGGCGGGCAGGGCGGGTGACAGTGTCATGGTTGTGCCATGGCGGTAGTTTGCGCAGCAACTTTGCCGTGGGCTGCGTGTTTATCAAAAATATCTGATACGTGCAGTACACCTGCGTGCGTGCCCGATGCATCTTGCACATTGATGCAGCTCATCTGCTGCATTGCCATCATCGATACTGCCTCGCGCAGGCTGGTATGTGCTGGCAGGCTGGGGCCTGGCAGTGCGGGTTCTGCCCGGGCCAAATGCTGCGCTTGTTGTAGCGACAGCAGCTTAATACCAATATCACTACGCCCAACAAAATCCACTACAAAGTCGTTAGCGGGTTGGGCCAAGATATTCAGGGGTGTATCTGCCTGTACAACACGCCCTTCATCTAGCACCACAATCTTAGTGGCCAGCAGCAAAGCTTCTTCAATGTCGTGGGTAACCAGTACGATGGTTTTGCCAGACGCTTGGTGCACACGCTTTATCTCTTGCTGCAAGGCCGCCCGTGTAGACGGGTCTAGCGCGCCAAATGGTTCGTCCATCAGCAGCACATCTGGGTCGGCAGCTAATGCGCGGGCCACGCCTATGCGCTGCTGCTGGCCGCCTGACAACTGATGCGGGTAGCGTGTGCGGTAAAGCGCAGGGTCTAGTTGAAACAGCTCTAGCAGTTCGGTGACGCGTTGTGAAATCTTGGGTTTGTCCCAGCCCAGCATGTGCGGCACGGTGGCAATATTGCGCTCTACGGTCCAGTGCGGAAACAGCCCCACAGACTGAATGGCATAGCCCATACGCAGGCGCAAATCACGTATTTTGAATTTATAAATTTCTTCGTTGTTAAATAGAATTTTGCCGCCATCATGCGGCTCTAGCCGGTTAATCATTTTCAAGACAGTTGACTTGCCCGAACCCGAAGCACCGATCATCACCACAAATTCGCCACGCGCGATGTGCAGGTTCAGCCCTTCAATCACCCTCACGTCGCCATAGGATTTGCTGATGTTGATGAATTCGATCATAGTGCTGCTGCGCCGGGAGGTTTGCTTTGAGCGGTGTTAGAAGTGGTGTTCGGCATCGTGTTTGGCTGTGTGTTGTGTGCAGGCTGGGCCAGCTTCACTAACACTTTAAAAACGGTATCGGTCAGCACCGACAGCGCCACAATAGGCAGCACACCTAGCAGCACCAAATCTTGCGCACTGCTAAACAGTCCTTCAAACATGATGGCCCCCAGCCCGCCCGCACCAATCAGCGCGGTCACCGATGCCAATCCGACAGCAGACACCGTAGCAGTGCGCACACCGCCCAGCAGCACCGGCAAAGCCAGCGGCAGCTCAACGCGCGTAAATACTTGGGTCGCAGACATACCCATGCCGCGCGCTGCGTTTACCACGCTAGAGGGAACTTGCTCTAGCCCTGCCAGCGTGCCGCGTACCACTGGCAGCAGTGCATACAGAGTTAAAGCTATCACGCCAGGCGCCATGCCCACACCGCTGATGCCCGCTTTGGCCAGAGCAGGAAACACTGCAGCCAACCATGCCAGTGGTGCCATCAACAAGCCAAACAAAGCAATAGAAGGAATGGTTTGAATGACGTTGAGTACAGGAAACAACGACTGCTGCGTAGCGCGAACTTTGTGCATCCACCACCCCAGCGGCACACCGATCAGCAGCGTGGGCGCCATGGCCAGTAGCACGATAAGCATATGCTGCATCGCTGCTGCAGCAAAAGTATCGGACCGGTTGGCGTACTCTTTCATAATCGACAAATCATTGCACCACTCAGACCCAAGCATCCAAGCTACAAGTAGCACAACTGTGGCTAGTAAGCCAGTGCGCAACCCGAGCCCCACTTTTAGACTCTGCAAAGCATCTTGTGCCATTAGCCACAGCACAACTAGCAGCACCCACCATGTGCCGCCCAGTGAGGTGCGTGCATAGGCAGATTGTGTAGCTGCTACGTGGCTGGCATATGTACCTGCAACAGCAAGCAGCAGCACCATAGATATAGAGGCCACGCCTAGCTGCAACCAAACTACAGCTCGGGTGGGTTTGAACGCCACTGACATCAGCAGAGCCAATAGCAGTGCCGCCAGCAGTGTGGCCAGTGTAGCGGCGGGGCTTTGCAGCAACGACCATAAGTAGACAGGCTCGCCTGACACCATGCGGTTAGCCGCTACACGCAAAAAAGGCATTGCTACTAGCGCAGCAGCCCCAGCCAAGGACAACACTGCGTCCACAGGGTTAAATTGCAAACCGAGCCGCATGCAAAAAATTCCTCAAGCCGCTGCGGCAAACAGCAATTTATTTAATAAGTCCCTTGGACTTTAAGAAATCACCCGCTACTTTTTTGGCATCTTGCCCTTCGATTTGAATTTTGGCATTCAAGGCCTGCAACGTCGCGCCGTCTAGCGCCTTGAAGATAGGTTCTAAGACAGTTTTAATTTTAGGATTTTTAGCCAGTACTTCTTCGCGCACAATCGGCGCGGGTGCATAGATAGGTTGCACCGATTTGGTGTCTTCCATAATGACCAAGCCCAGCGCTGCAACTGGGCCATCGGTGCCATAAGCCATGGCAGCATTCACGCCAGAGGTTTTCTCTGCTGCTGCCCGAATGGTGGTGGCTGTGTCGCCACCGGCCAGCGTCAAAATTTGCTCAGGCTTTAACTTAAAGCCATAGGCGGTCTGAAAAGCAGGTAGCGCGTCTGAACGCTCTACAAATTCTGCAGACGCCGCTAGCTTGAACTGCCCGCCGCCACTGACCCATTTGCCCAAATCTTCCAGGGTTTTCAGCTTGTTGGCAGTGGCAATATCTTTGCGCACCGCGATAGTCCAGGTATTGTTGGCAGGCGAGGGTTCTAGCCATACGATTTTATTTTTGGCTAAATCTAGAGTTTTAACTCGCTCGTAGCCTGCTTTGGCGTTCTTCCATGCCACGTTAGTTTCTTCGCCGAAAATAAAGGCACCATTGCCTGTGTACTCTGGGTAAATATCAATTTCGCCTGCGGTGATGGCGCTGCGCATTATTTTGGTGTTGCCAAGTGCGGATTTGTTCTCTACCTTGATACCGTTGGCCTCTAGCGCCAGCGCTATTACATTGCCTAGCAGCTTGCCCTCGGTGTCGATTTTAGAGCCAACCTTGACAGGCGCAGTTTGTGCAAATGCAGCACTGGCCAGCAGGCCAGTAGCCAAGACCATGACGGTTCTGCGTTGAATAGTGTTCATGGAATTACCCTTTTCATGAGTTTGTAATGCGCCAACTGCGCTAATGAGACGATCAGCTGATTAGTTTGCACTAAATTTTGTAAGCCTACTAACTGTAAGCGTACTGTGAAATTGCGCTAATAGTTCAAACCATGGCCACCAAGCGGTAACTACTGGCAACCACGCGCGACCTTGTCCGACGCATTTGCGCGCTCCCGACTGACCTGCACGGGCCCAGACTGCTGACAGCCTTGGAAGCGTAAAAACTCTACGATAAATATTAACTTTAAGGATGTAACCCATGAAATTTTTAACCAAGTGTTTGCTAGTATGTGTGCCTGTAGTGGGTTTGGCAGCTTGCGGCGGCAGCGACACCGAAGATCGTCTTGACATAGCCGACCCTACAGTGCGTTTTGTCCATGCATCGCCTCTGGCGCCTAATGTGACCTTATACCGCGACGGTACCGCACAAGCTAACGCTACCAATGCAGCCTACAAATTTGCGTCAGACTATTTCTACACCGAAACCATGTCTGCCGACTGGTCAGTCAAAACCGCCAGCAGCAATGCTACCGTGGGCAATGTGGCGATAGATGCCAAACGCGGTAACAAATACACCATAGTGGTGCTGCCATCGTCTAATACCGAGAACAGTATTTACGAGATCAGAGACCCGTACAACAAGTCACTCACCAGCGACAAAGCCAAGCTGCGCATCATGAATGCATCGTTTAACGCCAGTAATATTGACTTGTACATTAACGCGGTAGGTACAGATATATCAGCAGCAAGCGTAACTCCTGTCATTGCCGCCACACCCTACAAAACCTCTGGCCCATCCACTGGCAACGACTCGCTTGATATTGCAGGCGGCAACTATCAAATGGCTATCACAGCAGCTGGCAGCAAAACAGTGTTGTTCAAAGGCGCTATCACTATCGACAACAACAAAGACGTATTGTTGTTAACTGTGCCTGATTCGATATTGCCAGGCGCTATTAAAACGCTGATGAAGATTGAGGGCGTAGCCGGAACCGCTGAAGTACCTGCCAGCTAACACCCTAGCTTGCCCTGACAACCACTTGCCCGATACACGCAAAAAGCCGCACTGGTTGCCCAGCGCGGCTTTTTGCAATTAAGTAGCAGCGCTATTTACTGCAGCGTGACTTCTACCCGCCGACCCTCTGCAGCGCTGGTAGCACCAGCTTGGATATCTTCAGGTTTTTTCAGCTCGACCTTGTCAGCAGGCGCACCCGAGGCGGTCAAAAGGTCGCGCACCGCAAAAGCACGTTGCTTGGCCAGTTCCTTGTTTTGGTCCATGTTGCCGCTAAGGTCAACATAGCCGCTAACTGCTGCTTTTTTACCTGCTGCAACACCCGCCAAGATGTCCTTGAGGGCATCTTTACCGCCTTGTGCTAAATCAGACTTGCCAGATGCAAAATAGAATTTCACCACGCCATTGTCTACTTTGACAGAGGCTGCATCACTTGCCATGGGGGTGGCACCAGCGCTAGCACCAGCAGCCGCGCTCGCTACGGCAGCAACGGGTGCTGCCACAGGTGCACTGGCAGCCTTGCCACCATGAATCGACATCATCAAAGGCACGATCAATAGCGCCACGATGTTGATGATCTTAATGAGCGGGTTAATCGCAGGGCCTGCGGTATCTTTGTACGGGTCGCCTACGGTGTCGCCCGTGACAGCGGCTTTGTGGGTGTCCGAGCCCTTGCCGCCGTGGTTGCCGTCTTCAATATATTTCTTGGCGTTGTCCCACGCACCGCCACCGGTACACATAGAGATGGCCACAAACAAGCCAGTCACAATCGTGCCCATCAGAAGGCCGCCCAAGGCTGCAGGGCCCAATGTCAAGCCCACTACCACTGGAGCCACTACGGGCAACAGCGACGGGATCATCATTTCTTTAATGGCCGCTGTCGTCAGCATGTCCACTGCCGTGTCGTACTCAGGCTTGCCTGTGCCGTCCATGATGCCTTTGATATCGCGGAACTGGCGACGTACCTCCACCACCACGGCACCTGCAGCGCGGCCCACGGCCTCCATCGCCATGGCACCGAACAAATACGGAATCAACCCGCCGATGAACAAACCAATGATGACCATCGGGTTAGACAAATCAAAGGTAATGGCGTTGCCGTAGGCTTCTAGCTTGTGGGTGTAGTCGGCAAACAGCACCAATGCTGCCAAGCCTGCAGAGCCAATCGCATAGCCTTTGGTCACCGCTTTGGTGGTATTGCCCACGGCGTCTAGTGGGTCGGTTACGTCGCGCACGCTTTTGGGCATTTCGGCCATTTCGGCAATGCCGCCAGCGTTGTCGGTGATAGGGCCATAGGCGTCCAGTGCCACCACAATACCTGCCATGCTGAGCATAGAGGTAGCTGCAATTGCAATGCCGTACAAACCAGCCAGTTTGAAGGCGGTGTAGATGGCAACGCAAACAAAAATGACAGGCCAAGCGGTAGAGCGCATTGACACACCCAGGCCCGCAATAATGTTGGTGCCATGGCCGGTGGTAGACGCTTGCGCGATGTGCTTAACTGGTGCGTACTGCGTGCCGGTGTAGTACTCGGTAATCCACACCAAAGCGCCCGTGAGCACTAAGCCGACGATACATGTGCCAAACAGGCTCATGTGGGTGACTACGCGCCCATCGGTGAGGGTGATAGCTTGGGGGAACATACTGGAGCTGACAAAGTAAAAGGCAATCAGCGACAAAACGCCTGCGACTGCCAAGCCTTTGTACAGCGCAGGCATAACGTTCTTCATACCAGGTGATGCCACTACAAAGAAGCAACCGATGATCGACGCTACGATGGATACCGCTCCGAGCATCAACGGGTACAGCACGGTGTTAGCACCGCCGCCGCTCACGAGCAAGGTGCCCAGTACCATAGTGGCAATTAAAGTAACCGCATAGGTCTCAAACAAGTCGGCGGCCATGCCGGCGCAGTCGCCTACGTTGTCGCCCACGTTATCGGCAATTACCGCGGGGTTGCGCGGGTCGTCCTCGGGTATGCCGGCCTCTACCTTGCCTACCAAATCAGCGCCTACGTCAGCACCTTTGGTAAAAATACCGCCACCTAAACGGGCAAAGATTGAGATCAGCGATGAGCCAAATGCAAAACCAATCAGCGGGTTCAGCTTAGCTGCAGTGGGCGCGCCATCGGGCACCAAAAACCAATAAAACGCTGTCACGCCAATCAGGCCTAAGCCAACCACCAGCATGCCAGTGATAGCGCCACCGCGAAATGCCACTTGCAATGCAGGCGCTATGCCTTTGGTAGCTGCCTGAGCAGTGCGTACGTTGGCCCGCACCGAAACGTTCATTCCAATAAAGCCACAGGCACCCGACAATACAGCTCCAATAACAAAGCCTACTGCCGACATGCGGTCTAAAAATATAGCAATCAAAATGGCCAGAACAACGCCCACCACGGTGATGGTTTTGTATTGCCTAGCCAGGTAAGCCCCGGCACCGGTTTGAATCGCGGCCGCAATTTCTTGCATGCGCGCATTGCCAGCGTCTTGAGAAAGAATCCAGCTACGCGCCCAGAAGCCGTAACCCACGGCTATAAAGCCGCATACCAGCGCAATAATCAGCGCAGAGTTGCCAGTCATAAACAGAATCTCCTTTTAGTTTTGACGAAGAGGGTGTCCAACGCTTTGTTTGCCATGGCACCCGCTGCGTTGCTTCCTCATCCCAACTTACCCAAACTGGGCAGAGACAATTGGCCAACCGACACAATGTAGCCGCAAAACGTGACATATTTGCGGATAAGCAAGTATGTTGAAAGTAAAATCAGGGTTAATCCTAGCAATGGGTCTACAGCCTGTAACCTTTCTAGACCTTCTTTAACCCCTCTCAAAGCCCTCAACATGTCACTCGACCGCGTATATCCTGGCAAAAATGCCCCCAAAGAATTTAACGTCATCATCGAAATCCCGATGAATGCCGACCCAATCAAATACGAAGTTGATAAAGAAAGCGGCGCAATTTTCGTAGATCGCTTCATGTCCACAGCAATGCATTACCCCACCAACTATGGCTATGTGCCCAAAACCTTAAGTGGTGACGGCGACCCGGTAGACGTGCTGGTGATCACGCCCGTGCCGCTGATTCCAGGTGTTGTGGTCACTTGCCGTGCTATCGGCATTTTGATGATGGAAGACGAAGCAGGGGTTGATGGCAAAGTACTGGCTGTGCCAATAGACAAAAAATGCTCGCTGTACACCCACTGGCAAAAGCCCGAAGACATGAACCCACTGCGCCTGAAGACCATCTCGCACTTCTTTGAACACTACAAAGATTTAGAAGAAGGCAAATGGGTCAAGGTTATCGGCTGGCAAGGCCCAGAAGCTGCATGTAAAGAAATTACAGACGGCATTGCGGCTTACGTTAAACCTTAACGCTCGGTAGGGTCAGTTTTTTTGAAAGCCATCTACAAGCCTAAATCTTGTAACTACTCAGGTCCCTCGCACGAGTATGTCAAAATACACAGCATGAAAGGCCTACTCAATCTAAGTCAAATGAGCCATGAAGACAAAGATGGGC
>JAYSWJ010000087.1:0-13285 GCA_043718065.1 Polaromonas sp.
CGCTTAAGAAACTCTTCTTCAGTCCAGGCGTACAGTGACACTAGTTGCGAACCTGCAAGCCCATTTCGTTCATCAAAATCGGGCAGCGCGCTGCGCTGGGCAAATTTATTCCAAGGGCAAATTAACTGGCAATCATCACAACCGTAGATGCGATTACCTATCAGTGGTCTTAGTTCAGCGGGAATAGGGCCAGCGTGCTCTATAGTTAAATACGAAATGCACCGGCGCGCGTCCAGCAAATATGGCGCAATGATTGCCTGGGTAGGACAAACGTCGATGCACGACGTACAGCTTCCACAATGGTCACTGACTGGTTCCGTAAAAGGCAAAGCCATATCAACATAAATTTCACCTAAAAAGAACATACTGCCAGCTTCGCGCGAAAGCGTTAATGTATGTTTTCCGCGCCAACCTAAGCCGCTTCGGGTGGCAAGCTCAACCTCTAATACAGGCGCAGAGTCAGTAAAAACACGGTGGGCCAAGCGCTTGGCTAGTGTGGGGCCTTCTAAAGGCTTAGTCTGAACAGGATTAACTGCCTCTTGATCAGCATGTAGACGGTCAAGCTCTTGCGATAGGCGATCGGCCAATTTTTGCAATCGGTTGCGCAACACTTTGTGATAATCGCGCCCTCTGGCGTACACGGACACAATAGCTTCTGACGATTGGTTTAGGCGATCAAACTCTATGCTTTGCCAGCCATCTGGCGCTGCGCGCGGGAGATAATCCATACGTGCTGTGATAACGCTCACCGTGCCTGGTACTAGCTCTGCCGGACGGGCGCGGCGCATACCGTGGCTGGCCATGTAGGCCATATCGCCGTGAAAACCGTTGTTTAGCCAAGTCTGCAAACCGGGCTCGGCTGTGCTCAAATCTACAGGGGCTACGCCTATTTGCGAAAACCCCAGTTCAGCCGCCCATTGGCGGATTTTGGAGAGAAGTTGAATACTTTGAGTCACTATGCGTTGATTGTAGAAAGCTTAGGGCATAAAAGCTTAGTTTGGCCTAACGAAGAGGCCACACAAGCTTGGGCCGCAGCAATAGCCACCAACTCTGTGCTGAGCCATGCCATTATTGAACTACATGGCAACCTAGGCGCTGGCAAAACCACGCTGGTGCGCCACTTGCTACGCGCTTTAGGTGTGCAGGGGCGCATTAAAAGCCCCAGCTATGCAGTAGTAGAACCTCACAGCGCGCCACGCCCAGAAGGGGATTTGAGTATTTCGCACTTTGATTTTTATCGCTTTACCGATCCACGCGAATGGGAAGACGCAGGATTCAGGGAGATTTTTGCTGCGCCTGGCCTGAAACTCATCGAATGGGCTGACAACGCGCGTGCCGCGCTGCCCGTGCCCGACCTTGCCATTCATATCCATGTGGAAAATGACGATAGCCGCACAATCAATCTACATGCCTACACACAAATTGGCCAAGCACTACTGTAAATATACGCTTAAAATTATACACCAAGAACGATATATGGCTCTTTGTAACGTTTATGTACTCCACCTGGTTTAAAGTACGGTTTGCATGCATTTACCCTACACGCCAGTCCGCTCCCCTCACGTTTTAACGCGTCGCGCAGCTCTAGGTGCAGGCACGTTAGCACTGTTGATAACCCAGGCAGATATTGCTTGGGGCGCTAGCATATTAGCAGTACGCATATGGCCGGCGCTAGACTACACGCGCGTTACGATTGAAAGTGACGGCAAGCTAGTGGCCAAGCAACTGTTTGTGGCTACTCCGCCACGGATGGTGGTAGATATTGAAGGTATTGAGTTGAGCCCGGCGCTTAAAGAGTTAGTAGGCAGTGTTAAGCCTAACGATCCCTATATCAGCGGTATTCGTGTAGGGCAAAACTCCCCTGGCGTGGTGCGTCTTGTGCTAGATTTGAAGCAAACTGCACTACCCCAGGTGTTTAATTTGCCTCCCGTAGCGGCATACCAACACCGCTTAGTGCTAGACCTATACCCTATGGAAGAGGTTGATCCACTAGAGGCACTGATAGCAGAACGTTTGGGCGAACCCGCACCTGCACAAATAGCAGGTGCATCGCCCCCCAAGGGCGCCAAAGACCCATTGGGTGAATTGATAGCACAGCAAGGCGGTAGACCAGCCGCGTCTGGCACGGCTACTCTACCGCCTAAAACCACCACCAGTGGCCCAGCTGTTAAGCCACCTACAACAGCCGGCAACAAACCTTCTAAAACTGATCGCTTGATCATCATCGCCTTAGACCCAGGCCACGGCGGGGAAGACCCTGGTGCAATCGGCCCCCAAGGTACGCGCGAGAAAGACGTGGTACTGCAAGTCGCGCTCAAATTACGCGAGTTGATCAACGCTACCACCATCAAAGGCAACCCTATGCGCGCCTACCTCACACGGGATGCAGACTTTTTTGTACCACTGCATGTGCGAGTGCAAAAAGCGCAAAAGGTGCAGGCTGACTTATTTATCAGCATCCATGCTGACGCATTTAATGTACCCACTGCACGTGGTGCCAGTGTCTTTGCCTTAAGCGATAAAGGTGCCTCCAGCGCAGCGGCCAAATACATGGCTGACAAAGAAAATAGCGCTGATTTAGTGGGTGGCGTGAATGTCAAGGTGAAAGACGCGCAAGTGCTGCGCGCCATACTGGACATGAGCACAACAGCACAGATTAACGACAGTTTAAAGTTAGGTAGTAACCTGCTGGGTGAAATTGGAAGTTTTGCCAAGCTGCACAAAGGCAAAGTTGAGCAAGCCAGTTTTGCCGTACTTAAGGCACACGATATTCCCAGTGTGCTCATAGAAACCGCCTTTATCAGCAACCCTGAAGAAGAGCAGCGTCTGCGCACCGTGGAGTACCAAGACCAACTGGCTGATGCCATGGTACGCGGCTTGCAACGCTATTTTGCGAAAAACCCACCACTGGCGCGGACACGTTCAACCTCGTAGACGTTGGCACATATAGGCAGCTCTTGCTTAAACTTTGCCAAAGCCGCCCCCACCCGGCGTATGGATCTCAAACACATCACCCGGCTGCATCTCAGTTTGGCCAATGTGCTTTAACTCTTCCACGCGACCATCATTGCGCATTACGCGATTGATGCCCACAGCACCGGGTGCGCCACCTGCCATACCAAAAGCTGGGTGTACACGGCCATTGCTCAAAATACTCGCTGTCATCTTTTGCAAGAACTTCACACGCCGCACGCCACCGTTACCACCGGTGTATTGGCCTAGGCCACCTGAGCCCTGCTGAATAGCATAGCTTTCCAGACGCACAGGAAAACGAAACTCCAACACCTCAGGGTCCGTCATACGCGAATTGGTCATGTGGGCTTGCACTACCGATGTGCCGTTGAAACCGCTGATAATTTTGCCACTCGCGTCAAGCACGCCACCTGCACCGCTGCCACCAGATATGGTTTCGTAGTACTGATATTGCTCATTGCCAAAGGTAAAGTTATTCATCGTGGGCTGACCACCGGCCATTACGCCCAAAGCGCCATACAAGCAGTTGGTAATGCAGGTTGACGTCTCCACGTTGCCTGCTACCACCGAGGCAGGCGGATTAGGGTTCAGCATGCTGCCCGCAGGGATGATGACTTTGAGCGGTTTAAGGCAGCCTGCGTTAAGCGGAATATCGTCATCTACCAGCGTGCGAAACACATACAGCACAGCAGCCATGCACACCGCGGTGGGCGCATTAAAGTTATTGGTCAATTGCGGTGACGTACCCGTAAAATCAATCTCTGCGGTGCGCTGGGCTGCGTTCACGCGGATAGCTACTTTGATTTGCGCGCCGTTGTCTAGCAGCAAAGTAAATTGACCGTCTTTTAGCTTAGTGATGACACGGCGTACCGATTCTTCAGCGTTGTCTTGCACATGGCGCATGTAGGCCTGTACGACATCCAGGCTAAATGTATCCACCATCTTGCGCAGCTCTTGCAGGCCTTTTTCGTTGGCGGCGATTTGCGCTTTCAGATCGGCCATGTTTTGGCAAGGATTGCGGCTGGGGTATTCGCCGCTTTCCAACAGCGCCACCATCTCGGCCTCGCGCAACACGCCGCGCTCTACCAACAAGAAGTTGTTGATCTGCACGCCCTCTTCTTCAATGCGGGTAGAAAACGGCGGCATTGAGCCCGGCGTAGTACCGCCAATATCTGCCTGGTGGCCGCGTGAGCCTACGTAGAACACTGGTTTGTTGCCTAGGTAGACCGGTGTGATGACTGTCACATCAGGCAAATGCGTGCCGCCATGGTAAGGGTCGTTGAGCGCATACACGTTGCCCGGTTGCATGGTGGCTGCGTTTTCACGAATCACGGTTTTAATGCTCTCGCCCATGCTGCCTAAATGCACCGGCATGTGCGGTGCATTGGCAATCAAATTGCCCTGCGTGTCAAACAGCGCGCAGCTAAAGTCTAGGCGCTCTTTGATGTTGACCGAGTACGCCGTGTTTTGTAATTGCAAGCCCATCTGCTCGGCAATGTTCATAAACAAGTTGTTGAATACCTCTAGCAGCACCGGGTCAGCAGTGGTGCCCACGGCGTAGGTGACAGCGCGCTGGGTTTTGCGCTCTAGTACCAAGTGATCTAGCGCTGTCAGGTTAGCCTCCCAGCCAGGCTCCACTACGGTGGTGGCATTTTTTTCGGCAATGATGGCCGGGCCAGGCACCATGTCGCCTGCGCGCATGTCGCCCCGTACCACCAAGTGCGCGTCGTGCCACTGCCCGCCTGAATACATGCGCACCGTCTCGCGTGCGGGCACGGCGCGTGGCGCGTGCATGGTGTGGCGGGGCTCGGTGGGTGCATCGCCGCTGATCACGGCTTCTACAGACACGGCTTCCACCACTTTGGCTTTGCTTTGCATTAAAAAGGCAAAGCGCTGCTGGTAGGCGAGTTCAAACGCGGCTTCGATGCTGCCTATGTCACCTAGCTGCACAATCAAAGCCGTGTCGGTGCCTTCATATTTGACGTGCACGCGTTCGTGCACCGTCACCGCGCCTTGGCCTACTTGCTGGCGCTGTAGCTCAGCGCGTGCAGCGCTGGCTAAAGCAGTTAGCTTGCTGCACACATCTACCAGCGAGCTTTCTGTCAACCTCGCCTCCACAGCCTGTTCACGTATCACGTTTTGGTCTGCCAGGCCCATGCCATACGCGCTCAATACCCCTGCCAGCGGGTGCACCAACACGCGCGTCATGCCCAGGGCATCGGCTACTAGGCAGGCGTGCTGCCCACCTGCACCGCCGAAACATTGCAAGGTGTAGCGCGTTACGTCGTAGCCGCGTGCCACAGATATTTTTTTAATTGCATTGGCCATCTGCTGCACGGCAATGTTGATAAAGCCTTCGGCCACCACTTCGGCTTTAACTTCTTTGCCCTGGCTTTGGCCTACCTTGCTAGCCATGGCGCTGAATTTTTCCAGCGTAGCTTCGTAGCTCAGGGCCTCGTCTGCATTAGGCCCAAACACGTTAGGAAAGTAGCGTGGCTGCACTTTGCCCAGCATCACGTTGGCATCGGTCACGGCCAGTTTGCCGCCACGGCGATAGCAGGCCGGGCCGGGGTTAGCACCCGCGCTTTGCGGCCCTACGCGAAAGCGCGCTCCATCAAACTCTAACAGCGACCCACCGCCCGCTGCCACAGTATGAATGCTCATCATCGGCGCGCGCATACGCACACCGGCGACTTGGGTTTCAAACTCGCGCTCAAACTCACCTGCAAAATGGCTTACATCGGTCGATGTGCCACCCATGTCAAAGCCAATCACTTTGTCGTGGCCCGCCAGTTGCGCTGTGCGGGCCATACCCACAATGCCGCCCGCCGGGCCACTTAAAATAGCGTCTTTACCTTGAAAAGCATGTGCATCAGTCAGCCCACCTGAGGACTGCATAAAAAATATCTTTACGCCTGGCATATCACCCGCTACCTGCTCTATGTAGCAGCGTAATATAGGCGACAGATACGCGTCCACTACTGTGGTGTCACCTCGGCTTACCAGCTTCATCATAGGGCTGGTTTTATGACTAACACTGACTTGTGTGAAACCTACTTCACGAGCGATACGCTCGGCAGCCAACTCATGCTGAACATACCTGTAACCATGCATAAATACTATAGAAATAGCCCTTAAACCAAGTAAATACTGCTCAAGCAGCTCTGATTTTAATAGCGTTTCGTTTAAATCCTCAACCACTTTACCATCGGCCCCTATGCGCTCGTGCGCTTCAATCACGGCGGTATACAACAATTGGGGCAGCACAATATGACGGTCAAACAAGCGCGGGCGATTTTGGTAGGCAATACGCAATGCATCGCGAAAACCTTGTGTAATCACTAGCAGTGTAGGCTCGCCTTTGCGCTCTAAAAGTGCGTTAGTCGCCACAGTGGTACCCATCTTGACGCACTCCACAAGCTCAGGTGTCACCGCCTCGCTGGGCTTTAAGCCCAACAAGTACCGAATTCCCGCCACTGCAGCATCTTTGTATTGCTCTGGGTTTTCACTCAGCAGCTTGTGGGTTACTAGCGATCCATCTGGGCGCTTGCCCACAACGTCTGTGAACGTGCCGCCACGGTCAATCCAAAATTGCCATCGAGTTTGTTTATTCATAGTGTGTGTTCTCTACATCGAGGCTGCAGCACGGGCGGCTTGATCGTATACGCCAGACAGCATGCGCAGCAGGCGCGCCAACTCGCCAATATCTTTGTTCAAGGTGTCATCTGCTTTTAGTGCATCGATCAAGCATTTCTCGCGTATCTCGCGGTAGCGTGTGACGTAAGCCAAGCCTTGCGCTGTGGCGGCATAGGTCACTTCTTTGCCACTTTTACTGGCTGCCACTACGCTTAAGTTTTGCAGTTTCTTGAGTGAATAGTTGATCAGGTGTGTGTCTTCTACATTCATGATGAAGCAAATATCTGCCAAGCGTTTATCTCTGGCACGGTGCGTTACATGGTGCAGCACCAGTACATCTAAAGGCATCAGGTCTTTTAGACCCGCTGCACTCATACAGTGCGCAATCCATCGGTGAAAAGCGTTGCCCGCAACGATCAGGCCAAACTCAAACTCACTCATCTCAGCGCTGCGCGGCGAGACCAAATGAGCTGATGAGACGATGAGCGAGGAGTTGGCAGGGGGCGTTGTTTTTTTAACCATATGCAATTATGCCGATAATTTATCAACAATTTATCGACAATACGGGAAAACACTAATTAAAACTTAGGCCACCGCAGTTAGAGTTGCTTAATTCCAATTCATCCACCTAAATCGAAAGAAGTCCATGTCAACCACGTACCGTCTTGGCTCCGTTGTAGCTGCAGTTAGCATTGTTTTTTATGCGACTTCGGCGTTTGCGCAAACAAAATGGGATTTGCCAGCCGCTTACCCTGCAACTAACTTTCACACCGAAAACTTAAGCCAGTTTGCCAAAGAAGTAGATGCCGCAACATCAGGCAAGCTCAAAATCACCGTACACGCTAATGCGTCATTGTTCAAAGCTAATGAAATTAAACGTGCGGTACAAAGCGGACAAGCTCAGGTAGGGGAAATTTTGCTAGCGGCTTATGCTAATGAAAACCCAATTTATGCCCTTGATGGGGTACCTTTTTTAGCCACGGGTTACGGGGACGCGAAGAAATTGTACGAGGCCTCTAAAACGCCAATGGACAAACTGCTGGCCGCGCAAGGCATGAAGATTTTGTTCAGCGTGCCATGGCCACCGCAGGGTATTTATAGCAAAAAAGAGATTACTTCGGTAGCTGACCTGCGTGGTATCAAGTGGCGTGCCTACAGCCCTGCTACCGCCAAGATTGCTGAACTTATTGGTGCGCAGCCGGTGCAAATTCAAGCGGCAGAACTTAGCCAAGCGTTGGCTACTGGCGTTGTTGAAAGCTACATGAGTTCGGGCTCAACAGGTTATGACAGCAAAACCTACGAGCATATTAAAAACTGGTACGACACTCAAGCGTGGTTGCCAAAGAATGGTGTGCTGGTGAATCTAAAAGCATTTAACACTTTAGACGCCACCACACAAGCTGCTGTCATGAAAGCTGCACAAGATGCTGAAGTGCGTGGCTGGAAAACCAGTGAAGTTAAAAACGAAGAATACAAAAAATTGCTGGCCGGTAAAGGCATGAAAATTCTCAAGCCAGCGCCTAAGCTGATGGCTGATATGCAGCAGGTCGGCGGCATCATGCTGTCTGACTGGCAAAAAGCAGCCGGAAGCGATGGCGCGGCCATCATTGCGGACTATAACAAACAGCGCGGTGCAAAGTAATGTCTGAGCTAGTGCCCAATTCAAAACTCGCGATAGAGCGTGGCCCACTGCGGCGCGCCTTGGACTGGTTGTTTAGCGCAGCGGCCGCCTTGGCAGCATGCTGTGTACTGGGCATCTTTGTATTGATGATTGTGGGCGGCGTAGGTCGTCAACTCAACTTCAAAGTCAGCGGTGTTAACGACATCGTGGCCTGGCTGTGCGCAGCGGCGGCTTTTTTTGCTATGGCGCACTCGTTTAAACATGGCGATTTTGTGCGCGTAACCCTGCTGTTAGAAAAAATCTCTGCGCCAGCGCGCCGCGCTTTAGACATGGCGTGCTTAAGCATAGCTGCAGTAGCCGTGGCCTACCTTACCTACTCAGCCACAGCATTCACCTACGAGAGCTATGAATTTGCCGAGATGGCCACAGGCTTAGTAGTGATTCCGATCTGGATTCCCCAGGCCACCTTTGTCATTGGCTCTTGGTTGCTGTTGCTTGCTGTACTGGACGAGTTGTGGATAGTGCTGCGCGGCGGCAAACCCACTTACCAAGTAGCTGTAGAAGAGCGCCATGCTAAAGGCGATTTTTCAGCGGATGTTTGAATCGCAACTGATTTAAAACCAACGTCGCATCTAAAAATCCAACCGCGATTTCCCCCTATAACGTAAGGCGCTGCTGATTTGCAGACCCTACACCAACCGAGATTTTTTCCATGGATGTGCTAAGCATAGGCGCGCTGCTGCTTTTGATCATGCTGCTTTTACTAAGCGGTGGTGTATGGATAGCTATGACATTAGCCATCGTCGGCTGGGTGGGGCAAGCTTTTTTTACCAACACCATGCCGGGAAAAAACTTATTCAGTGCGTTTTGGGAGAGCAATGCCAGCTGGGAGCTAGCAGCCCTGCCCTTATTTATTTGGATGGGCGAGATTTTATTTCGCACCAAGCTCAGCGAACAAATGTTTGAAGGTTTGCGACCGTGGCTTAACCGTATTCCGGGCCGTTTGATGCACACCACTATCTTAGGTTGTGGTGTGTTTGGTTCTGTGTCTGGCTCGTCCGCTGCCACCTGCGCCACAATTGCCAAAGTGGCTTTGCCAGAATTGGTCAAGCGTGGTTACAACGAGAAATTAGCTATTGGTTCACTGGCCACGGCTGGTACCTTAGGCATTTTGATTCCGCCCTCTATCACTATGGTGGTGTATGCCGTGGCAGCTGATGCATCGATCATTCGCATATTTTTAGCCGGCTTTTTACCCGGCGCGCTATTGATGCTGTTGTTCTCAGGTTATATCGCATGGTGGAGTTTGCGCAATCCTGATCAGGTACCAGCAGCCGATCCACCCACCAATTTCATACAGAAAATCAAACTAAGCGGCCAGCTTATTCCATGCACTTTATTGATTGTTTTTATTGTGTGGGTATTGATCGCAGGCTGGGCAACCGCCACCGAGTGCGCAGCCTTTGGCGTGCTAGGTGCGTTGGTGATGGCAGCTTGCGGCCGCAGCCTAACATTCCAAAACTTTTGGGACGGCTTGATGGGCGCCACCCGCACCAGTTGCATGATTATGTTTATCTTAGCGGGCGCTGCATTTTTAACCAAGACCATGGCCTTTACTGGCGTGCCGCGTGAGTTGGCCGAGTGGGTTAACGGCATGAACCTGTCACCGTATGCGTTGATCGGCTGCTTGGTGGTGGTTTATTTGGTTTTAGGTACTGCGCTAGATGGCATCAGCATGATTGTGCTGACTGCGGCAGTGGTGTTGCCCATGATTCAAAAAGCGGGGTTTGATTTAATCTGGTTTGGCATCTTCATCATCTTGTTGGTAGAGATTGCCGAGGTTACACCGCCTGTGGGCTTTAATTTGTTTGTGCTGCAGAACATGACGGGCAAAGACAGCAATTTGATTGCCAAAGCTGCACTGCCGTTTTTTGGCTGCTTGGTACTGTGCATTGCACTGATCACTATATTTCCGCAAATAGTTACCATCCTGCCTGATTTGGTCATGGGCAAAGACAAATAACGCCCTAGTGTTGGCTTGTAAAATCTGCAGATGATTGCCAACACACCCACCGCAAGCGATGGCCTAGCTACTGATTTAACTGCAGCGAATAATGGCTACGTGTTGGTTATTGGCGGTGCCAATGTAGATATTTCAGGCACAGCGGCTGGCCCACTGATTCTGGGTGACTCGCATCCCGGTAGTGTCCGCTGCACGCCGGGCGGCGTTGCGCGCAACATTGCAGAAAATTTAGCCCGATTAGGGCACGCCACACGCTTGGTCGCCGCGCTGGGTGATGACCTATTTGGCCGTGGCTTGCTGGAATCTGCCCAATCAGCCGGTGTTAATACCGACCACTGTTGGACAGACTTTGGTCAATCAACGTCTACCTACTTGTCGGTGCATGCAGGCGATGGCGCACTGTGTGTTGGTGTAAACGACATGGGTATTGTCAACAGCATCACACCTGCCCGGCTGGCTGATCAAGCGCCTCTAATACAGCAGGCACACACCGTGGTGTTGGACTGCAACTTGTCAGCCGACACGATAGGCTGGGTATTGCGTAACACCAACGCCCCGGTATTGGTGGATGCCGTGTCTGCTAAGAAGTGCACACGTCTACAGCCGCTGCTTGAGCGCATTCATGCCCTCAAACTGAACCCCTTAGAAGCGCAGGCGCTGTGTGGCCTACCCTGCGAGTCTGCAGCGCAGTTGCTAGCGGTAGCACGCTGGTTGCACAGCCAAGGCGTGCGGCAAGTGCTGCTTAGCCTAGGTGCGCGCGGTATGTTTTGGAGCGATAAAGATGCGGGCCACGGCTGGCAAGACGCTCTGACTGGCACGGTGGTGAATGTGACTGGCGGCGGTGATGCGTTGCTATCGGGCTGGGCGCATGCACTGCTGCACCGCCAACCGCTGGCGCAAGCAGCCAAATGGGCACAAGCCTGCGCTGGCATGACAGTGGGCGTGCATGCAGCTAACCATCCCCATTTATCTGCAGCTGCGCTTGCCCAGTGGTGCAAAACGCTATCTGCGCCTGTTTAAAAATTTTATCTATCTCACACGCATTGATCCAGCACTATGAACCATCCCTACCTTGATATACACCCCGATGTTGCCAACGCATTAAAGGCAGGCCATCCGGTGGTAGCGTTAGAGTCGACCATCATCTCGCATGGCATGCCGTACCCACAGAACGTTGCCACAGCACTGCAAGTAGAGGCCGAGGTGCGTGCCCACGGCGCAACTCCAGCCACTGTAGCGATTATTCGTGGGCGCTTAAAAGCAGGTTTAACACCTGAAGATATTGAGCACCTTGGGCAAACTGGCCGTAGCGTGGTCAAAGTTAGTCGACGCGATATACCGTTTATCGTGGCCAGTGGCGCAACTGGTGCTACCACCGTTGCATCTACCATGATCATTGCCGCCATGGCAGGCATCCGCGTATTTGCCACCGGTGGAATTGGTGGGGTACACCGTGGTGCAGAGCGCAGTTTTGATGTATCTGCCGATCTGCAAGAACTGGCTATTACACCAGTGGCGGTAGTGTGCGCAGGTGCGAAGTCCATATTAGATTTAAAACTGACGCTGGAATATTTAGAAACCCATGGCGTGCCAGTGGTGGGCTACCAAACCGACACCCTGCCCGCTTTTTTTACCCAGGACAGCGACTTCAAGGTGGACTACCCATTACACAGCGCCTTAGCCATCGCCCAAGCCATGCACGCCAAATGGGCTATGGATTTGCGTGGTGGCTTCGTAGTGGCCAACCCGATACCCCACGCCTTTGCCATGCCGCGCAGTGTGATTGACCCTGCTATTGCACAAGCGCTGCGCGAGGCGCAAGAACAAGGCATTGAAGGCAAAGAATCTACACCTTTCTTATTGGCGCGGGTGAACTCGCTAACTGGTGGTGACAGCTTAGCGTCCAACATTCAGTTGGTATTAAACAATGCACGTTTGGCTGCGTCTATCGCTAGCGAATACGCCAAGCTAGAGGCTATGTAACAAGGTCTAGGACTGCGCTGTGTCTTGATTGGGCAAGGGCTGCGCAAACGGTTTGAACAAGCGCACATCGTCCATCAAGCTGAGCACTTTGCAGCCTGTTGCGGCCTCTATCGCTGCAAGGTAAGGCGGCATATTAGTGCACTATAAAACAATCGTAGTGATCTCTGGCGCACGCGTTTTAAGGTCCAGCGCTGCGGCTACCACATCATCCTGTGCTTGTTTTAAGTCCAGCTGCGGCTGGTTGCCCAGTATGCGGCTAGCAAACTCGCCATCAGGCGCTACACTTTGCATATGCTCAACATCATCGCAATCTGTATAGGCGCCTGCGCAGGCGCCTTGGCCCGCTGGCAGCTTGGATTATGGCTCAACCCCGGGGCGGTGTTGCCGTGGGGCACGTTAGCAGCTAACTTGGTGGGCGGCTACTTGATCGGTGTGTGTGTAGGCGTGTTTAACGCGCTACCGCAGATTGATCCGGTGTGGCGCTTGGCCTTGGTCACTGGATTTTTAGGCGCGCTCACCACCTTTAGCAGCTTTAGCGCTGAAGTGGTAGCCATGCTGCAGCATTCGCGCTATGCGTTGGCCCTGGGCACGGCAGCCCTGCATCTGGTGGGATCTTTATTGTTAACTGTTGTAGGGATTAAGACTGCTACATATTTAATAGCTGGTTGAGCAAGATTTACTTGGGTTAGAGGGCTATTTCGTTCTTGAAAAGACCGTTTAAACTGCTTTGAGCCATGTCTTGCATGCTTTGTTGGCTTCATATCGAGTTCGTTGTTCTTGCACGCGCACTGATGCGGCGTGTGTCCTATGCCAAACGGACCTGCGGCCCTTTATTGTTTGTCATAGGACACACGCCACAACAGCACGCTTGTACAGGGCTGGGGTTTCGCTCGGTGGTGGTCACTGTGAATAGGATAAGTCGCTGCTCTTGTGCCAGCGACCACGCCAGTGAAGCGCAGCAACGTTCGGTATGCCTATGACAAACAATAAAGGGCCGCAGGTCCGTTTGGCATGGGCATGCCGTGCGGTGCTGTGTGACCGCGAGGTAC
>JAYSWJ010000088.1:0-2054 GCA_043718065.1 Polaromonas sp.
CGGTTGGTGTAGCCATCGTCATCTGGATTAGCCGATGCGTTAGCTGCAATGCTGGTGTCTAGGGCGCTAAAGCCACGGGTTCTATTGGTCGACACGCCAGCGGACAGCTTGGTGGCGTTGTCCACACCAAAACTTGTCTGCACACCCGCGCTTAGCTTAGAGCTGCCGCGCGAGCCAACCTCAGCCGTCAGGCTGGCACGCGGTTTACCACCGCCTTGCTTGGTAAAAATTTGCACCACACCACCAATAGCGCCTGTGCCGTAGATGGCCGACACATTGCCGCGCACTATTTCTACGCGTTCAATCTGGTCCAGCATCAAGTGCTCTACGCTTGCGCCGCCGCTGGCATCTTGCTTGTTAATAGGTATGCCATCAACCAGTACCAGCACTTGCACCGAGGCAGCGCCACGTAAAAATATGGTGGACGACGTACCGCGCCCACCGGTTTGTGTTAGCTGAAAACCCGCTTCTTTTTGCAGTAAGCTGGTCAAGTCGGTGCTTTGGCTGTTCTCAATATCAGCTGCGTTGAGCACCGTGGTGTGCGGCAGTGCATCGGTGATGAGCTGCGGGCTGCGGCTGGCGGTAATGACCACCTCTTTAAGCTGCGGCACGTTTTGCGCTAAGGCTAGGTTAAATGGAGCACATGCAGCCGCGCAGGCGCACGCTAGCGCTGAAAGACGCAAGGTCGTAGAAAAATTTTTCATAAATTATAAAAATACAAGCAAATGCCCGGTACCAGCCTCCCCGCTGGTGTGGGCGAATTTGGTTGTAAACATTTGAAACCTATAGTTGAAAACTAAATTTCAAAGCGCACAGCCGCCATGTTGGCCGGTATCCGGGCTGATGGAACGACTTGTCAATCACCTTCCCAAAGTCTTACGACCTCAGTGGTTTGTTATTGAAAGTTGGTTGATTTAAAAGCATTGCACTTTTAAACCTACCGTCCACTTACCGTTGCGGGGGCAGCGCTGGTTAGGTTATGGCCTTTGTAGGCCGCTGCAGATTCCTGCAGACATTTAACCCCCCAGCTTCCCGTTGAACTGCGGCATGTGAACCACACCGCGAGCACCAACACGAACCATTTTACGCGCAAGTGCAGCCTAATAACTGGCCGCCTAGCAATCACGCTTGCTAAATGCAGAAAACTTCCCCTAGAATCAAGTACTTAAAGACATAACCCATGGCAGATTCTTCACATATTGAGCAAGTTACCGAACGCGTGGAACGCTTGCTACTGCGCTACGATGAGCTTAGCCGTACCAATGCGCTGCTAGCCGAGCAAGTGCAAGCCATCAGCCTAGAGCGCGACTCGCTTAAATCGCGTTTGTCTGCAGCACGCTCGCGCGTAGAAGCGCTGCTAGAGCGTTTGCCAGAATCTGCCGAACGCAATGGTGGCCATGCATCGGATAGCCAGCGCGATGTTGACCATGCATCGGCTAGCCAGCGCGATGGTGACCATGCATCGGCTAGCCAGCGCGATGGTGCCTAAAAAATTTAAAACTATCCGCACATGAAACAACTCGAAGTCCAAATCATGGGCCAAAGCTATTTACTGGCCGCACCCGAGGGTGGCGAACAGCAGCTACTTACCGCAGTAGAAAAAGTAGACACCGCCATGTGCCGCATACGCGATGCTGGCAAAGTCAAAGCACGCGACCGTATTGCCGTGCTGGCGGCGCTGAACTTGGCCTTTGAAACTGACCGTAAGCCCGCTGCCGATACCAGCCCTGCCAGCGTGGGCTGCGCCAGCAACAGCGCGGGCGCTGCAGAACTGGGCAACCATCCGCAATTGGCCACACTGATTGCCAAGCTAGATGTAGCCTTGGGCCATGACGGCCAATTGCTCTGATCGCCAGCGGCAAGGTGTAAACATTAATAACTTAATGGCGCAACTGGCGGTGCGGTGCACATTGCAGCACGATAGCGCGTAGAATCAAAATTGTCTGTGGCCCCGCTGGGCTTTATATTCCTTGTACCAATGCTTTCGAGCAAGGGAGAGGAACATTGCTAGGCAAGCGTGATCGTCTCGCGTTAGACGAACCCAATGCCCATGC
>JAYSWJ010000089.1:0-2039 GCA_043718065.1 Polaromonas sp.
TGCAAAAACTTAACGACTGGCGCATCTTCAACATCGGTCGCGCCTACGTCGACGTCTTGTTCGTCAGCCACCTCCATGGTAGCCTCGTCAAATTCAAAGTCACCGCTGACAATGCTGTCCATGGCATCGTTGGCACTGGTTGATGTGGCGTCTACTAATTTGGATAGCTTGTCGTATTCGGCAATCACCCAGTCAGTGCCCATTTGGGTAGAGAACTTGATTTTTTCAGCGCCTACTTGGTCAGACGGGTCGGCGGTGGCGACAATTAAGCGGTTGTTACGTTTACTCAGTACCACCACCCGCAAGCTTTGGCACAATTTGGGGTCGAGCAAACCCTTGGGCAAGCGCAGCGGGTCAATAGCATCGATGTCTAGCAGCGGAGCCGCGAAGGCGACCGACATGGTGTGCGCCAGGTCTGCAGCAGACACGGCCCCTGTACCAGTTAGCTCGGCGATAAAGCTGGTGCGGCTCAATTGCGATCTTTTGTAGATGTCCTCGGCTGCTTTTTGCCCTAATTTGCCTGCCATGACCAACGCTCTGCCCATACCTGGCAGTGCAACTGCGGAATTGAGATTGTTTGGGGTTTCTACAGCTGACATGGTTTGAGTATCTTATTGAAGCACAAGGATAGCAAATGTTAATGAGTAAGGATACAACAAACTGCCATCATCGCTGATAGAGCCGTGGCTGTAAACCTTGGCGGGCTTGCGCAAGTGCCAGGGTGCGCAATTTGGGGGTGGTTTTGTCGTATTTATGCTCTGAGCGAGCATGCAGCGCTTTAAAAGCGTTACGTACGGCGCTCTAGGAGCTGGGCCGCTAGTTGGAGCAGCGCTTGTTTAAATACGCTTTCTGGAAATGTTACAAGCGCATCTATCGCTCGTTTGGCTTCTGACGCTGCGGCGTTGATGGTTAGCTCTAAACTGCCTGTAGTCCGCACGATACGCATTACATCGTCCAGCCGATCTAATCCGCCAGTCTCAATGGCCTGGCGGATGACTTGTGCGTCCTGCGGTGCGGCGCGCTGCATGGCAATGATCAGCGGCAGTGTAGCCTTGCCTTCACGCAAATCGTCCCCCAGATTTTTACCCATCTCAGCGCTATCGCCGTCGTAGTCCAGCACATCATCAATCACCTGAAACGCGGTGCCTAAGGCTTGTCCGTAGGTTGCGCAGGCTTGTTCGGTGGCGGCATCGCTGCCCGCTAGCACAGCGGCCAGACGGGCACAGGCTTCAAAAAGCTTGGCGGTTTTAGACCGTATCACGCGCAAATACCCATCTGCATCTAAGCTGGCGTCATGCATGTTCATCAGCTGCAGCACCTCGCCCTCGGCAATCACATTGGTGGCTTCGGCCAAAATTTCCATAACCCGCATTTGGCCACTTTCCACCATCATTTGAAAAGCGCGTGAGTACAAAAAGTCGCCTACTAATACGCTGGCAGGGTTGCCAAACACGTCATTGGCTGTGGCACGCCCACGCCTTAGGGTAGATTCGTCCACCACATCGTCGTGCAAAAGCGTGGCAGTGTGGATAAATTCGACCACTGCCGCCAAATTAAACCGCTGGGGCTGCTGGTAGCCTAGGGCACCGCACATCAGCAACAGCAAAGCGGGTCTCAGGCGTTTGCCCCCCGCTGAAATAATATAAGCAGACACCTGGGCCACCAAAGGCACACCCGAATCTAGCCGCTTGGCGATAACTTTGTCCACATGGCCCATGTCGTTAGCGACAAGCTGCAACGATGCGGCGGTAGTGGATGAAGATGCTGACAAAATAGCCTGTAGTTAGGTGAATTGGAGTTGATTATAAGAATCAGGCAGATGCTTTTCGTAAAAATACGGCTATCGGATTCTTATCGGCAGCAAATTTGTCAGTAATCACTCACCATGCTATAATCTAGGGCTCTGCGGAAATTCGTCTGCAGACACTCATTTAGACAAACATTCTAAGAGGTTCTTATGTACGCGGTCGTAAAAACCGGTGGCAAACAATATAAAGTTGCTGCTGGCCAAAAATTTAAAGTAGAACAGATCGCTGCGG
>JAYSWJ010000090.1:0-5130 GCA_043718065.1 Polaromonas sp.
GGCATATATCTACAGCAACCCGCCCACATGCCCGCAGCCTACGCACAACTTGCCAATAGGCCCCGCGCGGTGGCCGACTATATTGCCGGTATGACAGACAGGTTTGCCATCAAAGAGCATGACCGTTTGCGGTAAATGACACAGTCGATGCCCGTTAAAATCGGGCGACACAGCCTGCAATAGCACGATACAGCACCACGCCCATGAGCTTTCTTAACGACCTTAAAAACCAAGCGCAGAACCTGCAAAACCAGCAGCAAGGTGCACACCAAGACTTGGCCGCTAACACCGCTACCACGGAATATGCCTGCAAAATCGCCAGTAAATATATGCAAGACCTGTGCGCCCAGCTCAATGTCATTCAGCCCCCGGCACACGGCAACTACAGCTTAGATGGCAAAGCCCAATTTCCCGCACTAGTACTGCAAAACTTTCGCTGCGATGCCCGCAAAAAAATGCTACGCAATCAAGAAGTGCACAACCACATAGGCGTAGGCTGGGACCTGCAGCCCGCCACGGGCAAAATAGCTACCCACAGCGTGACGGTCAACTTTCCGCCTGACTTAGAGCGCGTAACCCAGCGCCTAGCTACCGGCCAAGTGCCGCACGACCGCAAAGAGCAGCGCCACCCCGATACCAACAAACTGCTGGCTTATATTTTTGACTACCAAACCCATGTGCGCGGCTCTATCATGATGACGCCTGACCATGATCGCGGTGAAGTGGTTTTTCGGGTGGCCAATACCGATGGGTTTGAGTTGATCAACACCACCTATCCCGCTGCGCAAGTAACGCAGGGGCTGCTGGACGAATTGGCTAAGAAACTAGTGGGCCAGAGTAGCCGGTTTGGATAACGCGCTAGCCGCTGCAGCGTTTACTGCGCAAAAATCTTAACCATCAATTGCCGTAATTGCGCCACATGTTTTAGGCCTACCTCCCCCAGCGGCTGCACCAATACTTCGTACTTAGGCAAGGCAGCTTCTAGCTGCTGGGGTGTGTAAATAGTCTCTATCGCGATCAGCTCTTTAAACGCTTTTTCTGGCAAGTGCGTCAACACAAAAGTGGCCATGGTGTCTGCTATCTGCTGCGCCATGCGGTCCATCAGCGTGTCTGGTTTGGGCTCTGGCAAAGCATCCAAGGCAGAACCAGCGGTGTTCTGCCACGGATTAACGCTATCGCCGTCCAGACCACCAAAATTAGTTTGCATCAGCGGATTATCAGAATCCATCATTGCCTGACCGCCTCCACGGGGCATGCCAACTTGGCTGAAAACAACACTTTTATCAGCAATCAACCCGGCAGACTCTAGATCTGCCAGCAAAGCCTCTACATTGCCCAAATGCGACAAGGTCAACTCTAGCTCGCTGGTGCTGAGTTTTCCATCCACCGCCTTGAGCAGCGCTTTCAAAGGCGGCAACATCGCAGCGCCCGGATTAAACGCCGTAAATCGCCCCTGCGGTGTGCGAATATAAATATGGGCTAGCGTGGGCATAGTAGTCTCAGGCAATGCGATTTTTCATCTAACAATTAGCAACAAATATTTTATGATCAATTACCAGTCAAAATACCTATTTAAATGTATTTAAATGGGGTCAGATCAAATTTATCATAATCCGATAAAATACAAAGATGGCCCGCAAACCTCGACTTACCGTCCCTGATTATCCGCACCACATTATCCAGCGCGGTAACAACCGCCAGGCTATTTTCGCATCGACTGCCGACTACCAGGCGATGCTCAATTTACTGCGCGAAGCGGCATTGCAGCACAAGGTAGCAATCCACAGCTACGTGTTGATGACTAATCATCTGCATCTGTTGGCTACGCCGCAAGACGATGTGGGCCTGCCATTGATGATGCAACAGATGGGGCGCAGCTACGTGCAGTTATTCAACAAGCGCACAGGCCGGACTGGAACGCTGTTTGATGGTCGCTACAAAAGCACGCTAGTGCAGACCGAGCGCTATCTGCTGGCTTGCATGGCCTATATCGACCTGAACCCTGTGCGGGCGGGCATGGTGGTGCAGCCGCAAGACTATGTTTGGAGCAGTTACTGCTACTATGCGGGTCTGCGCAATAACCCCTTGGTGTCACCACATTCTCAGTTTTGGAATTTAGGCAACACACCCTTTGCGCGTGAGGCGGCTTATGTAGACTTTGTACGCGTTGGTTTGAGCGGTAAAGACGAAAAGATACTGACCCGCAGTACCCAACGAAGTGGTGCTTTAGGCGATGACAGTTTTCTGACTGAATTAGAGAAAAATACTAAAAAAAGTATAAAACCCGGGCTTAAAGGCCGCCCTTTCAAATTAAATTCTAATAACGAGTAGCTAATTTCAGACGCAGTATTGGGCTTTTAAGCCGTCAATACTGCTCAAGCAGCTATGATTTTTGATATGTCCCTATTTAACTTAAAGTCGTAAAAATAAAAGAATTAAATGTGATCTGACCCCATTTAAATAGTTTGAGTTATTTGCTGCGCTGCACTAAGATCTGTTTCCTTTTTGGATAACTGGAGAAGCACATGGGTGCGTTAGATATTGAGATTGCAGCAGCAGCAACCGGCGGTTTGTACCAGCCTGGCAGCGAAAAAGACGCTTGTGGCGTGGGCTTTGTGGCGCATGTGAAGGGCGCTAAATCGCATGCGATTATCCAAAACGGGTTGAAAATTCTGGAGAATTTGGACCACCGGGGTGCTGTGGGTGCTGATGAACTGTGCGGCGACGGCGCGGGCATTTTGATTCAGCTGCCGGACGATTTTTACCGTGAAGATATGGCCAAGGTGGGCATTGAGCTGCCAGCGCCCGGTGAATACGGCGTGGGCATGATATTTTTGCCGAAAGAGCATGCGTCTCGCTTGGCCTGCGAGCAAGAGCTTGAGCGTGCGGTCAAGGCTGAGGGCCAAGTAGTGATTGGCTGGCGCGATGTGCCGGTGAACCGTGACATGCCGATGTCGCCGTTTGTGCGCGAAAAAGAGCCGATTATTCGCCAGATCTTTATCGCTCGCGGTGCTGATGTGACCGTGCCCGATGCGCTGGAGCGCAAGCTTTACGTCATCCGCAAAACTGCCAGCGCTGCTATACAAAACCTTGGTTTAAAGCACAGCAAAGAATACTACGTGCCGTCGATGAGCTGCCGCACAATGGTGTACAAAGGCCTGCTGCTGGCTACGCAAGTGGGTGAATACTTTTTAGATTTGCAAAACGCCAAGTGCGTGTCGGCTTTGGCCTTGGTACATCAGCGCTTTTCTACCAACACCTTCCCTGAATGGCCGCTGGCCCACCCGTACCGCTATGTCGCCCACAACGGCGAGATCAACACCGTGCGCGGCAACTTTAACTGGATGCGCGCACGCGAAGGCGTGATGAAGTCACCTGTGCTGGGCGACGACCTCAAAAAGCTTTACCCGATTAGCTTTGAAGGCCAGTCAGACACCGCGACGTTTGACAACGCGCTTGAGCTGCTCACCGCCGCAGGCTACCCTATCAGCCATGCCATGATGATGCTGATGCCCGAGCCATGGGAGCAGCACACCCTGATGGACGAGCGCCGCCGCGCCTTCTACGAATACCATGCCTCGATGATCGAGCCATGGGACGGCCCTGCCGCTATTGCCTTTACCGATGGCCGCCAGATTGGTGCCACGCTAGACCGTAACGGCCTGCGCCCTGCGCGCTATATTTTGACTGACGACGACTTGGTGGTTTGCGCATCCGAGGCCGGCGTGTTGCACCACATCCCCGAGAGCAAAATTGTCAAAAAATGGCGCTTGCAGCCCGGCAAAATGTTCTTGATCGACCTGGAGCAAGGCCGTTTGATAGACGACGAAGAACTCAAAAGCCAGCTGGCCAACAGCAAGCCTTATCGCCAGTGGATTGACGAAGTGCGCATTCGTTTAGACGACGTACCAGCATCGGCCGCCGTGTTGCCAGCACCTAAAGACACACTACTAGACCGCCAGCAAGCATTCGGCTACACCCAGGAAGACTTGAAGTTCTTGATGGCCCCCATGGCCGCTAACGCCGAAGAAGCCACCGGCTCCATGGGCAATGACAGCCCGCTGGCCGTGTTGTCGGATAAAAACAAGCCGCTGTATAACTACTTCAAGCAGTTGTTCGCACAGGTCACCAACCCGCCGATTGACCCGATCCGCGAGCAGATCGTCATGTCGCTAGTCAGCTTTATTGGTCCTAAGCCTAATTTGCTGGACATCAACGCGGTGAACCCGCCGCTGCGCCTAGAGGTGAGCCAACCCGTGCTGGACTTTAGCGACATGGCCAAGCTGCGCGACATTGCCGCCCACACGCGCGGCAAGTTCAAAAGCTACACGCTTGATATAACTTACCCTGCAGCTTGGGGCCGTGAGGGTGTAGAGGCAAAATTAGCATCTCTGTGTGCCGAAGCGGTAGACGCTATCAAGAGCGGCCACAACGTACTGATCGTGTCTGACCGCGCGATGGACAGCGCCCGTGTGCCCGTGCCTGCGCTGCTGGCATCGTCGTCGATTCACCAACACTTAGTAAAAGCTGGTGAGCGCTGCAACGCAGGCCTGATCGTTGAGACCGGCAGCGTGCGCGAAGTGCACCACTTTGCGCTGCTGGCAGGCTACGGCGCAGAGGCTGTGCATCCCTACTTGGCGCTAGAAACCGTCATCGAGCTAACCCGCCATACCAAAGACATTGACGCTGATAAAGCCGTCTATAACTTTGTCAAAGCCGTAGGCAAGGGCTTGAACAAAGTGATGTCCAAAATGGGCATCAGCACCTACATGAGCTACTGCGGTTCGCAGATCTTTGAAGCCGTGGGGCTGGATAAACCATTCGTCGACAAATACTTCTACGGCACTGCCAGCCAAGTAGGTGGCGTGGGCGTGTTTGAGATTGCTGAAGAAGCCATCCGCGTGCACGCAGCGGCGTTCGGCAACGATCCAATTTTAGAAAATATGCTGGAGCCCGGTGGCGAATACGCTTGGCGCGTGCGCGGCGAAGACCATATGTGGACGCCTGACGCGATTGCAAAACTGCAACACGCCACGCGCGCCAACAACGCCGCCACCTATAAAGAATATGCGCAAATCATCAACGACCAAAGCAAGCGCCACCTGACCCTGCGCGGTTTGTTTGAGTTCA
>JAYSWJ010000010.1:0-6208 GCA_043718065.1 Polaromonas sp.
CAAAATTAACCAGATTGGCACCTTGACCGAAACTTTTGCGGCTATCGAGATGGCCAAGCGCGCAGGCTACACCGCCGTTATCAGCCACCGCAGCGGCGAAACTGAAGACAGCACTATTGCTGACATCGCCGTGGGCACCAATGCCGGCCAGATCAAAACTGGCTCGATGAGCCGCAGCGACCGCATGGCCAAGTACAACCAGCTCTTGCGCATTGAAGAAGACTTGGGCGAAGTAGCCAGCTACCCCGGGCGCGCTGCATTTTACAACCTGCGCTAAACGCACCGCAGCGCCTAAAAAACAAGCCCGTCTGTGATGTACAGCACGGGCTTGTTAGTTTGGTATTGTGTAATTTGCCTATGTCAAACCTAATATTCGCTACAATGCTGCAAAATTAGTAGCACTATTGCAACCCCATGTCATCCCGCGTTATTCCCGCTGTTCTCATTACCCTGCTGGTCGTCTTGCACGCGCAGCTGTGGTTTGGACGCGGCAGCTTAGGCCATGTGGGCGGCATGCAGACCCAGTTAAACACCCTAAAAACTAAAAACACTGACGCTCAACTGCGTAATGACCAGCTGTCTGCCGAGGTGCGCGACCTTAAAGAAGGTCTTGAAATGGTCGAAGAAAAGGCCCGTTTTGAATTGGGCATGGTCAAGCCCAACGAGATTTTTGTACAGTTTACGAAATAACTGCAACCGCTGGCACGCGCCTTCTCGGCATGATCATTACACTGCTTGGCGCAGAATCTACTGGCAAGTCTGACCTAGCGCAAGCTTTGACGCAGCACTTACAGTCGCGTGGTAAAGACGCCGTAACTGTTGACGAGTATTTGCGCGAATGGTGCGACGCGCATGGCCGCACGCCCTTGCAGCATGAACAAGCGCACATTGCAGCCACGCAACAATATCGCATTAGCACGGCGGCGCAGCAGCATGCCATTGTGGTGGCCGACACTACAGCGCTGATGACGGCGGTGTACAGCGACTACATGTTTGCAGACACCTCGCTGTACGCGCAGGCTACCCTGCAGCAGCGCAGTGCCGACATTACGCTGGTGACTGGGCTAGATATGCCGTGGCAGCCCGACGGCATTCAACGCGATGGGGCGCATGCACGTGTGCCTGTAGACGCCCTACTGCGCAACGCCCTGATGGACGCCAAGATTAACTTCCAAGTGGTGTACGGACTGGGTGAGCAACGCTTGCGTAACGCTATTAATTGCATAGCTAGTTGAGCAGGTATTTAGGCTGTTTAGCGCATTAAACTCATATAAAAATAGGTTTAATTATGCGAAAAATAAACCGCTAAGGCTTAAGAGTATCCACTGTCTACTGCACTGTAGTAGGCCCGGGCGACTGTGCAAGTGGCTGGGTAAAAATAGCAGCGGCGTCTACCGCATCAAAGCGGTATTGCGCACCGCAAAAATCGCACCCTACTTCTACCCGCTCTTGCTCGGTCAAAATGCTTTCAACCTCAGCCACGCCCAGGCTGTGCAGCATGCTGGCCACGCGTTCGCGGCTGCAGGTGCATGCAAAGCGGGGCTGCTGCGGTTCAAAGCGCAAAACTTTCTCTTCCCAAAATAGGCGATGCAAAATGGTGTCAACATCTAGGCTTAAAAGCTCGTCACGCTTTAAGCTGCTGGCAAACAAGGCAATGCGATTGAAAGCCTCGTTGATACCAATTTCGTCTTCTCGAGATTTTTCGCCCAAGTTTTTATCGCCCTGCACTGGCAGGCGCTGAATCAACAAACCAGCAGCTACCTTGTCATCAGCTGCCAGCACCAGCTTGGTGTCTAGCTGCTCTGACTGCAGCATGTAGTGCTCCAGTACTTCTGCCAAGTTTTCTAGGTTTTCGTTGTTATCGCCATGCAAGGGAACCACACCTTGGTAAGGCTGCTGACCCGGGAATTTGTCTTTGGGATCGAGCGTAATGGCGCATCGGCCTTTGTTAAGCACGTTCACCATCTCGCTGAGCTTGCTGTCAATGGCTACTTCGCCCTGCACCGTGGCCGTAGCACGCATGGACAAATCAGACTGAATCTCGGCCACCGCCACTTTGACCGGGCCGTCGCCCATGATCTGCAGCACCAGCGCGCCGTTGAATTTGATGTTGCTTTGCATCAGCGCGCCAGCGGCCAGCATTTCGCCCAGCATCTCGCTTACGCGCGGTGGGTAGGCGCCCGTGCTGGTGTTAGCAGCACGGCGGGCCAGCACCTCTTGCCATGTGCTGGTCAGCCGCACGATCATGCCGCGTACAGGCAAGCCATCGAATAAAAATTTATGGAGTTCAGACAATTTTCACATCCTTCAATCCGCTATGCACTACTTGGAATTTTCGCTTGTTCATCACGTTACCGGTTCATGCAATCCGTTTAAGCCCTTTGGCAAAGCGCTGGGCATTGCCTACATACATCTTGGCACTGGCTTGCAGCTTTTGTGCCGTGGCGTCATCCAAAGTACGCACTACTTTAGCGGGTGAGCCGATAATCAGCGAGTTATCGGGGAACTCTTTACCCTCGGTTACCACACTGCCCGCGCCCACAATGCAATTACGGCCGATTTTGGCCTTATTCAAAATGACCGATTGAATACCTATCAGCGAACCGTCGCCAATAGTGCAGCCGTGCAGCATGACCTGGTGGCCCACGGTGACGTTGTCGCCAACAATGAGGGGGCAGCCCAGGTCAGAATGCAAAACACTCAGGTCTTGAATGTTGGAATTAACGCCAATTTTAATGGGCTCGTTGTCGCCACGCAGCACGGCACCAAACCACACGCTGGCGTTGTCGGCCAGTGTGACATTGCCCATCACATCGGCGCTGTCGGCTACCCAGGTGTTGTGGCCTAGCGTGGGCTGCACGCCGTCGAGTTCGTAGATTGCCATTGTTTTTATTTCTCTAATGTGCGTCGCTCGCGGGAGTTAAATGTTTGTTGATCCAAGCGGAAAAATCCGGCTCGGTAATATTGCCCGAAGCAACCTCCAACATAACAATGACGCAGTCGACATCGCTAGCGGCTAAGTGATAACCATTAAGTATCAAAAACAACTCCACCGCAACAAACGCTGTGCGCTTATTCCCATCTAAAAACGGATGGTTACGCGAAATACCGTAGCCGTACGCGGCGGCCAAGGCGGCAACATCTGGCGTGCCATAAGCGGCTACTTGCTGCGCACGGGCCAAAGCCGAATCAAACAAAGCCATATCGCGCACGCCAGATTGCCCACCGTGCTCGGCCAATTGCTCATCATGCACAGCTAACAGTACGTCACCGTCCAACCAAATCCAATCTTTCATGTGCTGCCTTTTTATTTAGCCAGCTCACGCAAGACATGGCGACGACTTTTCATAATCTCGCGCGCCGCTTTCATTTGCAATTCAAAATTAGGGTCGCTGTGGCTCACCCGCATACCATCTGGAGCATCGGTTATAAAAATTTGATCTCCCTTGGTGACCTTCAGGCGCGCCAGCACTTCTTTGGGCAAAATAACGCCCAGTGAATTGCCAATTTGGGTAATTTTGAGAGCATGCATGACGAATCTTTCATGTTATAACTTTAATTATAACAATTCCGCTACTTCTTTGCCTAGCGATGAATTGCGCAGCCTGGCTTTGGCAGGTTTGTGCATTCAAGATCCAGACGAAAAAGTAGATTTTGTGCGGGCAACACATGCTCAAGCAGCTACGCTATCTGTAGCAAGTGGTGTATTGCACCCTATCCAGCCCATCCCCGGCCGCCCTGCCCAGCCCGTGCTGATGCTGCACCTGGATGTACCCAGACGCTCGCCCTACACGCCTGACGGTTTGACCGCGCTGGTGCACGCCGTGTGCCATATCGAATTTAACGCCATCAACCTGGCCCTAGATGCGGCGTGGCGCTTTGCCGGCATGCCGCGCGCCTACTACCTCGACTGGGTGCGCGTAGCGGCTGAGGAGGCCACTCACTTTGGCATGCTCAGCGCCCAATTGCGCAGCATGGGCTGCCACTATGGCCACTACCCAGCGCACAACGGCCTGTGGGACATGACTGAGAAAACCGCAGGCGATATCACCGCACGCATGGCGCTGGTACCGCGCACGCTAGAGGCGCGCGGACTAGACGCTACGCCGCCCATGCAAGCCAAGCTGCGCAAAGTGGGCAGCGCCGATGCGCTAAAGATCGTGGATATCTTAGACATCATCTTGCGCGACGAAGTGGGCCATGTTGCCATAGGCAACCACTGGTACCACTGGCTGTGCCAGCGTGATGGGCTGGAACCTGTGGCGCACTTTAAACAGTTAATCACGCAGTATGACGCACCACTTTTAAGGCCACCGTTTAACGAAGCTGCACGGCGCAAGGCGGGGTTTACCGATGCAGAAATGCAAGCTTTGCAAGCCGTAGAGACTGTGTCAAAGTAACTTGAATACTATTAATTTCGTAGCTGCTTGAGCAGTATTTACTAGGGTTAGAAGGCTAAATTGCATAAAAAATAGGCTTTCCGGCAAGATAGGGGCTATTTAATGCAGCACCACCTCAAGCGTAGTGCCCGCTAATGTCAACACATCGCCATGGGTCAGCATGACAGGGTCGTCGGTAATGTTCATGCCGTTGAGCGTGGGTTTATCTTGCGGCGCGTCGATACAAGAGATGTAGTAGCCGTGGCGGCGGTGCGCAATGGCCACTCTGGCAACACCTTGCTTGCCAAAAGTCGTCACTGCTTTGGCCACTGGCAGCTCTAGCCCGGCAGACGAGCCTGACAGTACTTTTAAACTGGCATGCATGGGACTATTGCTGTGGGCGTGTGCAGAATCTAAAGGAATGGTCGCTGTACGACCTTCGTCCATCAGCTCATTAGCGCTGAAGTATTGCAGCTTAAATTTGCCAATGGTGATGATGTCGCAGTCATTCAATAAATGTCGCTTAACCATATGGTCGTTGACATAAGTGCCGTTGGTACTACCAAGGTCTTGCACGTACACACTGGCTAGGCCATGCAATTCAAACACGCAATGTTCGCCACTCACTGCAATATCTGGCAGCACAATATGGTTAGAAACCCGGCGGCCTAGTGTGGTGCGCTCACGGTCTAGGTAGTCATGGTGAATCTCTACCCCCTTGACCGAAGTTATCAGTTGCGGCATACAGGCTCCTGCGCTTTGGCATGTGACAGACGCTTGTGAAGATTGAAAAAGCGTTGTGTAGTAATCGTAATCCGCGCACCATAGCGATGCAAGTGCACATTAACGCGCAGTAACAATTGCAATTACAAACCCAATGGCCTAGCCCTGCACCACTGGACACAGCACGGGCAGCGCAGCTTGCACTGCACTACGCTGCACCAGCCCCGGAACATAAGATCGCGCATAATTCAATTGAAGACACTTATTCACCTGTTTTTAGGACCCACATGGAAACGCCCGCTACAGACAATCAAAACGAACAACGCAGCAATTTCTTGGAAGAAAAGGCTTTCAAATCGCGCAAGGTATTGCTGTTTGGCGCTATCAACGACACCACCGCCAGTGACACGGTGCGCCGTTTGCTGGCTTTGGCCGCCGAGTCAGACGCGCCGATTGATTTGCTGGTGTCTTCCCCTGGTGGCCATGTGGAATCGGGCGATGCCATACACGACATCATTCGCTACATCAACGCCCCAGTGGCGATCATTGGCACCGGCTGGGTAGGCAGCGCTGCTGTGCAAGTGTATTTGTCTGTGCCGCGCGAGCGCCGGGTGTGCTTGCCAAATACACGGTTTTTGATCCACCAACCCAGCGGTGGTGCAGGTGGCCGTGCTACCGACATCGCTATCCAAGCCCGCGAGATTGTGAAAATCCGCGAGCGTATTGCCAATGTTATCGCCCGCGAAACAGGCAAGTCGCTAGAGACGGTGCTGATCGACATTGAGCGTGACCATTGGTTAACCGCCCAAGAAGCTGTCGACTATGGACTGGTGTCTAAAATAATAGAACGCCAAACTCAATTGCGCTAGCAAACTGCACGTGGCTGCTATAGTGGCCATGCCATGCGGCCATGAATGATGGCTCTACACAAAGCTTTCAATACACGCAAAGCGCTATATTAAAAATAGCTGCTTGAGCAGTATCTACGGCCTATAACGGCTAAAATACCACTGCTATCCGGTAGATTTCACCTCAAAGTCTCGCAAAGCCGCATCTAGCCTAGTGTTTGGCGGAATTTACGATTCCGACGACTCATAATAGGGTTG
>JAYSWJ010000091.1:0-2021 GCA_043718065.1 Polaromonas sp.
AGTAGAAGGCACAGGTGCAGTCAAGCGCAATGAAATCTTCACATACCGAATTTCTCCTACGGTCAGCTGCCCCACTGCCCAGCGCACTGCGTTGGTACCTGCTGGCAAAGGATTGCTGGTAGACAAGTTATAGCCCACGCTGGTGGGAAAACCGCTGACAGCCACGGGGGCACCGCCAGTGGCTGTCAGCGCTGGGCCAGTGGTGTTATCGCCAATACGAGAGCCGGGATAGCTGATGCGCTGCCACGGCCCCACTAAGCCAGTGTTATCCAGCTGATACCCAGTTTGTGGCCCAGCTACTGCCGAACCCGCATTGAATGGACTGGGACCTGTGCCGCCCGTGAGCGATGGCGCGGCTGATTTAGGCGCGATCAAAGCTGCTACATCGCCTGGTGTAGAGCCAAACGCATTGGTTTGATCGGCATCCCATAAATTGTGCGTCGTGGCGCGGGCTTGATTGATAATGCCGTTCAAGTTGCCTTCTGCCGTGGGCGAAATGTCGTACCCGTTGGTGCCTTGTGCAATGCGCACTGGCAAGCCAGGAAAAACGGCAGTACGAGGGTCTGTAGAATAAAAGATGCCAGTATCTGCATGCAATTGGCTCAAGCGTGCGTTGCAGTTATTGGTAAAGGGCACCGCTGCGCAGCGGCCTGTAGTGTCATATGCGCTGGTGTTAAATGGAGCCAAGAAACTGTTTTGTCCACGGCCCCAGCCATCATCAATGCCGCCCGGGAAACTGGGGGGCACATTGTTGTAACTGCCAGCGGCATCTTTGATCACAATAGCTGCATCAACTACCTCTGTGCCGGGCGGCAGATAATCCGTGATGTAGCCAGCAACACCTACGTTGGCTCCATTGCTGACTGGCGTGAACTGGATGATGTAACTTATCACATCGCCCACTGCAAAGCCCGGTGTGCCGCCAGCAGCGCGGGCAATTAACATGCTGACTGTTTCAGGGGCTAGAAATTTGGTGGTTTGAACTTGCCCCACGCTGTGCGACCAGGCCAGGCCTGCAGCCCATAAACTGCCCCCCAGCCAAATGCCGATCTTCAGCCGCTTCAATATGAACTGCGCAACAAACCGCATTTTTAAAACCTAGTCACCAACTACTATTCTACTAAATGCAAGGTATTATTGCATTTACTTACATAAAGCTGCCGTTTTGGAAACTTTGGTTTTCGAAATGAAAGCAGATGATAGCCATAAAGTGCGCAAAGTAAATAACCGTTCTTTGTTTGCGCAAGTTTATACAGCGGTATTAAGCTCCCGTCGCTTGGCTGGCAGAGTCTGTCTTTGCGCCGGGTTTATCACTGAAATTCTAGTGATGTGCAGAACATATAGCTGCTACGCTATAACTGCAAAGGCTGTCCCGCAGCACGTCTTTGGAAAAAATTTGAGCACTTTTCCGAAGTAGATATTGAATAGTTTGCTATATATTTAATAGTATTATCAGCGCCGGACATTTGCAGGCGCATCCATCGCCTTGCGTTGCCGCTCAACAAAATCATCAAACGTGTTGATGCCGCGCAGCTGCAAAATGGTGTTGCGCACAGCCGCCTCGACCAGTACGGCGATGTTGCGGCCGGCTTCGACCTGGATAACGACTTTGCGAATTGGCACGCCCAGCACGTCTTGGGTTAGCGGCTCATACGGAATGCGCTCGTAGTCGCGCTCCATGGTTTGGCGGCGCACCAGGTGCACAATGAGTTTCAGGCGCATTTTGCGGCGCACCGCTGTCTCGCCAAAAATAGCGCGAATGTCTAGCAGGCCAATACCGCGCAATTCCAGCAGGTTTTGCAGCAGCTCAGGGCAGCGGCCTTCAATGGCGGTTTGGTTGATGCGAAATAAATCTACCGCGTCGTCAGCCACCAAGCCTTGGCCACGCGAGATCAGCTCTAGCCCCAGCTCGCTTTTACCCAGGCCAGACTCGCCAGTGATCATCACGCCCAGACCCAAAATGTCCATGAAGACGCCGTGCATGGTGTGGCGGTCGGCAAAGTGGCGCGACAAATAGGCCC
>JAYSWJ010000092.1:0-37345 GCA_043718065.1 Polaromonas sp.
CGAGATCACTGTCCAATGTATTGAAGGGCATCTTGAGTTTCGTGCGTTTGAAAAAGTATTGATGCTAGCGCCAGGTGATTTAGTGCATTTGCCGGCTAGCGAGTTGCATTCACTTAAAGCTATCGAGGATTCTTCTGTCTTGCTAACCATAAGGCTCAGTAGTACCCGTTAGTTGAAGTAAATAGAATAAAACTTGCTAGTAAATTTTTAGTGAATTAAATTCAAGTTACCCATCACATACATATCTAAAGCCGCTGAGAAAAATTGCTTTTGTGAAAAATCAAGCTTAACTGAGTCACGTTCTAGGAAAAGTCATGGCAGTGCAATCGAACACCGTGAAAAACCACCCTCAAGCGTCGCTTGTGAAAATTCGTGCTATTTTCAATAAGCATCCTAAAACTACTGTGCTGACACTCAATGCGGGCTTCTCTAGCCTCAAGTTCGCGCTGTTTGATGTTGATTGTTCTTTGTCTCAAATCGCATCCGGAACCATCAACGGCATTGGCTCGACGCTGGCGACTTTCACGTTCAAGGATATGTCGGGAGAGGTGCTGGAGCATGCGGTAATTCCAGCACTGGATCCTGTTCGTGGTCTGGCGTATTTGCTAGATCGACTTGAGGCTATGGCGGGCTCAAGCGGGTTTGCAGCGGTGGGCCATCGTATATTGCACGGCGGTCCGCAATACCATGACCCGCAGCGCGTGGATACCACTATGCTCGCTGAGCTTAGGCGCATCATTGTGTTTAACCCAGTGCATCTTCCGTCTGAGATTGCGCTGATGGAGGTGATTGCCGACAAATTTCCGCATACTGCGCAGGTCGCCTGCTTTGACACCGCATTTCACAGCCAGATGCCGCGCTTAGCCAAAATGCTGGCGATTCCACGCAGATACGAAGCGATAGGCGTACTGCGTTACGGCTTTCACGGCCTGTCTTACGCTAGCCTGATGGATGAGCTGGAACGCATAGCTGGCACTGCAGCCGCAAAGGGGCGCGTTATCTTGGCGCATTTGGGCCAAGGTTCGAGCATGGCCGCCGTTCGCGGCGGGCAAGCAATGGACACTAGCATGGGCTTCACGCCAGCTGCTGGCCTGATGATGGGCACCCGGTCTGGCGACCTCGACCCTGGGTTGGTTTCCTTTCTGGCGCACACAGAGCGAATGAGTCCTGCAGAGTTTGACCACATGATCAACCGCGAATCAGGACTGCTTGGGGTGTCAGAAACCAGCTCGGACATGCGGGAACTAATTGCGCGTGAAACGAATGACTTTCGTGCTGCGGAAGCCGTAGCGCTGTTTTGCTATCAAGCCAAAAAAATGATCGGCGCCTACTCGGCTGCGCTCGGCGGACTCGACACGCTAGTCTTTGCCGGTGGTGTTGGTGAGAACGCGCCATTGGTTCGCACGCGGATTTGTGAGGAACTAGAATTTCTCGGTTTGGCGCTCGATGCTTCCCGCAACGCGGCAAACGAAGCAGTCGTATCCTCAGATGCTAGTCGGGTCGTTGTGCGGGTTATTGCTAGCAATGAGGAAAGCGTGATTGCACGATCAGTTTGCAGTGTTCTTGGCATCGACTCCCGGGCTGGACGTGGGGAAGTTCAAGTATGAATGCTGCACCTGACACCTGGGTTTCCGATACGCTGACACCAGAGCTGCTACGCAAAATGGACGCCTATTGGCGAGCCGCAAACTACCTCTCAGTGGGGCAGATTTATCTGCTAGACAACCCGCTGCTGAAAAGTCCGCTGACACTGGCACACGTCAAACCTCGCCTGGTCGGCCATTGGGGTACAACACCTGGACTCAATTTCATCTATGTTCACTTGAATCGCGTGATCAGGGAGCGCGACCTGAACATTCTCTACATCACCGGCCCAGGCCACGGTGGCCCGGCTATTATCGCGAATGTCTATCTAGAGCAGACCTACAGCGAGGTGTTCCCGCATATCTCTCAAGACGAGCAGGGGATGAAGCGGCTATTCAAGCAGTTCTCGTTTCCTGGTGGCATCCCCAGCCATGTCGCGGCTGAAACGCCGGGTTCGATTCACGAGGGAGGTGAGCTGGGTTACTCGTTGTCGCACGTCTTTGGCGCAGCGTTCGACAATCCCGACTTGCTGGTCGCCTGCGTCATTGGCGATGGCGAAGCGGAAACTGGTCCACTGGCCACCAGCTGGCACTCAAACAAATTTTTGAACCCCGTGCATGACGGCGCAGTGTTACCCATACTTCACCTGAACGGCTACAAAATCGCTAGCCCTACGCTGCTGGCTCGTATACCGCATGATGAGCTCGATGCGCTGCTGCGCGGTTATGGTTACACGCCCTGTTTCGTCGAGGGCGACGAGCCCGCCCAGATGCATCGCTTGATGGCTGACGCGCTAGATACCGCTGTTGCCGAAATTGCCCGCATTCAGCAAAACGCGCGAGTTAATGGATTCACGCAACGCCTCCGCTGGCCGATGATTGTCTTGCGCTCGCCTAAGGGCTGGACCGGGCCTAAGGAGGTCGACGGCAGGCAGACCGAGGGAACGTTTCGCTCGCATCAGGTACCAATGGGCGACATGAGCTGGCCAGGGCATGTCAAGATTCTGGAAGATTGGCTTAAAAGCTACCGTCCAGAGGAATTGTTCGATGAAACTGGTCGCCTGATTCCCGAGCTAGCCGCGTTGGCACCGCTAGGGGAGCGGCGCATGGGAGCCAGCCCCTACGCCAATGGTGGCCTGCTGCTGCGTGATCTCAGCCTGCCGGACTTTTGCAGCTATGCCGTGGCCGTGACGCAACCGGGAGGTGTGGACGCCGAAGCCACTCGCATTCAAGGCGAATTGATACGCGATGTGATCAAACTCAACCCGACAAATTTCCGCGTCTTCAGTCCCGACGAGGCAGCCTCGAACCGGTGGACCGCAATGTTTGAAGTCACCAGCCGATGCTCGACTGCCGAAATTACTGCAACCGACGAGCACATGGCGGCTGATGGTCGCGTCATGGAAATGCTAAGCGAACACCAGTGTGAAGGCTGGCTCGAAGGCTATCTTCTGACCGGGCGGCACGGATTTTTCTCATGCTACGAAGCCTTCATCCATATTGTTGATTCCATGTTTAACCAGCATGCCAAATGGTTGAAAGTATGCAACCGAATCCCGTGGCGCAGGCCGATTGCATCGCTCAACTACATGCTGACTTCGCATGTCTGGCGGCAAGATCACAACGGCTTCAGCCACCAGGATCCTGGCTTCCTAGACCATGTCGCCAACAAGAAGGCCGACATCATTCGCGTTTATCTGCCGCCCGACGCGAACACGCTGCTGTCGGTCACCGACCACTGCCTACGCAGTCGCAACTACGTCAACGTCATCGTCGCCGGCAAGCAGCCTGCACCGCAATGGTTAAGCATGGATGCCGCCATCAAGCATTGCGCCGCCGGGTTGGGTGTCTGGCCCTGGGCTAGCAACGATCAAGGAGGCGAACCGGATGTGGTGATGGCGTGCTGCGGCGATGTGCCGACACTCGAAACTTTGGCTGCTGTCGAATTGCTGCGCGGCTACTTCCCGGACGTGAAAGTACGCGTGATTAACGTCGTCAACCTGATGAAGTTGCAGCCGCGCAGCGAACACCCGCATGGTTTAAGCGATACCGAATTTGACCTGCTTTTCACTACCGATAAGCCGATCATCTTTGCCTTTCATGGTTATCCACTACTGATCCACCGCTTGACCTACAGCCGCTCTAACCACCACAACCTGCATGTGCGTGGCTACAAGGAAGAGGGCACTACTACCACACCCTTCGACATGGTGGTGCTTAACGATCTGGATCGCTTTCATCTCGTCGCCGCAGTGATCGAGCGTCTACCCATGCTCAGCTTTCGCGCCGCCCGTGTTCAGCAAGAAATACAAAATAAACTCATAGCTCACAAGGCATATATCAATTTACACGGTGAAGATATGCCGGAAATCCGCGAATGGAGATGGGGTGCAGCATCGATTCAACTTGTTGGGAGTTGATTTGATCGGCATCACAGTGCGGTTTGTTGACCGAAAAAATCTCGCCTGTATTGTTGGTTAAGTGTGCTTAGCCTGATCTTCATGATCAGTGCGGCCAACGTGTACCTGCAAAGAAAGATATCCGTTTAATGTTTGTGAAGTATCCGGTAAAAGCTTGGAATGCTAGCTTGGCCGTTGTGGAAACCCATGGTCGCAAAGGCATAGGGAGAATGCTGATGGGGAGCGGAGCCGAGCAGATTACTCGACTATCGACTTGCCCGGTACTAATAGTACGAAATGCACAAGATACTTCAGCAAGCACTTAATAAGCCACTGAATAAAGTAATGCTGGGAATTTAAATATTCTTAGGTTTTTTGTAGCGCTTTGCTGATGGTATAGCTGAGTGCGTCAAACCCGCCGATATTAACTTGTATTTTTGCTCAAAGCACATTTATTGATTAATCGCAACGCTTACATTGAGATCAACAAGTATCTTTGCGCTTTGGTGAAAGCAAATTGACATTGCCTAGCTGACATAGTTATCGCACGTTAATCGGGAGTCGAAAATCATGCCCAGTTCAAATTCAAGTGCGCTGCCAAGTTTTAAAGATTCAGCTGCCGCATCTAGCGTAAAACTGAAGTCCAATACGTTACCTTTACGGCACTTGGTGGCCTTGGTGGTGGGGTCCATCATAGGCAGTGGCATCTTTGGCATTCCACAAAACATGGCTGCGGGTGCAGGCGCGGGTGCTATTTTGATCGGTTGGACCATCACTGGCATTGGCATGTTGATGCTTGCGCTCGTATACCAAATGCTAGCGCTACGAAAGCCTACACTTGACAATGGGGTCTATGCTTATGCGCAAGCCTTGTCTGGCGAATATGTGGGTTTTAACTCGGCTTGGGGCTACTGGATTAGCGCATGGATCGGCAACGTAGGTTACTTGGTTGCCGCTTTTGCTGCGTTAGGTTACTTTTTCCCTGCTTTCGGAGAAGGCAACACATTGGCGGCGATTGTAGGTGCATCGGTAGTTGTATGGATTGTTCATATGTCAGTACTGCGTGGCATTCAGGGTGCTACGGTGTTGAATGCAGTAGTTACCATTGCTAAAGTAGTGCCCTTGGTCTTGTTTATTGTTTTGGTCGCCATGGCTTTTGAAATTAAGACCTTTAGGCTTGATTTCTGGGGTAATGCAAAGCTCGGTTCAGTGCTCGACCAAGTTAAAAGCACCATGCTAGTGACGGTGTGGGTCTTTATTGGTATCGAAGGTGCCAGTGTGTATTCGGCTCGCGCGAAGAACCGCGCTAACGTAGGGCGCGCCACGATAATAGGTTTCTTAATTTGTTTGTTATTACTGATGAGTGTTTCGTTGCTTTCACTAGGCATCTACACGCAGCCTGAGTTAGCTGTCTTAAAGAACCCTTCCATGGCTGCAGTGCTAGAAAAGGTTGTCGGCAGCTGGGGTGCTATCGTGATCTACATTGGGCTCATCATTTCAGTGGGTGGTGGATTCTTAGCGTGGACTTTGCTGGCCGCTGAGTCACTTTTTACACCTGCTAAAGGTGGCGTCATGCCCACTTGGTTAGCGCAAAAAAATAGTAATGACGTACCAGCCAATGCCGTATGGCTGAGTAGCGCAATGGTGCAACTATTTTTAGTAGTTACGCTTTTTTCTAAGGCATCTTACTTAGCCTTGATTTCACTGTCTACGGCCATGATTTTATTACCGTACCTGTTCAGCGCTATCTACGGTTTATCACTAGCATGGCGAGGTGAAGGCGAAAGTAGTGCCAGGCGTCCTAGCGATCTGCCAGTGGCTGCAGTTGCAGCGATTTATTGTGTGTGGCTACTTTATGCAGCCGGGTTGAAGTATTTGATGTTGAGTGCTTTGCTATATGCCGTAGGCGTCGGCGTATATGTCATAGCTAAAAAGCAGCATGCAGAACGTGCATTTACAGGCCAAGACTGGCTATGGCTCGCCGCGATATGTGGCATGGCTGTGGTGGCTGCCACCATGCTGGCCACTGGACGTCTAACGCTGTGAAGCGATTGGACTTGAACAGCGATGAAACCATCCAAACCACTCATTGTGGAGAAAGTGTAATGGCTATGCCTAAAGGTTTATATTCAGAAGTAGGACGTCTGCGCAAAGTGCTAGTGTGCAGACCGGGCTTGGCCCAAAAAAGGTTAACACCTGCCAACTGTAAAGAACTATTATTTGACGATGTACTTTGGGTAGCCCAAGCCAGAAACGACCACGATGCTTTTACCAGCGCCATGATTGAGCGGGGCGTAGAAGTACTAGAACTGCATGATTTGCTAGCAACTACAGTCAGCAACCCATTGGCGCTGGCTTGGCTGCTAGACCGCAAACTTGGTCACAATTTAATTGACTCAGATGTAGGCACGCAGATACGCCGCTGGTTCGAAACGATGCCCGCAGCGAAGCTGGCAGAACGACTTATAGGCGGAGTAGCGCGTGCAGATTTACCATTCGAACCCAGCGGCTTGGTAGCCAGCTGCGCCAACGCGGCGGATTTGCTAACTGCGCCATTACCCAATAGCCTATTTACCCGCGACAGCAGTTGCTGGATAGGCGATGGCGTGGTGCTGTGCCCAATGTACTGGCCTGCGCGCCAGCAAGAAACGTTACTCATGGCTGCTGTCTATCGTTTTCATCCTGCGTTCACTGCAGCAGCCGACCGCGAAGCCAAGGAGATATGGGGCGATCCGGATCAAGCTAATGGTCTGGCAACGATAGAGGGGGGTGACGTCATGCCATTGGGCAACGGCGTAGTACTAGTGGGTATGGGCGAGCGCTCATCGCCGCAAGGCGTTAGCCAACTGGCGCTAAGCCTATTTGCCTGTGGTGCTGCCACGCACGTGCTGGCTGCGCAGTTGCCTAAATCACGCGGTGCAATGCATATGGACACGGTGTTCACTTTTTGTGATGTGGACCTGGTCACTGTGTTTCCGGATGTGGTTGACGCCATACGTGTACACAGCATACGTCCAGGTATGAAAGAGGCAAGCTTGGATGTGCGCACGGAAGACAAACCATTTTTGCAAGTTTTAGCTGACGCCATGGGGCTGGCAAAACTGCGAACTGTTGCTACCGGCGGTGATGCTTACGAGGCCGAGCGCGAGCAATGGGACGACGGCAATAATTTGCTTGCATTAGCAGCAGGTGTTGTGATGGCCTACAACCGCAATACATATACCAATACGTTGCTGCGCAAAGCAGGTGTGGAGGTTATCACCATACCCAGCTGCGAACTGGGCCGTGGACGTGGTGGAAGCCACTGTATGTCCTGCCCTATTGAGCGTGATCCGCTGTGATGGCACATTGCCAGCTAACCCTTTTTGTAAATGGATTCATATGAGTTTTAACCTACGCAACCGCAGTTTGCTGGATCTAAAAGATTTTGCGCCGCGTGATATTAGATTTTTACTTGATTTAGCCGCTGAACTAAAACGATCTAAATATGCAGGCAATGAGCACCCTAGGCTAAAAGGTAAAAACATCGCCTTGATTTTCGAGAAAGCATCCACACGAACGCGTTGCGCTTTTGAAGTGGCCGTGCATGACCAGGGCGGGCACGTTACCTATATGGACTCTGGAGGGTCACAAATGGGCCACAAAGAATCGCTCAAAGATACCGCCAGAGTGCTTGGCAGGCTGTATGACGGCATCGAGTATCGAGGCTTTCACCAAAGCGTGGTGGAAGATATTGCACGCTTCTCGCATGTGCCTGTTTGGAACGGGTTGACCGATGAAGCCCATCCCACACAAATATTAGCTGACCTGCTGACCATGCAAGAGTTTGGCGAAAAGCCTTTACATGAGCTGTCGTTTAGCTATGTAGGGGATGCCAGTTTCAACATGGGCTGTTCGTTGCTGGTGGGCGGCACACAGATGGGTATGGATGTCCGCATTGCTGCACCCACTAGCCTGCAGCCACCAGCTGACTTGTTGGCACAGATGCGTGAGCTGGCAAACACCACGGGTGCGCGCATTACGATAGAAACTGACCCAAACAAGGCCGTGGCAGGTGCGGACTTTATCTACACGGACGTTTGGGTGTCTATGGGCGAACCCGACGAGGTGTGGAAGCAGCGCATTGAGCTGTTATTACCCTACCAAGTGACGACTGCATTGATGAAAGCTAGCGGTAAAGCCCGTACTCGGTTTATGCATTGCCTACCTGCTTTTCACAATCTTGAAACCGAGGTGGGTAGGGAGATTCATGAAAAATATGGACTCAAAGAAATTGAGGTAACCGACGAGGTATTTGAGTCGGATGCTTCAATTGTATTTACTCAAGCTGAAAACCGTATGCACACCATCAAGGCGGTGCTAGTGGCAACACTGGCATGAAAATCGTTGTAGCACTGGGTGGCAACGCACTGCTGCGCCGTGGGCAGCCGATGACTGCTGATAACCAACTGGCTAATATTCGCCTAGCGGCAACCCAGCTGGCGCGTGTTGCCACAGACCACCAATTGGTAATTACTCATGGCAACGGCCCTCAAATTGGCTTGTTAGCGTTGCAGTCTGCTGCCTACACGGCCAACGAGAGTTATCCGCTGGATGTGTTGGGTGCACAGACAGACGGCATGATCGGTTATCTGCTGGAGCAAGAGCTGGCAAACCAGCTTCCTTCTACTTGCAATATCAGCACATTACTAACCAGAGTGGAGGTAGATCCTAACGACATAGCTTTTCAAAATCCCACAAAACCTATTGGGCCTGTATACACATCAGAGCAATCCGAACAGATCGCAATCACCAAAAACTGGCGTATGGCCCCAGACGGAAAAGCATTTCGACGTGTAGTAGCATCACCCCAGCCGCTAAAGGTGCTAGGCCTAAATTCTATCAAGTGGCTGCTTGACCAAGGTGTACTGGTGATAGCGGCAGGTGGCGGCGGCATACCAGTAGCCAGAGCGCCAGACGGGCAAAGTTTGCATGGCGTCGAAGCCGTTATTGACAAAGATCTATGCAGTGGGTTGTTAGCACGCGAGCTAGCAGCTGACTACTTGGTAATTGTGACTGATGTAGCCGCAGTTTATCTCGATTGGGGCTTGCCAAGCCAACTCGCTATTTGCAAGACGACTCCACAAGCGCTTAAGCAGCATCATTTCCCCGCTGGATCCATGGGGCCTAAGGTACAAGCCGCCATCGAATTTGCGTCGACTACTGGAAAAACGGCTGTGATTGGTTCACTCGAACAGATAGAGGCCATGTTGGCAGGTGAGGCTGGTACACAAGTGTCTGCGACCAGCTAATACTTGACCAGCTTGCAACCTTGCACAGGATTCGCAATGTCTCCCTGCATCTAAATCGTGCCACAAGCCATCCTCCTACAGGCAGTAACTTCAGCGTCCGACATGCATTACTTAGCGTTTAGTAAATGATTGCATAAGTGCCAATTGCTTATCAGTCAGCTTGGATTTAACACAAGGAACGAAATTAATGAAAACCTGTAACCAAAAAATACCCGAGCTCAATAAGCTGGGCGATTTGATCAAAGACATGTCGGTCGGTATGTTGACAACACTCAACTCGCACAACGCGTTGGTTAGTAGGCCTATGGCGGCACTAGAGCTGGACGGCGACGGTGCATTATGGTTCTTTACTGACAAAAATTCAGAAAAAGTAGAGTCACTCAATACGATGAATTTGAGCTTTACGGATGAGGGAGATGGCACCTATGTATCTTTGTCAGGGCGTGGTGAATTGCATTCCAATCCTGAGCGTATTAAAGAGCTATGGACATCTTTTGCGAAACCCTGGTTTCCAGACGGTCCGGATTCCCCTAATTTGGTAATGTTGAAATTTGTACCTAACACGGCTGAATACTGGGATGCGCCACACAGCAAGATGGTGAGAATGTTTGCTATGGCCGCATCCATTACTGCCGGCAGACCTATTGGTATGGGAGAGCACGATACGCTCACTCAGCTGTCAGAACCCTCTTCACAGTCCAACAAGCTATAACACTGTGAAAAACGAAAAACCCATCACAACATAATCACAATATTTCAAGGCGTTTCATATGAGCTTAGGCACTATTCTGCTAATTGTATTAATTTTAATCCTTATCGGTGTCATCCCCACCTGGGGACATAGTAAAAGCTGGGGTTACGGGCCCAGCGGCGGCTTAGGTATCGTGGTCATCATTGTCATTTTGTTGTTGGTTACTGGGCGACTCTGATGATTAGCGCGCACTCCAACTTCAATATAGGCTTGCGCCACTTGAATTTTGTAGTGGTGGTTTTTGCAATGCTGGTGTTAACTGGGTGCGGCGACACATCTAAACTGCCTTCACTGGCTGACTTCGGTTCGCAACCTACCCTACCTCCACCCAATAAAACTCTGATACCCACTGTCAATATCGCTCCAGCCAAGGGTTGGCCAGCCAACACCCTGCCAACTGCTGCACCCGGCACAAAAGTGCAGTCTTTTGCTGACAATCTTGACCATCCTCGCTGGGTGTATGTGCTACCCAATGGGGACGTTCTGGTGGCAGAAAGCAACGCACCTCCAAAACCTGACGATGCCAAAGGCATCAAAGGTTGGGTAATGAAGCTGGTGATGAGGCGTGCAGGCGCTGGTGCACCTAGTGCCAATCGCATCACACTGCTGCGCGACACCGATGGCGACGGCGTAGCAGATGTACGGTCGCCGCTCTTGGAGGGGCTCACTTCTCCGTTTGGTATGGAGCTAATTGGAAGTAATCTTTATGTTGCCAACTCGGACGCGGTAATGCAGTTCCCCTACACTGCAGGCGACACGCGTATTACTTCACCTGGTAAGAAGTTAGCTGATTTGCCAGCTGGCACGATCAACCACCACTGGACCAAAAATATTATTGCTGCTCGGGACCGGACCAAACTTTACGCTACTGTGGGATCGAACAGCAATGTCGCTGAAAACGGAATGCCAGCCGAAGCAGAGCGTGCTGCTATCTGGGAGATAGACGTAGCAACAGGTGCGCACAGAGTATTTGCATCAGGACTGCGCAACCCTAACGGTATGGCTTGGGAGCCCATAACATCTATGTTGTGGACTGTGGTGAACGAGCGCGACGAGATCGGCAGTGACTTGGTACCCGACTATATGACGTCAGTGCGCGATGGTGGATTTTATGGCTGGCCCTACAGTTATTACGGCCAAAATGTCGATGTACGTGTTAAGCCAGAAAATCCTGAGCTCGTGGCTAAAGCCATAGCACCCGATTACGCACTTGGCGCACATACAGCCCCGCTGGGTCTTGCCTCCTCGCTAGGCACTTCGCTACCGGCAGCATTTAAAAACGGCATGTTCATAGGGCAGCATGGCTCTTGGAACCGACAGCCTCACAGTGGCTATAAAGTTATATTTGTAGCTTTTTCTGACGGTAAACCTGTGGGGTTACCTATTGATGTTTTAACAGGCTTTTTAAGCGACCAAGGGACAGCTTATGGGCGTCCGGTAGGTGTGGCGATTGACAAGCAAGGCGCGCTGCTAGTTGCAGACGATGTGGGTAACAAAATTTGGCGCGTATCCGCTACAGGTTCTTGAGCACAGGGCATATCTTATTTGTGCTTCTTGAACTAATTTTACGCATTACTTGTACTGCATCTGCTCTAAAGCATGTCGTCAACATACAAATCTATGCAATCTGTTGACGCTTTGTTGCAGTCGTTGGATTCAACTGCACCTGTAGCTAAGCGCCACTTGCAATTAATCAATTTACTTAGCTGGATACGCGGGGATGGCACGTCAATCCAAGCGTCAGTTAAGCGAGTGGAGCAATTTTTAGACGTTCTAGAAAAGCAACCTAGTTTGCAGCAGCGCTTCAAATCTTATTGGGATGTTATTGCGCAAACAGTCGACATTACTACCTTGTTGGCAGATTTGGGCTTCGCGCCGCGCACGGCTTTCTTAAGTGAGTTGCTGCACCGTGTAAGTAGAAAATTATTGCCTGCTACCCCAGAAACCAGTGACGCCAGCGAATTGTTCGAATTGGCATTGAACAAAAGCACTGACGCGTATTGGATTATCGCTTTGGATGCATCTACTCTTGAGCGTTTGTACATACTTCTTAATTTGCCGTCGTTCGAGAATAGTTTAAGTTTATGGCAGCACGAGTTGTTAGACGCGATAACGTACTGCGCAGGGCAAGTTCGTTCGATCGGTTTTGCACCCGAGGTTCGGTTACGTATGAACACGCCCGCTGCGCAAACTAGACCATTTCATGCGTTGGCAGCGGATGCGGAGAATTTTCGTAGTGCATATGTAAACCTACCTCATGACGCTGAAAATGTCTTAGTCTGTGCTCAACAGTTACGCGACCGACTGGAACTTTGCCGTCAAGTAACCGCAGGGGTGTACAGCCATTTAGAAGAGCACGGTGTTTCTGTAGGTTTAGTGTTCAGACTCAGAGAAATGCGAAAGCGTATTGTCCGCATACGTGAGTTAATGGATTGTCTGGTGTCAACCGCACCGCTAGCGAGTAGCCAAAGGCTAATTGCCAGACTCGCTGTGCTGTCTATTGAGCAGCAAAGTGTGGCTGCTCTGATGACAGATAACTCATCACTGCTAGCCTCTAAGGTAGCCGAACGCAGCGCAGAAACAGGTGAACATTACATTACGCGAGATGCCAGCGCCTATCGCCTTATGCTGGGCAAAGCCGCTGGCGGCGGAGCCTTGATGTCACTAACTACTTTAGCCAAGTTTGCACTAACGGGTTTGAGCGTGTCCATATTTTGGGCAGGATTTTTGGCGAGTATTAACTATGCGATTACTTTCGTAGCTATCCAGCTTTTTCACTTAACTGTGGCCACTAAACAGCCTGCTATGACCGCCCCAGCGATGGCAGCCAAACTTAAAGACATAGAGACTTCTGGTGCATTGAATGAATTTGTTGACGAGGTAACGCACTTGGTACGCTCGCAAGTGGCTGCTGTAATTGGCAACTTAGTATTGGTAGTGCCCTGTGTTGTGGGCATCAGCGCGATCATTGAATTTGCCAGCGGTGCGCCCATGATCGACAGTAAAGAGGCGGTGCATGTTTTGCAATCTCTCACTTTGCTGGGTCCGATGGCGTTGTTTGCGGCTTTTACTGGGCTGCTGCTGTTTGCATCCAGCATGGTGGCGGGTTGGACTGAGAACTGGTTTGTGTTGCATCGCCTGGATTCTGCGATTCGATACAACCCGGGTATTACCGGTCTGTTAGGCGCAGGTCGCGCTGCGCGCTGGTCCAAGTTTTGGCGTAAAAATATTTCTGGCTTTGCATCTAACGCGAGTTTAGGTTTGATGTTGGGGCTTATACCGGCTTTTGCCACCTTTTTTGGTTTAGGGTTGGAGGTAAGGCACGTTACGTTGTCCACGGGGCAATTGTCAGCCGCTGCCGCCGCGCTAGGTGTGGATGTATTTAGAACGCCCGGCTTTTGGTGGTGCGTTGCGGCTATTCCAGTCATGGGCTTTCTCAATATTGGTGTTAGTTTTTATTGCGCGTTTCGCGTAGCACTGTCTGCGCACAACGTTAGCCACATAGATCGTGCGCGTATCCGTAGTGCCATATGGCAGCGGTTTAAGACCGCGCCACTGAGTTACTTTTTGCCAGTGCGCCAGGCCCTTGTGGCGCAAACTCAGTAATCCACTGAGCTATTAGCCTACATCGCTTAAAGAGGAACTTTATGGCCCAACTACACCGCGCAGCATTATTGATGTCGCAAGACGATTTGCATTCAGCATTGAGCCAGCAAGCTGACCAAGCACCGCAGCTGCAGAAACAAACGCACAACGATCATGATCCGCAGCCAAGCTTGCCTGCGGATCAGTTTGCGCTGATGCCTTACGAAACTGCTGAAATTCAAGAATCTAGCCAGTCGTTTGAAGAGGCTATCGACCAAGGAGAGGAAGATGCTGTTGCCGCAGTGCATCTTTGGGACGAACCCATAAAGTCTGACGATTCGTGATCTAGTAAGCTGTTGGCAGCGATGGTATTGCCAAGCCGCTTAGTGGTTGCCTACAGCGTACCTGTGTAATTGCGTATCGGCCTATCCGCGATGGCTCGGTGGTGTTAGGCACGATAATCTGACTATGCCTTTGTTGAACAACCCTATTTACGCCAACCGATGGAAGTTGTCTGTAGCGCCCATGATGGACTGGACCGACAGACACTGCCGCTACTTTCACCGTCTGCTGACAAAAAACACGCTGCTGTATACCGAAATGGTCACTACAGGTGCGTTGCTGCATGGTGACGTGCCCCGCCATCTGGACTTCAATATAGAAGAACACCCCGTGGCGCTACAACTAGGTGGCAGCGAACCTGCTGACGTAGCCCGTGCTGCCAAGCTGGGCGAGCAGTGGGGCTATGACGAGATTAACCTGAACTGTGGCTGCCCTAGCGAGCGGGTACAGCGCGGCGCGTTTGGCGCATGCTTAATGGCCGAGCCGCAGCTAGTGGCCGACTGCGTGAAGGCGATGCGCAATACAGTGAGCGTACCTGTGACCGTAAAGCACCGCATTGGTATCGACAAAACCGAAAGCTACGAGTTTGTGCGCGATTTTGTGGGTACGGTAGCCGCGGCTGGGTGCGAGGTTTTTATAGTGCATGCACGCAATGCGTGGCTACAAGGCCTGTCTCCCAAACAAAACCGCGAAGTACCACCCCTGCGCTATGAGTTGGTACATCGCCTTAAAAAAGAGTTCCCGCACTTGGTGATTGCTTTGAACGGCGGCATCAACACGATGGAGCAGGTGCAAACCGAGCTGCAGCATGTCGACGGTGTGATGGTAGGGCGCGAGGCCTATCACAACCCGTGGTGGATGGCGCAGTGGGATGCACAGTTTTTTAATGACGAAACTGGCGACACTACTTCAGACGCAGTTATCACCCGAGACAGCATAGAAGCGCAAATGGTGGACTACATGGAACGCGAAGCTGCTGCACACGGCACGCATTGGTACAGCATTGCACGCCATATGCTGGGCCTGAGCCATGCTCAGCCCGGCGCGCGACTATGGCGGCAAGTGTGGAGCGACCACCGCCTGAAAACGCTGCCCGCGCGTGAGGTGCACGCACGTGCAGCTGAGACGATTTATACTATGAATTCCATAGCTGCTTGAGCAGGATTCACTTGGGTTACAGCGCTATTTACCATTAAAAAACCGCCCTGCACATGACGCGCGGGCGGTTTTAACTGCTAACCTAGCTAATGTAGGCTATACCGTATCAATAAAGCTGCGCAGCTTGTCTGAACGGGTAGGGTGCTTTAGCTTACGCAAGGCCTTAGCTTCAATCTGGCGAATGCGCTCACGCGTTACGTCAAACTGTTTGCCCACTTCTTCCAGCGTGTGGTCGGTAGACATTTCAATACCAAAGCGCATGCGCAGCACCTTGGCCTCGCGTGGGGTAAGGCCGTCCAAAATGTCTTTAACGACATCGCGCAGGCCAGCTTGCATGGCCGCCTCGATCGGGGCGGTGTTAGCACCGTCTTCGATAAAGTCGCCCAAGTGGCTGTCGTCGTCATCGCCAATCGGCGTTTCCATGCTGATCGGCTCTTTGGCAATCTTCATGATCTTGCGGATTTTGTCCTCTGGGATTTCCATCTTCTCGGCCAGCAAACCAGCATCGGGCTCGAACCCATGCTCTTGCAGGTGCTGACGAGAAATGCGGTTCATCTTGTTGATGGTCTCGATCATGTGCACTGGTATACGGATGGTGCGCGCTTGGTCAGCAATACTGCGGGTAATTGCCTGGCGAATCCACCATGTGGCATACGTGGAGAATTTATAGCCACGGCGGTATTCAAATTTGTCCACGGCTTTCATCAAGCCAATGTTGCCTTCCTGGATTAAGTCCAGGAACTGCAGGCCGCGGTTGGTGTACTTTTTGGCAATCGAGATCACCAAACGCAAGTTGGCCTCGATCATTTCTTTCTTGGCCGCACGGGAGCCGCGCTCGCCATCGTTCATACGCTTGTTGATGTCTTTCAGCTCGTCCAGTGGCACAACCACGCGGTTTTGCAGGTCCATCAATTTTTGTTGCAGCTCTTGCACCGGCGGAATGTAGCGGCCCATGGTGGTAGACCAAGCTTTACCAGCGGCGGCTTGCTTTTCGATCCACTTGAGGTCGAGCAAATGCGAGGCGACTTTAGCGTTGTTTTTGTCACGGCCAGAGAACTCTTTGACAAAGTCAGCCTGTGGGTAGTGGCACTTGTCCACGATGATGCGCCGCAACTCGCGCTCTTTTTTACGCACGTCGGCGACTTGGCCACGCACCAGGTCGCACAGCTTTTCAATGCTCTTGGCAGTAAAGCGGATCAGCATCAAATCTTCGGTCACGGCCTTTTGTGCTTTAACGTAAGCGGGTGTACCGTAGCCTTCTTTGTCATAGATTTTATGCAACTTTTCAAACAAACCGCGCAACACTTCAAAGCGACGGAAGGCCTCGGCCTTGAGTTCTTCCAATTTCTTGGTCATGGCTTTGGAGCCACCTTTGCCGTCGTCGTCGTCAGCTTCGTCGTATTCGTCAAAGTCTTCTTCGGCTACAAAGTCGTCGGCTTCGTTGGGGTTGCTAAAGCCGTCTACCACTGCGGATATAACTACCTTGCCGTTAGAAATCTCCTCCATCATGTTGAAGATTTCCTGGATGGTGGCCGGGCTGTTGGAGATCGCCTCCATCATCACATGCAGGCCACCTTCAATACGTTTGGCAATTTCGATTTCACCTTCACGTGTCAGCAGCTCAACCGTGCCCATCTCGCGCATGTACATACGCACGGGGTCAGTAGTGCGGCCAAATTCGCTGTCTACGGTAGACAGCGCGGCTTCAGCTTCTTCTTCGGCTTCTTCTACGCTGGCGGCAGTGGGTGCGTTGTTGTTGAGCAGCAAAGTCTCTGCATCTGGCGTTTGCTCGTACACGGCAACACCCATGTCGTTGAGCAGCGAGTGCACTACGTCTAGCGTTTCAGCGTCGACTAATTTGTCGGGTAAGTGGTCAGAAATCTCACCGTGGGTCAAGTAACCACGTGTTTTGCCTAAGGTAATCAGCGCCTTCAGGCGCAGACGACGCTTGACCAAATCTTCTTCAGACAACACTGTATCGTCCAGGCCAAATTCTTTCATCAAGGCGCGTTCTTTCGCCTTGGACAGTTTCATGCGCAGTGGTTTGACCTTCTCGCCTGTCTCAGGGTCGATGGCTACAACAACGGGTTCTGTTTCAATATCGCGCGGGTCTATTTCTTCGACATCTGGGATACCGCTGATATTGCCTTTAGGCTTGGGGCCGCGTTTGCCGGGGATTCTGGCACCAGGCTTTAGTACAGGTGGAGCTGCTTTGACAGGCATGGCTTTGGCGGCTGGTTTAACCGCTGTTTTGACAGCGGGTTTGGCGATAGGGGCAGGAGTTTTCGATGTGGGCACGGGTTTGGCTTTCGCGGCGGGAGTGGCCGCTTTGACAGGCGTTTGAGGGTTAGCTTTCGCTGCCGCTTTGGGTGCCGCTTTAGGCAATGTCGGTGCGGCGGGTTTTTTAACGGGCTTAGTGGCCATATTTACCTCTCTACATAACGAAACACAAAACAATGCAGCTTGGATTAACCCAAGGCGCGGAAAAATAGTTGACTGGCCAGCAGGCTTGCGCGGTTTAAACGTCTGTTTGCGTGGGCCAGATGAACTAGGCGGGGGGATGGGTAGAAGCCCGCTTGTGGGCGATCATTTGGAATGCAGTCCTTGCGATAGTGGCTGGTTGAGACGCTAGGGTGCTCGGTGCCGGTACGGAGGTGCTGCTGTCGCGCTTGCTTCTGTTACACGGATTATACCTGAAACATCTGATTTGCACTATCTTTTAAGCATTAACTTTTGCATCGCGGGCCTTTCTTCAGATTTTCATTACGACCACGCTCCATCACCACTTGGCTATCTTAGTGATTGATCGTTTCGCATCAGCTTGGTTGGGTTGATTCATGCGCGGCATAGCGGAGAAACGCTTAAATTGACGCAGTTTTCACAGTGTTTTAACGGTTCTAGGCCGTAGAATCTGCTCAACCAGCTATGCAATTGATAGTATTCACCAATCCAACAATTCCTCCGGCGTGCGGGTTGTTCCAAACCAAGTAACGAACAATGTGACGAGTCGGGTACGTCTCGATGAAAAATACTACGACAGGCGCGCGGTACAAAGCCAGCTAAACCACAACAAAAGTTCGCGCGTGTTTTCGGAGTATTTTTGCAGCGAGATGCCCGGCTCGAGTCCAGCTCCCCGGTGCGCATGCTAACCGAGCAACCAACAACCCGGCGAGGCAATAGAGATTAGATGTCCGATGAGGAAAAAGAAATTAACGAAACGACGTAGCAATCGGTACCAACACAGCGACGCACACGCGTACCGACTAACCACCTTGAACGTAAAAGGATAGGTGCTGCAAATTGACATTGCTAGATATATACACCGCTTGTGCGTACACTGCCATCGCCGCAAAAGAAGGTTTGAATGTCAGACGTAGTATTTAAGCCACGCTGGCTTGGCTGCGGGCCTTGCGCCGCTCCATCAGTTCTTTGTAGCGGGCAAAACTTGCTGGATCGGCGATGTTGACTGCCAGTGCTTTGAGTTCGGCATCTTCGGCTTCAAAATGCATCTTTTGCACAATGGCGATCAGCTCTTGGGTGTCGTTGGTGATGTCGTCAGGTACCGCCATCACTAGTTTGCGGGCGATGGCCTCGTGCGTATGGCCGCGCAGGCCTTCGCTTAGTGCACCCCAGGTTTGCGTGCCATGCTCTTGAATCTGGGCATCTAGCCACGCGAACAGCACGCCGTGCGGTGCAGGTAGCTCGCACAGCAAGTGGTGCTCTGCGCTAGACAATGGCTCCCAGGCAGCGTTATCAAGTAGCAAAATTTGTAAAGCGCGGTCGCTGCGGCTGGTGGGTGCCGTGCGGCCACCTAGGCTGCCAGCGCGTGGCTGGACGGTGTAGCCTGCGTAGGCGGGTATCTTGCTGCCCGGCTTTTGCCATTTACCGCCGTCTTTGCTTTTATAGCGGTTGGTTTTGCCGGGGTCTTCGCCGTCGCGGCTGCCGGGCACATACGGCCCGTTGGCGGCACTACGGGCAGCCGCTGCGGGGGCTGTTTTGGGCAGCCACAGGTCGGTTAGTTCATGTTCGCCCAGCTCGACCAATGTAGCAATTTCGCGCAGTAGCTGCCGCTTTAAGGCACCGTCGGGTAGCGGTAGCCACAGCGGCTTGGCTTGGCTGGCAAAGCGGGCTCGGCCTTCGGCTTCGGACAAGTCGCAGCCGTCGCGTGCGGCGTCGATTAAAAAGCGCGACAGTGGTACGGCCTCGGCAATGCAGCGGGAGAAGGCATCTGCACCGTGCTCGCGCACAAAACTATCGGGGTCATGCTCAGGCGGTAAAAAGAGAAATTTAGCGGTGCGCGTGTCGGTGGCATACGGTATAGCGCCATCCAGTGCTTTGCGCGCTGCGCGGCGGCCTGCACTGTCGCCGTCAAAGCTAAAAACCACATGGTCGGTAAAGCGGAACAGTTTTTGCACATGGTCAGTAGTGCAGGCCGTGCCCAGCGTAGCCACAGCGTTGGGAAAGCCTAGCTGCGCTAGCGCCACCACGTCCATATAGCCTTCGGTTACTAACACGAAGCCTGATTTTTGTAGCGCTGCGCGGGCTTCAAACAGGCCGTACAGCTCGCGGCCTTTGCTAAAAACCGGTGTCTCGGGCGAGTTCAAATACTTGGGCTCGCCTTTGTCCAGCACGCGGCCGCCAAAGCCAATGGTTTCGCCTTTGACGTTGCGGATAGGGAACATGACCCGGTCACGAAAGCGGTCGTATTTTTTTTTCTCGCCGTCTGGGTTGTTGTCGTCTTCGGGACGTTCGATGACTAGGCCGCTCTCCACCAGCAGTGGGTCGTCATAGTCGGGGAACACGCTGGCCAGGCTGCGCCAGCCTTCGGGCGAGTAGCCCAGTGCGTATTGCTTGGCAATCTCGCCAGTCAGGCCGCGTTGGCGAAAGTAGGCTTTGCCGCGGTCTGAGTCTTTCAGATGCGCGCGGTAGGCGTCTGATGCTTTGAGCAATACGTCGGTGAGCGTGGCTTGCAGTGTGCGTATCTCGGCGTCGCGGGCGCGGTCTTGCGGGCTGCGCTCGTCCTCGGGCACTTGCATGCCCATGGTTTGCGCTAGGTCTTTGATGGCCTCGATAAAGCTCATGCCGTTGTGGTCCATGAGAAAACTAATCGCATTGCCGTTTTTACCGCAGCCAAAGCAGTGGTAGAACTGCTTGCTAGGGCTAACGCTAAAAGACGGAGTTTTTTCCCCGTGAAAAGGGCACAGGCCAGAGTAGTTGGCACCAGCCTTTTTCAGCTGCACATGCCGGCCAACAATCTCCACCACATCGGCGCGTGCGATGAGCTCTTGGATAAAACTGTTAGGTATGGCCATGGATATAGTTTAGTGCTCGAACGGCGCGTAAAGCCAGACGCAGTGCCGCAGAGCCAAATCACAGCTGCCAATGATTATAGGCTGGATGTTCTGTTGAAATTAGCCTCAACCTCGACCGCGCGGGTCCAGAATTTACTTAAATCAGAACAGTCTCGTCTCTGGCGGTGGCGCTTGGAGACGATGCGGATTGTGCTTTTGCTCCAGTTCTTTTCATCGCTAAAATTTTCTAACAATATGCGGTGCACGTTCGGCCACGGCATGGCCAGCGATTGGGTGGTGCACGCTGATATACGGGTGCGCAGCGGGTACTCCGTTTTAAGCTCTTGGCTGAGCATGTGCAGCTGCGCTATTACCCTTGTGAGGCGGTTTTGCAGCTGCTCACCCAGCACTATGCCGGGCATCAGTACAGCGTACACATCGTCTCTGACTTGGGCAAAGGTGTCTTCCTGGCGAAACACTGTGCGCAGTACGCGCACAATGCGTTCGCTGCCCGGGCCGTAGCTGCGGCCACTGAAAAAGGACAGGCTGGGTTGTGTTACTTGCACATACACCACGGCTAAACCCAAATCAAGCGACATAGCCTTCTCCCACACGTCAGTGGCAGTCACTTGGTATGCGCGGGGCAATATAAAGCCTGTCAATGGGTCAAGCTGCTGGCGCGCATACTGCACAACTCTCTGCGCGTCGCGCTCCTTGGCGCGCAATATCAACGCCACGAGCAGCACGGGTACCTCAAAGATTAGGCTGTATAACACCCAGTAGTAGCCTACGATAGATTGATTAGATAAACCTAATTGGTCAATCGTTTGTAAAAAAAGTAAGGATGCTGTCGGTAAATAAGCCAGCATCCAAAGCTTGGCAGATGTTTCGCCTTTGACAAGCCGTACAAAGACCATGCTAAAAATCACACACCAACAAATTACCAGAGCAACAAGAAAACAAATAACTCAGATGTCGATATTTTCAAGCGCGGACGCGCCTATACAAGCTGCAGTGACGACTAGGCTTACCCGAGCAATGGGTGTGAATTTAGACCAGAGTTTTTGTGGCTGAAAAGTTACGTAGCAAAACACTATCTGCGCCATCGATGCTGCCAAGATAAATCCCACAGATGATCTTTCAGCAAAATAGCTAGCTGAAGGCCACAACACGTAGTATCCAAAGCCCGTATACGCGACTACTGCAAGTGCACTGAATAGTGCGTAAGCGCTATACCAAGCATAGGCTGCATCTCGGTAAACGATAGCCAAGCAAGCACTTATAAACACCATGCAAAATACAAACATAGTGATCAAACCTGCCCGCAATGCATGGCTTAAAGCGTCAGCATCAGCGTCGCGGCTGTTAAACGTCAAAATGGTTATGTTTGTAGGGAATGAATTTTCCAGCTTAATAAAAACAGTATGCTCTCCCAGCCCAAGAGCGGGCATGGCAAACTGCGGATGAAGCCCCCGCACAGGCCACTGAGTGTGCGCGATGGATTCGCCAGTGACTTGCATAGTCCATTCGCCGTTGGCGGCTAGCCAATGCAATTCGAACCGGTCTAAAAAGGGTTTGGGCATTCTGATGACCCAGCCGCTCTGCGGCGCGCTTACTGACAGCTGCAGTTGCATCCACAGCGCAGTATCTTTGCTAATTGGATAAGTTTTTTGAGGATTAAAGAGTTGCCATTGCGCGCTAGGTACGGCTTGCACAGCTTGCAAAGTGGTTTGGGTGGCAGTGACCAAGGCCAGTGTGCGCAGCACGATGATGGCCGGTGCCTCTAGGGTGGGAGCTGGGGCCGTAGCGGTAGTTTGCGCAAAAACCCAAGGCGCTGCTAGCGCCAGCACTGCGCCCAGCAGTAATTGCTTGGCATAGTGAATGAGGGACACATTGGGCATGGCGAACGAAGAGTAGCACCTTTGACTGAATCGCTGCACCGCCTGTTTTGCCCGTAGTTAGCGCGGCTCGCCAGGTGCCGCTGCAGGCCGCAAATCTAGCTACAGCTAGATTTGCGGTTGCTGGCTTGCCTTATTGAACCCTTAATTACTACAAAATATATAGCAAACTATTCAATATCTACGAATGAAAAATTCCGAAAGAACTCACTAAATCATTTGCCACTAACGAGAGATACTCAACGCTTGCGTGGTTTTTTAACCACCGATGCTTTGCCGCCGCGCGCTAGCTTGCCGCCCTTGCTTGCCTTGCCACCTGCTGTACGGATTTTTTTGGGCAGGTACAGCACGACGCTTTGTTTAGCTTTAAAGCTGGCTGCGGGGCTAACTTTGTTCCAACCTGCAAGACTGGCAGCGCTGACGTTATATTTACTGGCTAGCGCTGCCAGGCTGGTGGCCTTGCGCAGCTTGACCGACTGCTTGACTAAAACGATCTCGGGTGCAAAGCTGATTTGGCCGTTGTCGGCTACTTGCTCGCTCACGTCTTTTTGCTGGGTTGCGCCGCGTGGCACCAGCAGGGTAGAGCCTGCTTTGATCAGCATGCGCGGCGGAATGCGGTTGATCTCACGAAACTGTGCTTCGTTCATGCCCACACGGCGGGCGGCGTCGGCGGCATTGAGCGTTGTGGGCGCTGTCCACACCGTCCAGCCTGCGGTTTGGCCGTTGTGAATAGCCAGGTTGCGTTCAAAAATGCCTGCGTTGTCCCAAGGCAGCAAAATTTGCTTGGTCAGGGAGGCAAACAACACCGGCTTGTTGGCAGATGGGTTGAGCTGTTTGAAGTCGTCTAGCTTGATTTCAGCCAGTTTGGCAGCCAGCGCAACGTCCAAGTCACGGGCCAAGGGGATGCTTTGAAAATACGGGTGGTTGGGTATCTCAGGCAACTGGGCATTGAACAGCGACGGTGTTAAGACGATGTTTTTCACCGCTTGCAACTTGGGCACGTAGTTGCGCGTTTCGTTGGGCATGCTCAGGTCTAGGTAGCCAAGGCCTAAGCCATCACGCTGATTTTTAGCAATGGCGCGTTGTACCGATCCTTCGCCCCAGTTGTAGGCGGCCAGTGCCAAGTGCCAGTCGCCAAACATGCGGTAGAGTTTTTGCATGTAGTCCAGCGCGGCGCGGGTCGATGCCAGCACGTCGCGGCGGTCATCGCGAAAAATGTTTTGCTTAAGCGCATAGTCGCGCCCTGTGGCGGGCATAAACTGCCACATACCAGCGGCTTTTGCGCCCGATACGGCTTGCGGGTTAAAGGCGCTTTCGATAAAAGGCAACAGCGCCAGCTCAGTGGGCATGTTGCGGCGCTCAAGCTCTTCGACGATATGGTACAAATATTTGTTCGACCGCTCGGTCATCCGGCCAATGTAGCTGGCGCGGGTGGCGTACCACTGCTCTTGGCTGGTGACCAGCTCACTTTGCAAATCAGGCATGCGGTAGCCACGGCGGATGCGAGCCCATAGGTCGGCGTCGTTGGTAGGGCGGGTGGCCACGATGGGGGCTTCGTCTGCAGCAGTTGCAGGTTGTGGGGCGGGTTGTATGCTATTTCGGGGTGTAGTTACCGGCGCTGGTTGTGCAGCGGGTGCAACTTGTACAGCGGGTGCCGCAGCAGGTAGGGCAATAGGTGCAGGGGCTGGTGTGGCTGTAGATGTGGCAGCAGCAGCAGGCTGGGGCGCTGCGGACTCGGCGTTACCAGAGCCTGCATACTGCGCTAGCAGCGTGGGATTGCCCGCTAACGTGGGAACCTGCGCAAATGCTGCTTGGCCAAACACAGCGCATGCCAAGAGACTGCAGCGCACAATAGCTGCACTGCGGCGAGTTGGTGACTTAGCAGGTAGAGCTGTAATGATAGTGGCGCAAGCGGTGGGCGAATTGACTGATGAAAAATCTGGAGCAGGGCGCAAAACAGAGCGCGAATCATGGCGTACAGGTAGGTTCATTTAAACTGGTTTTTCCATTGGCGAATAGCGGTAAATACACCCAGTGTGTCGGTGGCCGCCGGATCAAACTGCTGTGCAGTGTGGGCTACGGTTGCCTCGCGGCTGCGCAAAAAAGGGTTGATCTGGCGTTCTAGGGCAATGCTACTGGGCAGCGTAATGTCACCACGCGCGCGCAGCGCAATACAGTCTGCTTGGTATTGAGCCAGCGCTGCGTTGTTTGGTTCCACAGCGCGCGCAAAACGCAGGTTGCTTAAAGTGTACTCATGCGTGCAGCACACTCGCGTGGCGGCAGGCAAGACAGCCAGCGCGTCGAGCGAGGCCAACATTTGTGCTGGCGTGCCTTCAAACAGCCTGCCGCAGCCGCCCGAGAAAAGCGTATCGCCGCAAAATAGCAGTGGGGTGGCTTGGCCCTGCGGGGCGGCGCAATAGTAGGCGATGTGCCCACTGGTATGGCCCGGCACGTCGATGACTTCAAAAGTGTGGCCCAGTACTTGCACTTTATCGCCATGCTCAAGGCGGCGAATGGGCTCGGGCATGGTCTCGCGCGCGGGGCCATACACGGCAGCGCCTGTGACGTCGCGCAGGGCGGCTACGCCACCGGTGTGGTCAGCATGGTGGTGCGTGACTAAAATGGCCTCTAGCTGCAGCGATAAGCGCGACAAAGCTGCAAACACGACTTCTGCATCGCCTGGGTCAACGACAATGGCGCGGCGGGTGTCATGCAGCATCCAAACATAGTTGTCGGTAAATGCTGGCAGGGCAATAAGGTGTGCAATTAGGTTCATGGCTGATCAAATTATAGGTTTACCCCAGCATAGTCTGCAAAACTGGCTTCTCACGCCCGCTGGGCAGTATTTGCTGCAGTGGGAGCGTACCCAGGTAGACGCCGCCGTGGCCGATGTGTTTGGCTACCATGCCTTGCAGCTGGGTTGGCCCGATATTGCGGGCCTGCAGGCCAACCGCATGCCGCACCAGTGGCTGGCATTGGCGCACTATGACGAATTTAATGCAACACCGCGGAACGCAGCATCGCCTACCCAAGCCGCTTTAATCACCGATTTTGCCGCGCTGCCGTTTGCCGAAGCCAGCCTAGACCTGCTAGTGATGCCCCACACCCTAGAGTTCAGCACCGACCCGCACGCCACACTGCGCGAAGCGGCGCGCGTGCTGGTACCTGATGGCCGGGTGGTCATTTGCGGCTTGAACCCGGCTAGTTTATGGGGCTGGCGTCAGCAGCGCGGCCGTATGGCGCAGCGTGCGGGTGTGGGCAGCTTGTATCTGCCCGAGGGGGGTGAATTTATTGGCTACTGGCGTCTGCGCGACTGGCTGCGCCTACTTAGCTTTGAGGTGGAATCGAGCAGCTTTGGCTGCTACCGGCCTGCCGTACGCAGTGCCGCTTGGCTTGACCGCATGGCGTGGATGGACAAGCTGGGGCAGCGCTATTGGCCTATTTTGGGTGCAGCGTACTGCGTGACCGCGGTCAAACGCGTGCGCGGTATGCGCTTGCTGGGAGCTGCATGGAAGAAAGCACCTAAAATGGCAACCGCTCCTGTTTCTGTAGCGCCCCGAGCACATAATACTTGGGTTGATACTGATTTTTGTATTAAAAAATCCTCTCAAAAACCTCACTTAAACGATTGAATGAACACGATAGATATTTACACCGACGGTGCCTGCAAAGGCAACCCTGGCCCGGGCGGCTGGGGCGTATTTCTTAAATCAGGCGATACCGAAAAAGAGCTGTTTGGCGGCGAGGCCAACACCACTAACAACCGTATGGAAATGATGGCGGTGATTCAGGCGCTAGAAGCACTTAAACGGCCCTGCAAAATCAATATGTATTTGGACAGCAAGTATGTGCTGCAAGGTATTACTGAATGGATCCACGGCTGGAAGGCGCGCGGCTGGCGCACTGCCAGTAAAGAGCCGGTAAAAAATGTGGAACTTTGGCAGCGGCTAGATGCCTTAGTAGCTAGTGGTGGGCACGACATTAACTGGCGCTGGGTCAAAGGCCATGCAGGCGACCCTGGCAATGAGCGCGCGGATGCGCTAGCTAATAGGGGAGTGCTGAAGGGGCCGTAGTGTTAATGGCCGCAAAGCAGCTATGTAGATTTGTAGCGCAAAACACTAGGCTATTGCCTTGCGCTGGCAAGCCAATAGCTGGCGGCCTGCTACATTAAACAGTAAGTATTTTCTTACAAATAAGAGACTGGTGTTCATGGCTTCTAAAGCAATATATTCGGCAGTGGCTGTAGTGGGTATCGCGCTGGCGTCGGGTGCGGCATATTGGTATCAAAACAAACCCAAAGGCCCGCAAGAAATTACGGCAAACGCAGCAGGGGCTGCAGGTTCAAACAGCGCTGCCCCAGCGCCCGCAGGCGGCGCATCTGGGGCAGGAGGCCGTGGTTCTGGTGGGCCTGCAGGTGTTGAGGTGGCTAAAGTAGAGGTCACTCGTCTGCAAGACGATGCGCAGTCGGTGGGTACTTTGCGTTCACGCCAAAACGTATTGCTACGCCCCGAGGTAGCTGGGCGCGTGCAGTCGATGGGCTTTACCGACGGGGGACGTGTGCGCAAAGGCGATATCATGGTGCAGCTAGACGATGTGCTGCAGCGCGCAGAAGTGCGCCAAGCCGAAGCGCAGGTGTCGATTGCACGCGCTAACCTAAAGCGCAACCAAGAGCTGGTGGCGCAAAATTTTGTAGCCCAGCGCGTGCTGGATGAATCTGCCGCCAACGTGCAAGTGGTTGAGGCGCAAATGGCGCTGGCCTGCGCACGCTGGGAGCGCATGCGCGTTGTGGCGCCGTTTGACGGCACCGCAGGCATTCGCAGCATCAACCTGGGCGACTATGTCAAAGACGGCGCCGACATGGTCAATATTGAAGACCTGTCATCCATGTACGTGGACTTTCGGCTGCCAGAGCGTTTTCAGGGCAAGCTCAAACGAGACCAACCTGTAGAGCTGCAGCTAGACGCCATGCCAGGGCGCACATTTAAAGCCAAAATCGAAGCGATTGACCCGCAAATTGATGCGAATGGCCGGTCTGTGGCCATGCGCGCTGTGATGCCTAATTCAAGCGGTGAGCCGCTGGTGCAGCGTGCTGCAGGTGGCCCTGCGGCGGGTGCGTCAGCGCCTATGGCTGGTGCCAGTGCGGCTGCTGGCGCTAATGCTGGTAACGCTAAGCCTGCCGACGCTAAACCCGCAGCTAGCGCACGCGCGGCGGCCAAGCCTGCAGCGCGATCGGCTGTTGGTGCAAGTGGCGGCGCAGCTGGTGCACCACGCGCTACTGACACGGTAGCCGCAGCGTGCGCGGTTAACAGCGCTTCGGCCCGTGGTATTTCGGTCGCCGGCATGCCAAGTGCGCGCGCGGTGGGTGCAAGCTCTGGCCCTAGCCAAGGTGCTAGCCGCCCTGTTGGCACACAAACAGCACGTAATACAAGTGACTCAGCAAGCGAACCTGCAGGCGGGTCTATAAGTGGGTCTAAGGCCGCAGGCACACCTAAAGCAGCAACTGGTGGCCGTTCTGGTGGCTCCAGCAGCGCCGGTGGCCCATTGCGCCCCGGTATGTTTGCACGCGTCACCACGGTGTTTAACGTCAAAGAAAAATCGCTCACCGTGCCTGAAGAAGCCATCGTGCCGCAGGGTGGCAAACAGTACGTGATCAAGGTTGTTACCCAAACCGAAGAGCAAGCCAAAGTCTTGGCCGATGCGGCGCAAGCGTCTGCGGCTACTAGCGGTGCCAGTGCACCAGCCGTAACGCCCGCTGCTACACCCCCTGTGTTTGTCGATGGCAAGCGATTGGTGTCGCAACGCACTGAGGTCAAAATCGGCATTCGCCGCCCCGGCCGGGTAGAGCTGACAGACGGCGTGGAAGAGGGCGACACGGTGGTGGTGGCAGGCCAGCAGCGCTTGCTGCGCGACAACACCCCTGTGCGCGTGGTGGACCTTGGTCGCCCACAAGGCCAAGCAGGTGGGGCAGGGCCAGCTAATCCAGCCAGTGCAGCGGCAGGCGGCGCGGTTGCAAGTACGCCTTCAGCCGCGTTACCAAGTACGGCTACCGCACCACCATTGGCACCTGCATCAGCCCCTGCTAAATAATTCGTCCGTTCACCTTAGCCATCTTGCTAGCTATTAGTCCATTCACCCCGTAGGAGCACGCTATGCAACTGCCCGAGGTATCCATCCGCCGTCCCGTGTTTGCCACGGTGCTGTCTTTGCTGATCTTGTTGATTGGCTACGTATCGTTTACCAAGCTAGCGGTGCGCGAGTACCCCAAGATTGACGAGCCTAACGTGACGGTAGAAACACGCTACCGTGGTGCCTCTAGCGAGGTGGTGGAGGCGCAGGTTACCAAGGTGCTGGAAGATTCGCTGGCAGGTATCGAAGGTGTCGACGTTATCACCTCGGTTAGCCGCCAAGAGCAAAGCCAAATCACCGTGCGCTTTGTGCTTAGCCGTGACGCCGACAGCGCAGCGGCTGACGTGCGTGACAAAGTCAGCCGCGTACGCCAACGCCTGCCCGTAGATATTGAAGAGCCCGTCGTAGCCAAGATTGAGGCGGATGCGCAGCCCGTGATTTGGCTAGCCTTTAGCTCTGACACTTTGAATGCACTGCAACTGTCTGACCTGGCCAACCGCTTAGCCAAGCCTATGTTGCAAACCGCGCCCGGCGCGGCAGATGTGCGCGTGTTTGGTGAGCGCAAATTTTCTATGCGCATATGGATTGACGCTGACAAGCTAGCCGCCTTTAAGTTGACTACGCAAGACGTAGAAGATGCCTTACGCCGATCTAACGTTGAAGTGCCCGCAGGGCGTATCGAGAGCAAGCAACGCGAATTTAACGTGACTACCGCCACCGATTTGCAGCGCCCCGCAGAATTTGCACAGGTAATTATTCGCACCGTTAATGGGCAGCCCGTACGCATTGGCGATGTAGCGCAGGTGCGCCAAGGCGCAGCGTCTGAGCGCACGTCTACCCGGCTTAATGGTAAAGACGCCATCACGCTGGGCGTGATTCGCAACGCTACGGCCAACCCGCTGGAGCTGTCTGCGGGTGTGCGTGAGATGCTGCCTAGAATTAAGGCTAATTTGCCGCAGGGTGTAGAGATTGAAGTGGCTAACGATAACTCGGTGTTTATTGATCGCTCTATCAAAGCCGTTTTCGCCACTATTTTAGAAGCAGCGGTGTTGGTAGCCTTGGTTATTTTTGTATTCTTGCGCACTATTCGCGCGTCCATCATTCCGCTGGTCACGATTCCTGTGTCGTTGATTGGCACGTTTGCATTGATGGCACTATTTGGTTTCACAATCAACACGCTTACCCTGCTGGCGCTGGTACTGGCGATTGGCTTGGTAGTGGACGATGCGATTGTGGTGCTGGAGAATATTTACCGCCACATTGAAGAAGGCAAATCACCGCTGGAGGCCTCCATCGTGGGGGCCAAAGAAATTGGTTTTGCCGTAGTGGCTATGACGTTGACTTTGGCGGCAGTGTACGCGCCGCTAGCGTTTACGCCCGGTCGTACAGGGCGTTTGTTTACCGAGTTTGCATTGGCTTTGGCAGGCTCGGTTGTGGTGTCGGGTTTTGTCGCACTCACGCTCTCGCCCATGATGTGTTCTAAGCTGCTTAGGCACAATCCTAAGCCCTTGTTCTTTGACCGTTGGATTGAAGCCGGCCTGCAAGCTGTCACACGCGGCTACGCCAAATTGCTAGGCTGGACTTTGAAAGCACGGTGGTTGGTGGTGTTGGTGATGCTGGGTTCGGGCGTAGGCAGCTTTGTGCTGTACAAAAGCATGAAGCAAGAGCTGGCCCCGATAGAAGATCGTGGTGTGATTATCAACAACATTAACGGCCCTGATGGCGCTACGCTGGACTACACCTTGAAATACGCCCAAGCCATTGAGCGTATCGGTGGCCAGTACAAAGAATTTGACCGTATTTTTACTGTTACCGGCAATCCCACCGTAGCGCAAGGTAACGTGTTTTTCCGCGCTGTACCGTGGGAAGAGCGGACCAAAAAGACCACCGACATGGCCCGCGAAATGACTGGGCGCATCGCAGGTTTGCCGGGTGTCACGGCGTTCCCCAACACGCCGCCCTCACTAGGCCAAGGCTTTAATTCACGGCCCGTCAGCTTTGTAATCGTCACGTCTGATTCGTACCAAAACCTAAGCCAAGCTGTGCGCGCTATGCAAGACGAGATGGCCAAAAACCCCGGTTTTGTGCAGCCTGATACCGATCTGCGTTTGAACAAACCCGAGATCAAAATGGAAATTGACCGCGAGAAGGCAGCCGATCTAGGCGTAAGCATTGAAGTAGCAGCGCGCGCAGTAGAAACCATGCTGGGCGGCCGCAACGTGACCCGCTACAAACGCGAAGGCGAGCAATACGACGTGATCGTGCAAACCAGCGCTACCGAGCGCGATACACCTGATGATATAGAACGTATTTTTGTACGCGGTAAAAATGATCAGATGGTGCCATTGTCAGCCATAGTCAAGCTGCGCGAAGTGGTGGTGCCGCGTGACCTGAACCACTTTGGCCAGCGCCGATCAGCCACTATCAACGCCTCGCTGTCGCCTGACTATTCGCTAGGCCAAGCACTGGACTTTATGGATGCCACGGCCAAGAAGGTGCTTAAGCCGGGCTACGCCACAGATTTGGCAGGGCAAAGCCGCGAGTTTCGCAATTCGTCGTCTTCGCTGGGCTTGGTGCTGTTAATGGCGCTGCTGTTTATTTACTTAGTGCTGGCTGCACAGTTTGAAAGTTTTGTCGACCCCTTCATCATTATGCTAAGCGTGCCACTGTCGATGGTGGGGGCGCTGGCAGCGCTGCAACTGAGTGGTGGAACGCTCAACGTGTTCAGCCAAATTGGACTGATTACCTTGGTGGGGCTGATTACCAAACACGGTATTTTGATTGTCGAGTTTGCCAACCAATTGCGCGAGCAAGGGGTGGACATGTGGACTGCTATTCAAAAGTCAGCAGCCCAGCGCCTGCGCCCAATTTTGATGACCACAGGTGCCATGATCTTGGGTGCATTACCACTGGCATTGGCCACTGGCGCAGGTGCCGAGAGCCGCCAGCAAATTGGCTGGGTGATCGTGGGCGGCATGTCGTTAGGCACGCTGCTCACCATCTTTGTCGTGCCTACGATGTATACACTGCTGGCACGCAAGCATGCACCGGGTGCGAACAAATCGGTGATTCACACAACGTCTGTACCCGCACCAATAGGTACAACGATGCCTGTAGCAGGGCATGCAGATGTATTGGTTAAGTCAACTTAAAATGCTATAAATAAAATAGCTGCTTGAGCAGTTTCTACGGCGTGAAACGGCTTATAGGCTATAAATTCAAGGCTGAAACAGGCTTAAAACGCGGTCTAACCCGCCTGAGTTAATGGCTACCATAGCTTGTGCACGTACTGTGGGTTTGGCGTGGTAGGCCACTGACAAACCGGCGGCGTCCATCATGGGTAGATCGTTTGCGCCGTCACCTACGGCAATGGTTTGGCTGGCGTCTATGCCCATGAGCGCGCAAGTCTCCAGCAGTGTTTTGCGCTTTTCTGCGCCATCGCAAATATCGCCCCAAGGCTGGTCTACCATGCGGCCTGTTAGCTTGCCATCTGCAACCTCCAGCACGTTGGACCGTGCCCAGTCCATTTGCAAGCGGTCTTTAATACGGTCGGTAAAAAACGTGAACCCACCTGAGACTAGTAGCAGCTTCATGCCCGCTGCTTTGAATGCTTGCGTGAGGTGCCGTGCGCCAGGGTTGAGCTGCAAGCGCTGCGTGTACACCTGCTCCATGGCGCTAACGGGCACGCCTTTAAGCAGCACCACGCGACGACGCAGTGAGTCTTTGTAGTCGGTAATCTCACCGCGCATAGCCGCCTCGGTGATGGCAGACACCTCTGCTTTGCGGCCTGCAGCGTCGGCAATCTCGTCTACACATTCGATGTTAATCAGTGTGGAGTCCATATCGAACGCGGCTAGTTTGAAATGGCTTAGCTTTAATGGCGCGCTGAAACCTTGGATAACCAAGCCAGGTGCAAATTCTGTGGGCAAATTCATAGTGCAAAAACGGTTGACAAGAAAACTAAAAAATTATGAAGCTTAGGTAAAGAGTTGCAATACGTATCCCACAGTGCATATGGTGGTCAACGCGGTGCAACGCCGCGGCGTTGATGGTGCTATCTGCTTGCGAGACTTGTTGTAAGTCACGTTTAAAAGCAGTATTTTAAAGGAGCATACGCTCATGCTATCTATCAATCATTCAGGTCTTCACCGTACGACGTTTAATCGTTGGGTGCAGCGGCCTGTCGCTACTTTTTTTGGTGCCGTTACTGTCAGTGCTAGTTTGCTTTTGGCAGGGTGCGGCGGTGGTTCGGTGGATGTTGGCGTGGGTGTCGATGTGGTGGTGCCACCCCCTGCGCCAGTCGAAGCTTTTGACCTCATCTTGTATGTTAACGGCCAACGGATTAACGCTGTCAATGTTTTCCCAGGTGAAGTGCAAGATGTCGAGGTTCCTGTGGGCAATAATTTTGAGCTAGCCAGCTCGGGTCCCGTGGTGTGGACAGTGGTTACAGGCGGTCAAATTGTTAATCCCCCAGTGCGGGGCACACTGGTTTACGCTGGCATTAATATGACCCCCACATTTATCAGTAACGCGCGTTACGCTGCTAACACTGCGCCTGCCGGGCCTAGACCCAGCCCAGTAGTGGTTTCATTCATCGCTACTTCGGTGAACTATCCAGGCCAAGAAGCCCAAATTAACATTGTGCTGACCAACTAACTAAATGCCCATCTGCGCGCGCCAATAGCCATACATGCCGCGAATCAGGGTCTCGGTGACGTTGTGGTCGGTTTTATGCACACTGGTGCCGTCCATCTCGCTGACTGCACGGGCCTGCGTGTTGGCGGCAAATGCTTGCTGTACAAATTCAATCACCTCGCCGTCGTCGGCCGACACAAAGCCTGCGGGGCCAAACAGGTTGGCTTGGCGCAGGCGGCGCTGGGTCATCTCGTCGGTGTCATCTTCAAAACCAAAGTGCGTCCATACAAAGTCAAACACACCGGGCTCTACGGGTTGAATATGCCGCGTGGACAATGAATTGACTTGCTGCTGAATGATGAGGCTGGGGAATAACGTCATCATCACCACGGTGGGGCCAGCGCCAGAGGCGCTTCCAGAGGTAGAGGCGCTTCCCGAATTCCACCACGGCTCGGGCACCACGTCGAGTAAGCTTTTGTCGCCCAGTTGCATGCCTTCTTTGAAGCTGGTGACGCCCTGTGTTACTGCACCTGCGCCACCCTCGTTGCGGCGCGACACCATGCACGCATGGCGGTGTTTAGCGTCCATCACCATCTGACTTTGTTGGTCGGCACGCCAGAGGCCAAAGTTGACAAACCAAGTGTGCAGCAGGCCGGGGTGGTAAGGGTCTTTGATGTTCTCTTGCATCAGCTTCCAGTTGGCGGGAATGCGCTGGCGGTTAATGCCCAGTAGCTTGAGCGGTTTGTGGAACACGCGGTCAAAATAGTGCAACACGTCGGGGCCTAAATAGTCTTCAAAGCTTTCTACGCTGTGGTCAAACGACGCAAACACCACGCCGCCACGCCGCGCTACTTTCAGCTTGGTCAAGCCATGGTCGCACAGGTTGAAATCTGCATCCATGCCGCCTTGTTGGGTTGTGCTGCCGTCGTCGTTAACGCGCTGTACACCGTGGCGAAAGGTCAGGCCTGCCAAATCACCGTTTAGCTTATAAGTCCACTGGTGGTAGGGGCACACAAAGCTGCGTGCATTGCCCGTACGCTCGCGTACAAACTGCACGCCACGGTGCGCGCAGCGGTTTTCTACTACATGAATTTGGTCTGCCTGGCCGGGCCTGCCGCGCTCGCGCACCATCACCACGCTACGCTCGCCTATTTGCGTACGTTTGTAGTCGCCCGCTTTGGGGATTTCGCACTCTAGGCCCACATAGCACCAATGGCCTTGGTAGAACAGTTGCGCCATCTCGCGCTGGTAAATCTGCGCGTCGGTATACACCCAGCCTGGCACGCGGCTGGTGGGTACGTCGCCCCATGCAGGGTGGGTAGGGTTCTCAGGTGGTGCTAAATGGCTGGGGATAGTGGCTTTCATGGTAAGCAGTGTCATCTATGTGTGTAACTTTGCCAAGAGACTTACGCAGTTGCAAATAGCAAGCGGATTTAGCAGATTGTTATGGACATAGTCACCTGTGCGACGCTTTCTTACAGAACCCTGAAGCCTCATGGTGTGTAAGGCTATCTCAAGGGTAAACACCGGGCGGCGACGGGCGACGCGGTTTCTAAAATTGGTACTGACTAAGACAAGTCCTCGTCCAAGGCTACCGCGCCATAAGATGGGTTGTTCAACCGGGCTTTAGATACATCATCAACCAGCCCATTCGGAGATAGACAAGATGGATCGTCGTTCCCTTATCAAAAACGCTGGCATCGCTGGCGTGTTGGCCGCTGGTATTGCACCCGCAGTGCACGCGCAAGCAGCAGTTCGCTGGCGCCTGTCGTCTAGCTTTCCAAAACCGCTGGACACTATTTTTGGCGCGTCAGAAGTGTTTGCCAAGGCAGTCAAAGCCATGTCTGGTGGCAAGTTTGAAATTTCGGTCCATGCTGCTGGCGAAATTACGCCCGCATTTGGTGTGGTGGACGCCGTGCAACAAGGCTCGATAGAAATGGCGCACACCGCGCCTTATTACTTTTTTGGCAAAAATGAGGCGTTTGCCTTGGGCTGCGCCATTCCATTCGGCCTGAACAGCCGCCAGATGTCTGCCTGGATGCTCGAGGGCAACGGCATGAAGCTAATGCGCGAGTTCTACGCTGGCTACAACATTGTTAACTTTGTGGGCGGCAATACAGGCGCGCAAATGGGTGGCTGGTACCGCAAAGAAATTAAATCGCTCGAAGACATCAAGGGTTTAAAGATGCGTATTGGCGGCTTTGCCGGCAAGGTGCTTGAGCGCATGGGTGCCGTGCCACAAAACATCCCTGGCGGCGAGATTTACTCGGCCCTAGAAAAAGGCACCATCGACGCTGCCGAGTGGATTGGCCCCTACGACGACCAGAAGCTGGGCTTTAACAAAGTGGCCCCGTTCTACTACTACCCAGGCTGGTGGGAGGGTGGCCCACAGCTAGACTTCTTTATCAATGACAAAGCCTTTGCAGCGCTGTCGGCCGAAAACAAAGCTATTGTGGAGGCTGCTGCGGCACTAGCTGCTAGCGACATGCAAGCCAAGTACGACGCCCGTAACCCAACAGCATTGAAGCAATTGGTGGGTGCTGGTACCAAGCTGCGTCCTTTTTCTAACGATGTAATGGCCGGTGCTTTTAAAGAGTCGATGGCGCTGTACAGCGAACTGTCAGCTAAGAACCCTCAGTGGGCCAAAATTTACGGCGACTACAGCAAGTTCCGCGCGGATGCTAACCTGTGGTTCCGCTTTGCAGAAGCTAAGTTTGACGACTTTATGCAGGCGCAAAAACTGTAATTGCATTTTTTTGTTGTGTTAATCAAAAAGCCACCTTCGGGTGGCTTTTTTTATGTGCTGACAGCTTGTAGGAATTGATTTAGCTGGTCTTTAGTGTATGCGCTGGCTGGGGTGGTTTCTCGGTTCGTGTGCGCGCCGGAGAGCTGGACTCGAGCCGGGCATCTCTTTCGCGAAAAATACTCCACAAACACGCGCGAACTGACGTCTTTGTTTAGCTAGCCGCCCCAACGCGCGCCTTGCTGCGTATTTTTCATCGAGACGGACCCGACTCGTCACATTGTTCTTTGCTTGGTTTGAAGAGCCCGCGCTTCGGCGTAGTGTTGTATTGGTGACCACTATTAATTACATAGCTGGTTGAGCAGTATCTACGGCCTAAAACGGCTAAAACACTTTGAAGAACCGCGTGAATTCAAGTGTTTCGCGTGCTACGACACTGCAAACAACCGCGACCAAGCTGGTGCGAAAAGATCACTACACAAATCCGCCAAGCGGTGATGGAGCGCGACTTCCTCCATTGCCGCAGCTCACGGTGTCAGAAAATCAATCTTTATTCTACGCAAGCTGCTTCATCGCCAAATTTCACCATCTAAAAGTATCCACCTTCAAATACGACCCTATAAGAGCATCCATATTCAAAAATAATGCATTTCATAATGAGAAAATGTAAAGCACAATTCGAAATTGTAAAAAACTATGGAATAATAGAGGCTCTGTACTAAATGATGGTGCACGCTGTATCCTGCGTGCATAGAGACAAACCACGCAGAACCTAAGGAGATCCCATGTCTGCAGTACCTACCAATCTTTTTGGCACCGCCGCCAACGACACCGACGCCCTAGAAACCCGTGAATGGATGGACGCACTGTCCGCCGTGATTGAGGCCGAAGGCCCTGAGCGCGCGCACTATTTGCTAGAGCAGCTTTTAGAGCATGCCCGCCAAAGCAGTATCGACATGCCTTTCTCGGCCACTACAGGCTATGTCAACACGCTGGAACCATCCGAAGAAAAGCACTGCCCCGGCAACCTAGACATCGAAGAACGCTTGCGCGCCTACATGCGCTGGAACGCCATGGCCATGGTGGTGAAGGCTAATCGCCACAATCCGGCAGACGGTGGCGATTTGGGCGGTCATATTGGCTCCTTCGCATCACTGGCCAGTATGTTTGGCGCAGGCTTTAACCATTTTTGGCATGCCGAGAGTGCCGAACCGGGTAAAGAGCATGGCGGCGACTGTTTGTACATTCAAGGCCACGTGTCGCCCGGTGTGTACGCACGCGCTTACCTAGAGGGCCGCTTGACCGAAGAGCAGTTGCTGAACTTTCGCCAAGAGGTGGACGGCAAGGGATTGTCTAGCTACCCGCACCCCAAGCTGATGCCTGAGTTTTGGCAGTTCCCTACCGTGTCCATGGGTCTCGGCCCATTGATGGCGATCTACCAAGCGCGCTTTTTAAAATACCTGCACGCACGCGGCATTGCCAACACAGAGAACCGCAAGGTGTGGGTGTTTTGTGGCGACGGCGAGATGGACGAAGTGGAATC
>JAYSWJ010000093.1:0-1995 GCA_043718065.1 Polaromonas sp.
AGCACCTTGGAAAACGAACCCATGTAGAGCACTCTCGCCTCGGAATCTAATCCTGCCAAAGACGAAATAGGTGGGCCACTGAAGCGAAACTCGCTGTCATAGTCATCCTCAAGCAACCAAGCTTTATGTTCTTTGGCGAGCGATAAAATTTGATGTCGCCGTGCCAGCGACATCACTGCACCTGTAGGGTATTGGTGCGAAGGGGTTACGTAAATCATGCGTGGCGGACGTGCCGCGTCTGTCGCTTGCGGCGCTATGCCCGCATGGTCTACTCGCACAGCATGCAAATGCAGTCCAGTGGCCGAGAAAGCTTTGACAGCGCCCCAATACGCAGGATCTTCTATCCACACAGTATCGCCATGGTCTGCCAATAGGTGGGCGCACAGCTCTAGAGACTGCTGTGTTCCGCTGGTAATAATCACCTGCTCAACATCCAGAGGCACACTGCGCGATACCCGTAAATAGTCGGTTAAGGCTCGGCGCAGCGGTGCATAGCCCCCGGTGTCACTGTAGTCCAGCATTTCGGCGTAGGCCATTCGCCAATGCTTGTTTTGTAAGCGCTGCCACAGGGCAATCGGAAAACCGCTGAAGTCAGCCACTTGGGTGCAAAAAGGTTGAACCTCCAATTGTGTAGCGCAATAAGTGGTGGCAAGTACTTGGCCTCTGCAGGAGAGCTGCGCATTGGGAAGCAGCTTGGGAAGTTTGCGCAAGGGTGAAGCAACGGGCACGTTGCTGTTTACAAAAGTACCACTGCCTACACGGCTGACCAAATAGCCTTCTACACTTAATTGGCTAAGTGCTGCCACTACCGTGTTGCGTGACAAACTTAAGTCTTGTGTCAGCTCTCTGCTTGATGGAAGACGATCGCCTGCAGCGAGTATGCCGTCCAAAATAGCGCGGCGCAGTGCTTCGTAGAGCTGGCGGTGCAAGGGCAGCTTGTCTTTGCTGCCGATACGCGCCATTTCTGACAGTAAAAGTTCAGATAGCATAAACCCACATTGTGAAAAAGCTCATTAATAGATAGTATAAAGTGGAACTATCAGCTTTCTTTAAATGGCTCTTATGGCGAACCAATTACTCAGTAACATAAGTTTATGACAAATACATCACGCACGAAGGCAATCCTATGAAGCAGACGCCCAGCTTGGTGTGGCTACCCGCTGACCATCGGCTACTGGGCATTGCAGAACGGCAACTACCGTTTTTAGTATTGGGGGAGAAATACGCACGAGCCGTTAAAGAAGGTGCTTGCGTACAACCTGTAGTATTTCCGCTGTGCGATTTAGGGCAAATCGACGAATTGCTCGACTTGGTAGACGGTGTTATGTTGACAGGTTCACCATCCAACGTACATCCCTCGCACTTCGGAGAAGAAGTGTCGGACACCAGCTTACCACTGGATCCAGACCGCGACAGGCTCACTTTGGCTTTAGTTAAAGCCTGCTTAGAGCAACAGGTTCCATTGCTGGGTGTTTGCCGAGGATTCCAAGAGATTAACGTGGCCTTGGGTGGCAGCCTGCACCAGCTTGTGCACAGCATCCCAGGTCTGCAAGATCATCGCGAAAAGGCTGACCAACCCTATGACGTGCAATACGCGCCTAGCCATCGCGTAGTGTTTGAGCCTGACAGTGTTTTGCAACAATGGGCTGGGGCTGCCTCGGCAGAAGTTAATTCACTGCACGGCCAAGGTGTAGCAAAACTGGCACAAGGTTTGCGTGCTTTGGCGCGCGGCCCAGACGGTTTGGTAGAAGCGTTTGAAGTGGTTGGTGCACGCTCGTTTGCCTACGCCGTGCAGTGGCATCCAGAGTGGAAATTTTGGGAAACACCTTTTTATGCGGCCATTTTCAACGCATTTGGGGATGCGTGCCGTGCACGCAAGCAGGGCAGGGGTGCCATTTAACTATACGTTGCTAACCGCAGCGGCAAGGAAACTATGTACGATAAAAAAGCAACCACTTTTAATGAATTAGAACAATGGCTCAATGAACGCCGCGT
>JAYSWJ010000094.1:0-4968 GCA_043718065.1 Polaromonas sp.
GCAGTGTGGAGAGCAGTTTTTCTTGTGTTGCCTTCAAAACGATCATGTCAACCTCTTAACTTGTATTTAATTAATTAAAGATAGTAGTAGTAGTAAGCACAGCACTAAAGTGTGGATAAGCCTATTTTCGCCTGTTTAATCATAGATTTAGCGTATTGCATAGTCTGTGTTTAAACGGCTGGGTTTGCCCGTGTACCAAAGGGATAACTTTAGCATTGGGCCATGGCTTGTGGATAAGTCTGTACTTATCCCAAAACTATCCCCAAACTTGTCCTTTTTGCCGTTTTTGTGTGATTTATGGGGCACGGCTTAGCCTTTTAGGGTTTGTTCCAGCACATGCAGCTGCTGGTTTAGCTCGGTCAGTGTCTGGCGCTCTGCGCCTATCTTGCGTACAGCGTGCAACACGGTGGTGTGGTCGCGTCCACCAAATAGCTCGCCTATTTCGGGCAGGCTCTTTTGAGTGAGTTCTTTGGCCAGGTACATGGCAATTTGGCGTGGCCGGGCGATGCTAGCCGGGCGCTTCTTGCTGTACATGTCTGACACTTTGATCTTGTAGTAGTCCGCCACGGTTTTTTGTATGTTCTCAACACCGATTTGCCGGTTTTGGATCGACAACAAATCGCGTAGGGCCTCGCGCGCTAGCGGGATAGAAATTTCTTTTTGGTTAAAGCGTGAATAGGCCAAAATTTTGCGCAGCGCACCTTCAAGCTCACGCACGTTAGAACGGACGTTTTTAGCCACGAAGAAGGCCACTTCTTCGGGCATTTCGGTGCCCTCGGCACGCGCTTTGCTGATTAAAATAGCCACCCGCATCTCTAGCTCAGGCGGCTCGATGGCCACTGTCAGGCCAGAATCAAAGCGTGATACTAGACGTTCGTGGATGTCGACCAAGCCTTTGGGATAGGTGTCGCTAGTCATCACAATATGCGACTTTTTGGCCAGTAGCGCTTCAAAGGCATTAAAAAATTCTTCTTGCGTACGGTCTTTGTTGGCCAAAAACTGCACGTCGTCAATCAGTAACAGATCAAGCGAATGGTACTTAAACTTAAACTCGTCAAAAGACTTGCGTTGGTAGGCTTTGACCACGTCGCTGACAAACTGCTCGGCATGGATGTAGAGAACTTTGCCTTGGGGCTTGTCTTTGAGCAGCTGATTGCCTATAGCGTGCATCAGGTGGGTTTTGCCTAAACCGACGCCGCCGTAAATAAACAAAGGGTTGTACAGGTTGCCCAAATTGCTAGCCACGTGCATGGCAGCGGCGCGCGCCATGCGGTTGGCAGTGCCTTCTACCAGTGCTTCAAAAGTCAGGCTGGTGTTAAGCCGGTTTCTGAAGCCTTGGTCTTGCGCGTCTTCGCTGTCTACGGGCGTGTCAGCAGCCATGTTAGCGACAGGTGCTACTTCAGCATTAAAAGAGTTACTGGTATGCCTGATAGCTACTTCACGCGGAGCAAGTGCTAACTCAAGTATAATAGTCTGGCCCGAAATACTACGGCTGAACTGGTCTAACAATGACGCCATACGGCCTGCATACTGCGCCCGAATCCAGTCTAGTTTGAAGCGATTGCCCACCCACACTGTTACCCGCGACACATCCTCAGCAATAGTCGCTGTAAGTGGTTTGATCCAGGTGTTGAACTGCTGTTCGGGCAGCTCCTGTGCTAGCTGTGCTAGGCAGGCGCCCCATAAATCAGAAGGCTTCAGCCCTGCGGGGGCTGGTGCTGCGGCTTGTCCCTCGGCCATTAATACGCTTACCTTGTAGTTGTGGATATGTCTGAAATTCTCTGCCTTGTATTGTAGCTTGCGTGTAGGTTATCCACAAACTAAAAAGATGTAAAAAGAGCTTTACAGGGGTGGTTAAACACAGGTGGCGATAAGCTCATGCAAATTAGGCGAAAAACCTCACAAATGCTTGATGGGGCTAGATTTTTAGCCCAGTTTTTGCGATAATGCTAGGTTTCGCTAAGCGCTAATGTGGCTCGGGCATTTAAGTTTTTAACTTTGCTACAAGTACCTCTGCAACAGATATATGCGCTACGAAACTAAGTCGGCAATAGCCAGGCAGTCGCCCAAGCACCGCAAGAGAAGTTTTTTAAGAGCATCATCATGAAACGTACTTACCAACCATCGAAGACCCGCCGCGCCCGTACACACGGCTTTCTAGTGCGTATGGCCACCCGTGGCGGCCGCGCAGTTATCAATGCACGCCGCGCCATGGGCCGCAAGCGTCTGGCTGTATAAGCTAGGCAACCTAGTTACAGCACGAGCAACCAGACGCTGAAGTCACGTTCTACTACGCTGGCTTGGTTCTTTGGTTGCGCATCTTGTTTCTAAAGCGCAGTTTGATGCGGTCTTTGCGGGCCGTATCGTGGCCAAAACTGGGCACTTCGCGCTGCATTACGCCGCGCTACCAGCAGTAGTACAGCCCGCACTGGCAGTGGGCGTCGCCAGCCCTAAGCGTTGGGCTCGCAGAGCGGTAACACGCAACACTATTAAACGACAGGTATACGCAGTGAGTGACGCTTTAGCCCACCAACTGGCCGTGGGCCACTACGTTGTGCGTCTGCGCGCAGAGTTCTCGCGCAGCCAGTTCATCAGTGCCACATCAGACATGCTAAAAAAAGCCGTGCGCGCCGAGTTGCAGCAACTGCTTTGCGTAAAAAACTAGGCGCTAAATTACCATGACCCCACCGATTGTGCAACGCCTGCTCTGCTTACCACAGCAATGCTTAATTGCTGTGGTGCGTGGCTACCGCTTGTTGCTCAGTCCATGGTTGGGGTCTGCTTGCAGATTTACCCCCACCTGTTCAGCTTATGCGCTGGATGCGCTAATGCAACGCGGTGCCGTGCAAGGCAGCTACTTGACCTTGGCGCGCTTGGTGCGCTGCCACCCGTGGTGCGCGGGCGGACACGACCCCGTACCCCCTGCTAAGAACGCACCCAAATTGTTCACCGGACTGCTTGACAAAGCCCGTCCGGTCACTTCACCCACTCCTGTTTCAAAGACCTTGCTATGAACGATATTCGCCGCTCCATTCTGTGGGTGATTTTTGGCTTCTCTCTCATCATGTTGTGGGACGCCTGGCAAGTGCACAACGGCAACAAAGCCACCTTCTTGCCGTTGACCGCCAAAAAGGAAATTGCCGCTACCGCCCCAGGCGTATCCGCTGCAGGCGTGCCCGCCCCAACAGCAGCGGTCACTGCCAGTGGAGCAGCATCTGCGGCAGTCGCTACAGTTGCCATCCCCGCAGAAACACCAGCCACCAACTATGACGTTACCACTGACCTACTAAAACTAACTATCAGCAGCCAAGGCGGTAGCGTAGTGCGTGCCGAGTTGCTGCAACAGTTTGACGTGACCAAAGAAGGCAAACGCACGGTAGTGTTGCTAGACAACAGTACTGCACGCGCCTACGAAGCGCAAAGTGGCTTGGTGGGCTTGGCAGGCCAGGCCGCATTGCCCAGCCATCTTGCGCCCATGACGCTCACTGGCGAGCGCATCCTGCCTGCAGGCCAAAACCAACTGGTCGTGCGGCTAGAGTCGGCTGAAATAGGCGGCGTGAAATACATCAAAACCTACACGCTCAAACGCGGCGCGTATGACATTGCAGTAAAGCACGAAGCCGTTAACAGCAGCGGCGCGCCGGTGTCCGCGCAGTTGTACACGCAGCTGGTGCGCGACGGTAATAAGCCGCCCGGCGAGTCGTCTTTCTACAGTACTTTCACCGGCCCTGTGGTCTACACGGCAGAGAAGAAATACCAAAAAGCCGCGTTCAGCGATATTGAAAAGAACAAGACTGACTTTCAAAAAACGTCAGTCAATGGTTACGTCGCTATGGTGCAGCACTACTTTGCCAGCGCATGGCTACTATCTGACGGTGTGCAGCGTGACCTGTACATGCAAAAAGTCAGAGACAACCTGTATGCCGTGGGTATGCGCGCACCCATGGCTGTGGTGGCAGCCGGAGCCACACAAACCACCGAAACTCGCCTGTTCATCGGCCCACAGGTAGAGAACAACCTAGAGGCCTTGTACCCCGGCCTAGAGCTGGTCAAAGACTACGGCTGGCTCACTATTTTGGCCAAGCCCATGTACTGGGTGATGGAGAAGCTGCATGGCTTTATTGGCAACTGGGGCTGGACCATCATCGCCTTGGTGATATTGATCAAAGCCGCCTTCTATTGGCTTAACGCGCAAGCGTACCGCAGCATGGCCAAAATGAAAGCCGTGAACCCCAAGATCATGGAAATGCGCGAGCGCCTGAAAGACAAGCCGCAAGAAATGCAGCAGCAAATGATGAAGATCTACAAGGAAGAAAAAGTCAACCCGATGGGCGGCTGCTTCCCTATCATGGTGCAAATCCCTGTGTTCATTGCACTGTACTGGGTGCTGCTGTCGTCAGTAGAATTTCGTGGCGCGCCGTGGGTGGGCTGGATTACTGATTTGTCGTTGCCAGACCCTTGGTATTTGCTGCCTGTGATCATGACGCTAACTACCATGCTGCAAACCGCGCTGAACCCTGCGCCACCAGACCCGATGCAAGCCAAGCTGATGTGGTTTATGCCACTAGCCTTTTCGGTGATGTTTTTCTTCTTCCCCGCTGGGCTGGTGCTGTACTGGATTACCAACAACGTGTTGTCGATTGCCCAGCAATGGCTAATCAACAAAAGCATGGGCGTTCCGCCGCAATTTAACCTACCAAGCTTCTTAGGCAAAAAGAAAGAAGCGGCTAAAAGCTAAAACAAAAAAGGGCTCCAGTTGGAGCCCTTTTCAATGGGTAATGGTAGACATCGGAGCACCACAACTGCTATAAATAAAATAGCTGCTTGAGCAGGATTTACTTGGGTTACAAGCCCAAATGGCACTTGGATTGTAACTACTCAGGTCTATTTGATTTAATGAAACTCATATAAATCAACAACTTGCGAGATTGTCCGAATCAATGAAACGAGAATTCAGTGGCACTTAGT
>JAYSWJ010000095.1:0-4948 GCA_043718065.1 Polaromonas sp.
CAAAACCTGCTCAAGCAGCTATTAAATTTAGAGCATCTACACATCACCTATTCGCACGAGGGCGCAGACTTTGGCTACGCGCTGGAGACAGCGGGCGGCATAGTGCGTGCGCTGCCGCAGCTGGCAGACGTGTTTTGGGCCCTGGCAGGCGATGTGTTTGCGCCCACTTTCACGTTTACTCAGGCTGCGTATGACAAGTTTGCCGCATCCGACAAGCTGGCTCACCTGTGGCTGGTGCCTAACCCAGCGCACAACCCGCACGGCGACTTTGGCCTGTCTGCTGACGGCTTGGCGTTAGATGTGCCTAAAGACGCAGGCCACACTCTGTACACCTACAGCACCATCGGCTTGTACAAACACGCCCTGTTTGCCCCGCCCTACTGCAGCCTACCCGCAGGCAACCCGCAAGGCATTAAAGCCCCGCTGTTACCGGTATGGCGCGCCGCCATGGACGCAGGGCTGGTAAGTGCAGAGCTATTTACAGGCGAGTGGACCGATGTGGGTACACCTGAACGGCTGGCAGAAATTAACGCGCAGGATGATAATCATTTCAAGCAACGCCAAGCACGCGGCGCAAACCGCGTAGAACGCGGCATGGAACTACTACGCAAAGCCCAAGGATTCGAATGAACAACGCCACCCCCCACGCCCTGTACGCCGCCCGCCGCGCCCGCGTAGCTGCCCAGCTAGGCAAAGACAAAAATCAACCCGCTGTGGCCATCATCCCCACCGCCCCCGAGCGGCAGCGCAACCGCGACAGCGACTTTTTGTACCGCCACGACAGCTACTTTTACTACCTTACCGGCTTTACCGAGCCCGGTGCCACGCTGGTGATCCAGTCTGACGGCAGTACCACGCTGTTTTGCCAGCCTAAAGACAAAGAGCGCGAAATTTGGGACGGCTACCGCCTAGGCCCCGACGCCGCGCCCGAAGCACTGGGCGTAAGCCAGGCTATGACCAACGCCGACATCGACACCCACATGCCCAAGCTGCTAGAAAACCAGCACACCGTGTGGTACCCGTTCGCCATCTACCCCGGGTTTGAGACCCGCGTAGACGGCTGGCTAGGCAAGGTGCGCGCCCGCGTGCGCTATGGCGCGCTGTGCCCCGAGCAGCAGCGCGACCTGTGCGCCGTGCTAGACGAAATGCGCTTGTTTAAAGACGAGCATGAGATAGCCACCATGCGCCGCGCCGCGCAAATCAGCGCCGGTGCACACATCCGCGCCATGCAGCTGTGCGCCCGCATGATCAAAGCCGGCCAAGACGTGCGCGAATACCATCTAGACGCCGAGCTGCTGCACGAATTTAGACTGCACGGCTCCCAATACCCCGCTTACGGCAGCATAGTAGCTGCCGGTGCCAACGCCTGCGTACTGCACTACCGCGCCGACGCAGCCCCCGTGAAAAGCGGCGACCTGGTGCTAATAGACGCAGGCTGCGAGCTAGACAGCTATGCCAGCGACATCACCCGCACCTTCCCCGCCAACGGTAAATTCACCGGCCCACAAAAAGAGCTGTACGAACTGGTGCTAGCCAGCCAAGAAGCCGCCATAGCGGTCACTAAACCCGGCATGCGGTTTGTAGACCCGCACGAAGCCGCCGTCAAAGTGCTAGCCCAAGGCATGCTAGACGTAGGCCTGCTCAGTAAAGACAAACACGGCAGCGCACAAGACGTCATCGACACCCGCGCCTACTTTCAGTTCTACATGCACCGCACCGGCCACTGGCTAGGCATGGACGTGCACGACTGCGGTGGCTATAACGAGCTAAGCGAGCTAGCCAACACCACCGAACGCAAAGACCCGCTAAGCTTTGAGACCATCAAAAACCGCCCCAGCCGCATATTGCGCGAAGGCATGGTGCTAACCATAGAGCCCGGCCTGTACGTGCGCCCCGCAGCCGGCGTGCCCGAGAAGTTTCACAACATCGGCATTCGGATTGAGGATGATGCGGTGGTGAATGCGAAAGGGTGTGAGTTGATTAGTCGGGGGGTGCCGGTCAAGGCTTCGGAGCTTGAGGCAGTAATGCGACAGTGACATTGAGATTTCACTAACTGGGAAATAGATGCATTACATTATGTTCAACTAAGTTGTGAAATAGTTTTAGAGTTATAGATAGTGAAAAGTGAAGCAGTCATTGGTGTGCAGCCAGCGGTAATACGCTGGGCTCGTGAGTCTTCGGGAATGACCATCGCCGACGTAGCTGTGCGACTTAAAAAAACTGAGGATGTTGTTCGATCATGGGAGTCTGGTGAGCCCGGTACTTCAATGCCAACTTATGTTCAACTCGAAACTCTGGCTTACGAATTATTCAAACGTCCTTTAGCGGTGTTTTTCTTACCCGAACCGCCCTTGGAGAAGCGTCCATCACATGAGTTTCGGACTTTACCCGATGTCGATTTGGAGCATCTAAAGCGCGACACATACTTGCATATACGTAAAGCACATGCCTATCAGGTTTCATTAATCGAGCTGTACGGTCAGGCTAATCCCTCCAAGCGAAAAATTTGGTTGGAATTTTCTCTTTCCTTAGATATATCTTTTGCGAGTCAGGCTATAGCAATACGTCAATTATTAGGCATAGATATTCAGCAACAGGCATCCTGGAAAACCGACGAAGTGGCTTTACGTGAGTGGAGAAAGGCTATAGAAGATGCTGGGATTTTTGTATTTAAAGATAGTTTCGAGCAAAAAGAAATATCTGGTTTTTGCTTTGCTGATAAAGAATTCCCAGTTATTTATCTAAATAACAGTACTGCCAAAACTAGACAAATTTTCAGCTTACTCCATGAATTAGCGCACGTCTTATTTAGCGTTAATGGAATTAGTAAATTCGAACACGGATATGTCGACGGCTTGCCTGCAAACGAGAAGCGGATAGAAATTTTCTGTAATGCGATTGCAGCAGAAGTATTGATCCCGCGTGACGATTTCATCAGTCAAATCAAGCTGCTGCCTAGTAACTTATCTGGAGAGCCTGATAGCTTATTTGTACAGCTAGCTAAGAGGTATGGGGTCAGCCGGGAGGCGGTACTTAGGCGTCTCCTTGATTTAGGGCGCGTAGAGAGAGGTTTCTACGAACTCAAAGCTAAAGAATGGGCGAACCAAAAACGAGGCCCTATAAGTGGCAATTGGCTGACATCTAAAGGCGCATACCTTAGTGACCGATTCATGCGAGATGTATTTAGCAGCCATTACAAAAATCAAATTAATGTCGAACAAGCATCTAGTCTTTTAGGGATTAAGGCGAAAAACTTTTCTGGACTTGAAGATATCGTGCTGAAAAGAGTCAGTGCATGATTTATGTGTTTGATACCGGATCATTAAGCAAACTTAAGCATTTTTATCCCACTGTATTTCAATCTGTATGGACTGGACTCGATTCATTAATTCAAAGTGAATTAATGATTTCTACGAGGGAAGTTTGGAATGAGATGCAAAATGGACAGCCTCACCCATCAACGACGGCTTGGTTGAAACAGCGGCAGCAAATCTTTAAAGTCCCTTCTGGACCAGAGCTCCTTTTTGTTGCAGAAATTTTTAAAGTGCCCCACTTTCGTACTCTGATTGGCGAGAAAGAGCAACTTCGAGGCACTCCGGTCGCAGATCCTTTCGTGATCGCGATTGCTAAAATTCGAGGTGGCACTGTAGTGACAGAGGAACTATATAAACCTAAGGCCGCCAAAATTCCGAATGTTTGCGAGCATTTTCAAGTGCCTTGCATCACTCTTGAACAGTTTATGAGCGAGCAGTCTTGGAGGTTCTAGCCTGAAAGCTAGCTTACCTCTGACAATAACTCTGGATGCCGATCCAGCACCCTAAGCAACTTCACCAACGCCAACGGAGGCTTGGTCTTCCCGTTCTCATACCGAGAAAACACATTTACCCCGCCGCCAAATATCTGCGCAGCTTGGCGTTGGTCTAGGTCGAGTTTTTTGCGTACCGTCATGATGAAAGCAGGGTCCACTATGGCGGCGTTGACTTGTTGGTTGAACTCACGCATCTGGGTATTGATGCGGCGGGATTCTTTGGCGTCTAGCACGGCCTCGCCGCATGCAGAGCAAAAGTCGCCGCTGACGGCGGGCAAGGTGGTGGACTCGCCTTTGTACACGTAGGGCGTGTCGCGGGTGTCGTGCACTAGTTCGGCTGCGCCGCAAGCTGGACATTTCATGGCTATTGCTCCTTGAATGAAACGATCAACACATCGTCAATGACGGTGAGCTTGATATATAAATCTGTCTCGCCCACTGGGGTGGTGGCGCGAGGGCGGTACACGTCTTGCCACACGCGGTGGTCGGCGTGGGTGGTCATGCTTTTATAAAAATCGGCTGTAGTCAGCGCTTTCACCACGGCTAGCATGGCATCAAAGTCCAGCTCTAGTGCGGCTGCGCCTTGTTGCGCTGTCAATGTGGCGCGTACCAGCTCTGCATCTATTAGCTCAAACACGCTGGACAGCTTGCAATGCGGTGTTTGTTTCTCCATGGCGGAGATATTAACTTAATTGGTTAATTTTGGCAAGTAGGTTAAAGCGGATTCTTGGATTCGGTGCTCGGTGCGTTCCAAATTCGCGACGCACTGCGTCGCGCTTATATGGCCAATATGCTGGTGCGGGCATCGCTGCTGCGGCCCGCAGCCACATCAGCCAAGCCTTTTGCAGCTTCATCTAGCAACGCGCAATAGGTTTTATCGCTAAACCTGCGTTGGGCGCTACCTGCCAGCTGCTCTAGGTAATCCAGTACAACTTGGTCAAGACTTTTGCCTATTTTTCGAGCAGCCTCGCTGGCGTGCTGTGCAACTTTGTCATCTGCTGTGAATGTAATGTTCCTCACTGAAAATTCTTTATATTGCTAAAGCAACTAATTCGACAAAACTATGCACGCATTACGTATCTTTATTAAACGCCATTCAGCCCAATAAAGGCACTCTAGAGCCATGCGCGGCGTTCACCA
>JAYSWJ010000096.1:0-12574 GCA_043718065.1 Polaromonas sp.
AATGGCATTCGCGACGATGTAGATGCGTATATTGCTGCTAAATTTACACCCAATCAACAGCCCGTCGCACGACAAGTTGCCAGGGCTGTTCAAGGCGAAATTCTTGTTGATAAGGCTGATAAGCAAGCCGTTAGAAACGCTGCAACAAAGTCTAGTCGTGCGTTGCAATGCAGTTACTACAAATTGCCTAACCCTGCAGATGCAAGAATACGCTATCAAATAGTGTTTGACACAATTGGAGTTACAACGAATACAAAGCCAAGGCTATTAGCTTACCTAGCTCATTCAAAAGCAATGGATGGAACTGTCCTCGTGGATCTCACTGGAGATACCTGTGAATAAAATTTTCAGAAAAATACTATGCGTGCTGCTGACGTTTCCGCTTTTGAACTTGCAACAAGCGGCTAATTCGCAGACGTACACTGATAGTGCTTGCAAGCCAACTGGAGTCTTGTTTGGCTTTTTTAATGGTGTACAAACTACCAAACCTCAAGCTGAGTATGCGTTAAAAGAATTAAAAACAATCCACGGCGAGACCAACGCTGCGAGCGAGAAAATCAGCTATGAAGTGTTCTACAACTATTCCAACGGCTTTGAAGATTTTGTGGAAACTTTCGACCAACGGCTCAAGGAACAAGACGGGTTGTTGCAGGGCAGGTTCGAATTGTTCTTTGGCGCGGTCAATGGCGGCGGCGATTGGTGGTCAGACCTTACCGGGGCTGTGGCAGGGTTTGGAGACCTGCTTGATGCGTTGATAGACTTGGTCAAGGCAAGCGCTATCAGCGGCCTTACTGCGTTGATTGCCAATCCACCCACCTCTACCAATTACGCCGAGCACCGCCTGCGCATTGACAACAACGCACTAGAGGGTAAGAAAATGCTGTTTGTGGCCCACTCGCAAGGCAATTTGTTTGTCAATGCGGCCTACCAATATGCCGTTACAAAACTGCCCGTGGCGTCGGTGAAGGTGGTTCATATTGCGCCTGCGTCGCCGGCATTAAATGGCGTTCACATTTTGGCTAACCTTGATTTGGTCATCAATGGGTTGCGCCTGGTGGGCACTGTGCCTAACATTACACACAACATTCCGGGCATTTTGCTTCGCCCAGCTAACCCAGCGACCAATACCAAGGACCCACTGGGCCACGGTTTGATTGAAATTTATATCAACCCCTTGCTGGACATTTCAACGCCTGTAAAAACCGCCATCAACACCGCCTTGAATGCACTAGAGACACCGCCTGCAAAAGCAACAGGGGGGGGGTTCACTGCAACGCTTACGTGGAATGGGCCGGGCGATGTGGATTTGCACGTGACTGAGCCCGGCGGAAGCCGTGTGTATTTTGAAAATAAAACAGGCCAAGCTGGCTACCTAGACGTGGATAACACGGTTGCAAATGGCCCTGAACATTACTACGCAAGCTGCGACACATCAAAACTGCAAGAGGGTACTTACACCGTCGCTTTAGCTAACTATAAAAGGGCCGACGGCAGAACTGCGACGGTTCAGATTGCCACTACGCAGGGGGTGTTGGGCACGTTATCGGAAACTTTAGGAGGGCCAACAGGCACAGCACCAAATCCACCGATATTTAAAGTCAAGGTTAAAAAAAATACTCAAACCAATCAATTTGAGGCTAGCTTGTAGCTTGCGACGCGGCGGGGACTTGCTTTTGTAACGTAATGAGATATTTGTGGACTGCAGACCGAGACTTTGGACGGTTCAAAGCGCTAAAGACCGTTAATCCGCTGGTGTAAATTGGTATTTAATTACGCCGAACCCTGCGCAATAGCTATTTGTTAACGACATGAAAAATTCAATATCGCAGCTTTAGCCAAGCTGTGCACGTAAGCAGTTGCGGCAATTTCGCAGCCTAGCCCACTTTCGCAAGACACCAGCACGCTAGAAAACCCAGCGATTTTGGAGCAGCTGGCTGAGAAGATTTAAATCAATCTACTATCATTTAAATAGCTGCTTGAGCAGGTTCTACGGCATAGAACGCTTAAGACGCATATAAAAAATGTACAAGAATTGCGTAATAGGCCATGTAATGCTGCACGGTAATGCGATCTGTCGTTGAAAACTCAATATTTTTCTGTTGATTCGTCATTTGACGGATGCTGAAAAAAAATTTGACCAAGCGTCTCAAGCCACACAAAGCCTTTAAATTTTCAAACCCACATGCTGAAACTAAAACTAAAACACGCCCAGCAGTTTGCTGATCGCCTTGGCCCGGGGCTGACTACGGGGGCGGCAGATGATGACCCTAGTGGGTTGGCTACCTATTCACAAGCGGGTGCGCAGTTTGGTGCGGGTATGTTGTGGACACTGCCACTTACCACGCCACCGATGATCGGCATTCAGATGGTAAGTGCGCGCATTGGCTGGCTGACGGGGCAAGGCTTGGCAGCCAACATTTGCAGGATCATACCGCGTTGGGTGGCCATGAGTTTAGTGGCCATGCTGGTACTGGCCAACACCTTGAACATTGCTGCGGACGTAGCCGCTATGGGAGACGCCTTGCAGCTGGTAGTGGGCGGGCCAGAGCATGGGCACGCAGCGTTTTTTGGTTTGCTGTGTGCGGTACTGCCGGTGTGGCTTAGCTACGAACGCATGGTGCGCGTGCTCAAATGGTTAACGCTGGCATTGCTGGCCTATGTAGGCGTGGTGTTTATGCTGCATGTGGACTGGGAGCGGGTTATAGTGCAAACGCTGATTCCCAGCTTTCAGGGTGGTAGCAACTACTGGATGATGGTCGTGGCCGTGCTGGGTACTACCATCAGCCCTTACTTGTTTTTTTGGCAAGCATCGCAAGAGGCTGAACAGCGCCAACACATGCAAGCACACGCGCCCATGGTCGACAGCGTGCACTTTGCGCGCGAGCATTTGTTTCGTATCAAGCTGGACACCACCGTAGGCATGGTATTTTCTAACCTGATTGCGTTTTGTGTGATGCTGGCCACAGCTATTACGCTTAACCAGCACGGTATTAATGACATTCAAACCACCAAGCAAGCGGACGAGGCTTTGCGGCCTATCGCGGGTAATTTTGCCTTCATGTTATTTGCTTTAGGCATTATTGGCACGGGGCAGCTGGCTGTGCCGGTGCTGGCAGGTTCTGCGGCCTATGCAGTGGCCGACGTGTTTGCATGGCGCTCGGGCCTAGACCTCACAATGTCAGAGGCCAAAGGCTTCTACGGAGTGCTTATTTGCGCCACCTTGGTGGGCACGCTGGTTGACTTTACATCGCTAGACCCCATCAAGGCACTGGTGTGGAGCGCTGTAGTTAACGGCGTGATAGCCGTGCCCATCATGGCGGTAATGATGCTGTTGGGCGTGCACCCCACTATCTTGGGTAATACACGTTCTCGCTGCGCCACCAAATACTGGGCTGGTTTGCTACGGTGGTGATGCTGCTTACCGTAGTGGCTTATGGTGGTCAGTTATCTTGTAGGGTGATGGTTGTTTAATTTAATGAGGATGTGTGCGCTATTAATTTAATAGCTACTTGAGTTTTAGTTACTTGCGTTACAAGGTTTTTTTACTATATTTTATGCCGCCAGAAGCCTAGGCATGTTACCTATCGCTGCCATGGCTTGGCTGCGCAGTTTGTCTAAGATTGCCATCTTCTCTACGTCGTTGCGGTCAGCAGATGCCATCACTTTGCCAAAGCCGTCTAGGCGGCTGTTGCGCATCCATTCGCGCAGGGTTTTGTCTTGCCCCCATTGGGCTTGGTTCATCATGTTGGCCATCATGGTGCGCACATAGCCTGCTAGGGTTTCGGGGAAGGGTACGTTGCCGCATAGCTTGTTTTTGTGCGCATCGTCGGTGTAGTGCGCTTCTACATAGCCGATCATGGCGGCGCTAAAGGTGGGCAAGGGCGCGCGCACCAGTTGCAGCACTATTTTGCCGGGCTGAAAAATCGGCTGCACCGCGCGCGGCTCTACGGCTGATGCCGTGCAGTCAATGCACAGCGTGCCTGCGTCGATGGTTACACGGCCCCCGTCCAGCACCAGCGCATCGGGCTCAATAGCTTGCACATGGCCCATGCGCACTACGTTTTTAATGCGGCGCAATACCTCAACCTCGCCCTTGGACATGGTGGCAAAGTGAAACATGCTGGGCGTATGGTCGGGGTAGATGCGCAGCATTTGGTCGCTGGCCTCTAGCCGCGTAAACAAATCGTCAACGCTGCTGGCGGTGGCAAAACATTCCATTTGCGCAGCTTGGCCACCGATGGATTGGTTAAAAAATTCGGCACCTGGCTGCGTGCTCATGCGGTTAACCAGCCAAGAGTCGCGCGGCATCACCCAAGTAATGGCGTCGGGCGGTGCGCCGCAGTTTAACAGCCACAGGCCCACGTCCATCGCGGTTTTGCCAGCGCCAATGATGGCGTAGCGCGTAGGCCGTGCGCTTCTACCTTGCCACAGCTGGGCCAGCGCGTTGGGCGTAACCAGCCGCACGCCGTCGGCCACGGTAAATTTAGGCGTATGGGTAGAGGGCACTTTGGGACCGAAGTAGTTGGCATCCACCAGCTTTTTGCGCACGGTAATTCGTGTTTGCTGGCCCGACAAGATGAATTCAAATCGGCTAACACCATCTGCACCACGGTGGTCATCACCCAAATAATTGCACATCGGATAGTAGCTTACCCGGCCACTGGGCAGCAGCTTTTGGCTCATCACTTTGTCAAAATAGCCACTCACCTCAGGGCCCGAGGCCAGCTCGTACAGGCCTTGGTTAACGCCGATGGTGTCTTTGCGGTTAGTGCCAAGGTCTAGCGAGTTCACGCCATAGAAGGCGGACGGCTGGTGCAAGGCGACAAAGGGATACGCATCGTTCCAATGGCCACCGGGCTTGGCGTGGCGGTCTACGATGGTGATGTGTGCATTAGTCTCTTGCAACAGTGTGTCGGCAAAAGCCAAACCCGAAGCACCGCTACCGATAACCAAATAATCTGTCTGTACGTTTGCCATGTTGTTTGCCTTGGTAAGTGGACAAACAACTATGCTAGCACAGGCCAGTGTTTATATGTGTTTTAGCCGTTATAGTACCGTAGGTACTGCTCAACCAGCTATGCAATTGATAGTATCGACGGAGCCTATCGCCACATCCGGCGCGCGGGCTGTTCAACCCAAGCAAAGAATAATGTGACGAGTCGGGTCCGTCTCGATGAAAAATACGCAGCAAGGCGCGCGCTGTTGAGGGTAGCGTCCCAGAAGCCTTAGTTCGCGCGTGTTTGCGTAGTATTTTTCGCGAAAGAGATGCCCGGCTCGAGTCCAGCAGCCCGGCGCGCACGCTAGCAAAGCGACCAACTTGCAGAAGCGCGCAAGCAAGTCAAACGAGCAACTCAACGGCTCGCGCTCAAGGCAATCTACGCAGCGCTAAGCCTTCTTAATCCACCCACTACACCAACCCGGCCCAGCAACATTTTTGCCCGCAAACAAAGTGCACGGGCCTGCGGCGTCGCCTGCCTTGCCTTGGTACAAGTTGCAGTTGCTGCACATGCTGCCAGCAACGTAGGTTTTGTATTTGTCTTTGTCCACGCGCGAGGCGTCGGCCACATAGCCCAGTGCCACGGCTTGCGCGTCTTTTTCGTCCAGCATGGGCAATGCTGATGTGGTGGTGGCACCAGCAGGCGCTGAATTAGGCATAGGGTCCGCAGCAGGCGCGGATGGCGGCGGCGGACTGGATGACATAGGCGGCGCAGTGTTAACGGGCGCGGGTGCCGGTGAGCATGCCGCTAGCAAAGCAACGCTGGCGAAAGGGGCCATTTCGATGAAACGGCGGCGTGTGGCTGGAGATACCATGGTGAAGTGTCCTTAGCTGATAAAAAGTAGTAAAAATTGCCCTGTTAAAGACGCTGCAAGCGAACGGGCTGCAACAGGAAAAAGTACGTTATCAGCATTTGCCCGTGGGCAAACTAAGTGTCGGTATTGGCTGACACGGTTGCAGCGCTGGGTCTGGCAATTTAAACAGTTGGCCGGCGCGTTAAGGCGCGGGCTTGTCAAAGTGTTGGGCGTCAAAGTGCTTTGCATCAAATTCAAAGCGCTGCTCCATTAACGTAGCATCGTCAAAATGCCGCCTGCCTACAAAGGCGGTAGCGTGCTGGCCCCACTGGCGCATGCTGCCCGCGCGTGCTATGCCAATGGGCCAAAACAAGTAGCGCTCGGCGCGGTCGGTGCCGTCGACAAAGCCTTGGGGGTTGAACATGCTGCGGCTGGTGGCTGTGCGGTTGGACACAAAATTGACAGCAAGATTAACGGGCAATACACTAGGCAACGTATTCATAGCCGACCCGTCTAATGGCAATGCGCGTAGACCGTTATAGTCGCGTACTGTCATGGGTATAGCGGCCTGCGCGCCTACAGTTTCTATACCTAGACGGTCGATGTAATGGGTGGTGGGCGCTATGCGAACCACCACGCGCTGCCCTGCGCCCAGCGGTGGCAAGCTGTGCGGTACAAAAGCCCATTCAATGCCTTGCTGGGGCGCAGGCTTGGGCTGCGCCGACGGGCTGGTAAAAAACATGTGGTAGCAGCCACACGGGTGCATGGTGTCGTACACCAGCGGCGTACCGTCGGGCGCTAGCGTCACGCGCCAGGTAATGCCGTCTAGCTTGCCAGCTAGTAGGTCTAGCGCACTGCCAAGTGCAGGCGGGCGGGCGGCAAACCACACGGTGTAGACCAGTTGCAGCAGGTTATGCGCGCCGTAGCGGGTGTGCGCTACATGTTGGTACAGCGTGGGGGTAGTGGTGTCTAGTGACAACTCGTCTGCTGTCCATTGCAAAGCACCGGGCTTGTCGTTGTCGCTGGCAATGTCGATTTCAAAGTGAGGTGCAAACTGTGCCAACAGCTGGGCTTGGTCTGCCCGTGAGGGCGCGGGTATTTGCAGCGGGTCACTGGGCGGTGGGGTGAGCAGGGTGCGCAATTGTGCAGCGTTGAATAGTGTGGCTGGTGCTGGTGCTGATGCTGATGCAGCCGGTGCGTTGGTAACAGGGGCGGGTGCGTAGCGCAAGCGGCGTACCCCTTCTATGGGCGGTGCACTGCTGGTGGTAGTGGTGTTGTTCATCACCGAGCTGCGCTCGGCCTCTAGCTTGCGCACACCTGCGGCAAACGGGTAGCGTGTAATGGCGTACACACCCGCTGCGCGGTAGGCGGTGCGGTAGCTGTCGGGCACCTGCAGGCGCGGCAGCAGTGCGGCCGTGCGCTGGGGCGATGCGGCGTCGTGCGCTACTAGCAAATTAGCGCAGTTTTGCAGGCGCTGTAGCAAGGTGGCAGCGTTGCTACTGCCATCAGCGTTGCTGGCCCACTGGGCACGTGTCCAGATGGGTGAGCCTACGGGCAGGTTGGCTATTTCAAAGCGGCGTGCGTCTAGGTCTAGCTGCACCATGCGCTGCAGCAAGGCAGCGTAGGTGGCGGCTTGATTCGTAGCTTGGCCCGCATCCGCGTTAATTTTTTGAACGGTATTGGGCGCGGCGTACACGGGCGCACTGAGCTTGTCTTGCAGCGACGCCGTAAAACGGTCTGCCCGCAGATAGGCAAAGCCCGGTATACGCGTGGCCCCTGCATCGCGCACACCCGCAGCATCTACGGCAGCGTCTAGCGCGGCATAGTCGTCTACACAGGCTTGTAGTTGCGGCGTGGAAGATGCAGCATCTAGCGCCACAGGGCTGCCAAGCGATGCGCAGCCGGTGATGCCCGCCAGCGCGCACACCGCTGCGCGCACCACCGGCCACGCACGCCATGCTGCAGCATGTATTGGGCTGCGCTCGGCTAAGTTCATTTGTTTGTGGCCGCTGTGGCGGCAGACGGTGCAGTTGGCATGGCAGGGTTAGCAACTGCTGATGGTGCAGGTGCAGAGGTTGCCGGCGTTGTAGTAGGCGTTGTAGTAGGCGCAGGGTTTGCAGCAGGCCCGGTAGATGCAGCCGAAGTAGGCGCAGTCTGCACACCTTGCAAACCCTGAAGACGCAAGCCCTCGCGCCGTTCAATCTCGCGCACCATGCCTACAAACTGCTGGCGTATTGATCGGCGCATTAGCGCCTCGCCTACCAACGGCGGCAAGCCGTTTTCGTGTTCTACCGTACCAATCCAGCGCAGCTCTACTTGCGCAGCCTGGCCCGCCGTGGTCTGCAGCACCCGTGTTTCGTAGCGGCCATCTAGTCGCTTGATATTGCCCGCTATACGGTGCACTTCTATGCTGTGCGGCGGTGCCTCGGTAGACTCTAGAGTGACTTCAATAGGCATGCGGCTAAAGAAAAACCGCGCCTCGCCCGACTGCTGCACCGTCACCATGGCACCATTGCGTGCAATCACCTTGCTCTTTTTAAGACCGGGTACAAACTCGGGCAATCGCTCGTAGTCTGTCAGCGTGCCCCACACCACGTCTAGCGGCGCGGCAATAGTGGCCTGCGCCCGCACGGCCACCGCGTCCCCTGTGCGCGAGGTTTTTACATCGACCACCGCCTGCGCCTGCGCCCACGGCCCCCACGCTACCAGCGCCAAAGCGCATAGCGCCTGCGCAGCAAAAGTAGGGTGTAGTAAAGCCTTCATCTGCAGCCAGTGTAAGACCTGTGGGGCCGCGCAAGCAGGGCTTATTTAATTATCCCAGTGGTTTGATGCGGTACACAGCACCGCTGTCCAAGCATAAATGCGTGGCTGCAAATAGCTGTCTGTACAGCCAGTTTGATCACGAGCGCAGGCACACCAGGTGCCTAATCGCACTGGGCAGCTTCGTGGCGCAATACAGCGGCACGATGGACCGTGGTGCACCGCAATTGCTGGTAACAGTAGTGCCAGATTCTGGCACTGACGAGCTGCTGGGCATCAGCGGGCAGTTGACAATTCGCACGGCAGAGGGCAATCATTTTTATACGCTGGGCTGCACTTTGCCAACGTAGTGTGTGACATGCTGTATGCTATTAATAAAATAGCTGCTTGAGCATGATTTACTTAGGTTACACGGCTATTTTCCTATTAAAAACAGCGATTAAAGCCATCTTAGGCGTTTACATTGGGTAGCTGAAGCGCCCCTGCAATGCACCACTGGGCGCATCAAAAAAACCGTGCAACATCGATAGCGCGGCGCACATCGTCTGGCAGTGGCGAGCTGGCCTGCATGATCTGCGCTGCTACATGCTGACCGCATAGCGCGGCAAAGCTTAAACCCCGTGACCCCATGGCGCTGCAAACATACAGACCCGGCGCGTGGTCTGCCGACACGGCGCCCACCATGGGCAAACGGTCCCGCGTGGTGCAGCGTGTGCCCGCCCAGCCTTCTACCAGGCCTGCGCTGTGCTGCGCTGCCAGCAGGTGGCCAGCACCGGGGATAAGCTGCTGCAAGCGTTGCAGGTTGCTAGCCATGCCCTGCGCGGTAACACGGGGGTTGTGCGGCGCATCGTGCTCGTAGGTGGAACCGCTTAGCCAAATGTAGCCGCCTTGCCAAGGTACAGCGGGTATGAAGTGGCCATTGCCGTTGATGGCGCAGGGCGTTGTATGGTCGTTGGATTGGGGGCTGTGTTGCGCTAGTTCGTGCAGCAGAGTGGGCCACAGGGCTTGCCAGTCGGCAGTCCACGGGCCGTAGATCACTTGGCCTGCCACTTGGTGCAGCGCAGCGGCAAGCGCAATGCTGCTGGTATTGGATAAGCCCAGCGCCGCACTGCCAGATTTGGGTAAGCCGCCCGGCTGCGTTAATTGGTTAATTTGATTTAATTCAAGTTGTGCCAGCAATGCCTGGGCTTGGTAGGCGTTGGCCAGCACTACGGTGTGCGCTTGGTCCGCAAGTTGACCGTCTGCCAGTAGCACTTGCCAAGTGGTATTTTTAGAATTAGACAAGTCGTCTACGGTTATTTCTTCAGGCTTTAGGTTGATTGCAGCAGTGTCGCCGCCCAGAGTGTTGTGCAGTTTGTGCAACGGCCTGCGGCGCAGGCTGTGCACTAGCGCGCCTGTACGCACTGTAATGCGCGGGTGCGCTAGCCAAGCTGCCACCAAGGCGGCAGGCTTGATCCAAGCAGCATCGCCAAACCAGTGCGCCTGCGGCCCCAGCTTGCCTGCGCGCTGCAGCGCACCACACAGCTGCCAGTCTTGGCCTTCTAGCAGTAAGCTGCGAGCAGCTTGCAGTGTGGTGGCTACGCCCAATCGGCTGAGCTGGGTGAGCGGCGAGGTTGGCGAGGTTGGCGAGGGCGCAGTGCCATCCGGTGTGTGTGGGTGCCCTTGCTGCTGCGCTAAGTAGGGTTGCGTTTTGGCCTGCGTTTGGTGCGGGGCCAGCAGCGCCACAGGCAAACCAGCAGAGGGCGCAGATCGTGCCTCCCGTTGTGCGCTGGGGGTCGCAGCAACAGCTGCTGCAATGGCAGTGGCAACACTAGGGCTAGGCGATGCCATCGCACCAAGCGATGCTAATTCACCAAGCGATGGCAACACACCAGGCGATGGCAAGGCGCACGGCTCACCAGCCTCCATTACCGTCACCTCGCAGCCGCGCACCGCCAGCGCGTGGGCGGTGGCTGCACCTGCTAAGCCAGCACCTATTACTATAATTTTCATAGCTGCTTGAGCAGGTACTACTGCCTAAACGGCCTAAAACGCATATAAAAATTAACTCAATCCGCAGGCGGCACGTAGCCTTGCACCGCGTCAGCCCCGGCGCCAAAAAAGTGCGCCTCCATCTGGCGAGCCAGGTACTGGCGGGCACGTTGGTCGGCCAAGTTCAGGCGGTTTTCATTGACCAGCATGGTTTGCTGCTTCATCCATGCGGCCCAGGCTTCTTTGCTCACCTGCTGCCACAGCTTTTTGCCCAGCTCGCCCGGGTAGGGCGGAAAATCCAAGCCCTCAGCTTCTTTGCCCAGTTTGATGCAGTTGACCATGCGTGCCATGTGTGTGTCCAATCGTTGAAAATGTGAATCTGCTGATAATTAAAATCTTTCGGGTACGCGAACCCTCGACGGATTTGCGTGTCCAATAGAGCTATTGTCTCTTACTGGAAAACCGATGCTGACTATGTGGAAAAAATTGACCCTGTCGCAAGGCGCAGGCCTGCTGGCACTGGTGTGCGTGGGCATGCTGGTTTTTGGCATGTACCTGCAACATGTAGTGGGCTTAGAGCCTTGCCCGATGTGTATAGTGCAACGGTACGCTCTTACTTTAGTAGCTGCTTGCGCTCTATCTGCTTGGGTTATAGGGCTAAAAGCCTCTAAAAATAGCGTTCCCAGCACGGTGCAGAAGATTTTTGCACTGCTAGCGCTGCTATTTGCGGGTGGCGGTGCATTTGTGGCCGCGCGGCAGAGCTTTTTGCAGTGGTACCCGCCCGAGATACTTGCCTGTGGGCGTGATTTTTACGGCATGGTTGAAACATTTCCGCTCAAACGCGCCATCCCCATGATCTTCAAGGGTAGTGGGGACTGCACCAAGGTGGACTGGACTTTCTTGGGCGGCTCTATTGCCAACTGGTCGTTTGTAGCCTTTGCAGCGATGGCAGTGGTGCTGCTGGCCTTGTTGCTGCGGCGTAGCCGTTAATAGTTAATTGCTTTGCCCGCTTAACTATTAACTAGCCCTAAAACCTTTGTACAGCATGTAAATAGCCAGTGCGTACAGCACGCAGGCAAAGATGCGTTTGAGTCGTTTAATGTCCATTGTGTGCGCTATCTTGGCACCCAGCGGCGCGGTAAACACGCTGGCCACAGCAATCACTCCCAGCGCAGGCAGCCAAATGTAGCCAAACGAGCCCTCTGGCAAGCCCTGTACGCTCCAGCCGCTAACGACATAGCCAGTGGCATTGGCCAGTGCAATCGGAAAGCCTAAAGCGGCTGACGTGGCCACCGCGTTATGGATAGGCACATTGCACCAGCCCATAAACGGCACGCTGATAAATCCACCACCAGCGCCTACCAAACCTGATAAAAATCCAATCACACCGCCTGCGGCCACTTTGCCGCCCGCTTGGGGCATTTGGCGTGCGGGCTTAGGCTCTTTGTCTAAAAACATTTGCGTGGCCGCGAAAGTGACAAACAGACCAAAAAGAATCGCCAACCACGAACCCTTGAGCAAAGCAAACACACCCAGGCTGGCCACCATCGACCCACCCACAATGCCGGGTGCCAAACCTTTGACAATGTCCCAGCGCACGACACCGTGCTGATGGTGCGCGCGTACGCTTGAGATGCTTGTAAAAATAATCGTGGCCATCGATGTAGCAATGGCCATTTTGATAGCTAAGTCGGGCTCGGCACCGCGTGCGGACATGATGATGGTTAAAAATGGCACCATGATCATGCCACCGCCAATGCCCAATAGCCCTGCTAAAAATCCTGTACCGATGCCCAGTGTGATGAGTTCAATAATCAGGATGGGTTCTAGCGTCATGTCTCAAGGTTTGTTGTAATTGTTATAAATACTGCAGCAGGTGGGGTTGTAAAAATAAAGGTGTCTGCGGCCTGGTCGCCGGACCGGCATCCTGAACCGGGGTTCAGGTGGGTGAGGTCAGCATGGGCATTGGGTTCGTCTAACGCGAGACGATCACGCTTGCCTAGCAATGTTCCTCTCCCTTGCTCGAAAGCATTGGTACAAGGAATATAAAGCC
>JAYSWJ010000097.1:0-4922 GCA_043718065.1 Polaromonas sp.
AGAGGCGGTTGCAGGGCAAGAGTGGTGGCAAGACGTAACCTTGCCTATGCTAGAGCAAGCGCGCCTGCATTTACGTGGTTTGATTTACCTGATTGACAAGATTCGGCGCAAAGTGGTCTACACCGACTTTAACGACCAGATAGGCGATATCGCTGCGGTCGCTTTAGCTTTGGGCGGAATTGCGGGGGATTTTGAGCGGTTTCGCAGCAAGGTACGCGCGTTTCTACGCGCCCACGAGAATCATCTCACCCTGCACAAGCTGCGCCGTAACCAAGCCCTTACCGTTGCAGATTTAGCTGAGCTGGAGCGCATGCTAATTGAGAGCGGCACAGCCAGCCCCGACGACCTGGAACGCGCCAGCAAAGAATCACACGGGCTGGGTTTGTTTGTTCGCAGCTTAGTAGGCCTAGACCGTGAGGCCGCCACGCTGGCGCTGTCCGGGTTCGTTGCCGCTAAAAATTTGAACGCCAATCAGCTCGAATTCATTAATCTAGTCGTTAGCCATTTAACTGAACGAGGCGTGATGCAAGCCAGCCTGTTGTATGAACCACCCTTCACCGGCGTAGCACCGCAAGGGCCAGACGCGTTGTTTAGCAAAGCGCAAGTGGACGAATTGTTTGGCGTGCTCGATCAAGTTAAATTGATGGCTCTAGCAGCTTAGATCGCAGATCAAATTGGCGGCTCTAGGCCGTAGATACTGCTCAAGCAGCTATAAAATTAGTAGTAACTACTTATGTTTACGCGGTGGCAAACCTGTGTGCTGGGTCAGTATACGGCCGGGCTGGGCGGCAACGCGCATGGGGGCCGCGGGGGATGCGGCGGCGTTAGACCCGCCGGTGCGGCCTTTGACCTTGCTGCCCACTACGTTAGAGTTTTTACGCCGTGCGCTGGTGTAGCCGCCGTCGCTGAGGGGCTGAAAGGTGGGGATCAAATGGTGTTTACCATTACCGATTAAATCAGCACGGCCCATGCTTTTTAGCGCTTCGCGCAGCAGCGGCCAATGGTTGGCGTCGTGGTAGCGCAAAAAGGCTTTGTGCAGGCGGCGGCGTTTGTCGCCGCGCACGATGTCTACCGTCTCGCTGTCGCGGGTGACCTTGCGCAGCGGGTTGCGGTTGGTGTGGTACATGGCCGTGGCGGTGGCCATGGGGCTGGGGTAGAAGGTTTGCACTTGGTCAGCACGGAAGCCGTTTTTCTTCAACCAAATGGCCAAGTTCATCATATCTTCATCGCTGGTGCCGGGGTGGGCGGCAATAAAGTACGGTATGAGGTACTGCTTTTTGCCTGCCTCTGCACTGTACTTTTCAAACATCTGCTTGAACTTGTCGTAGCTGCCGATGCCGGGCTTCATCATCTTACTCAGTGGCCCACCCTCGGTGTGCTCGGGGGCGATTTTGAGGTAGCCGCCTACGTGGTGGGTGACGAGTTCTTTGACGTATTCAGGCGACTGCACGGCCAGGTCGTAGCGCAGGCCAGAGCTGACCAGAATCTTCTTCACGCCTTTTAGCTCCCGCGCGCGGCGGTACATTTTGATCAGCGCGCTGTGGTCGGTGTTCAGGTTGGGGCAAATGCCGGGGTACACGCAGCTAGGCTTGCGGCAGGCTGATTCGATCTCGGGGCTTTTGCAGCCGATGCGGTACATATTGGCTGTCGGGCCGCCTAGGTCGCTGATAACGCCTGTAAAACCTTTGACGCTGTCGCGGATGGCCTCGACTTCACGAATCACTGAGTCTTCAGAGCGCGACTGGATGATGCGGCCTTCGTGCTCGGTAATGCTGCAAAACGTGCAGCCGCCAAAGCAGCCGCGCATGATGTTGACGCTAAAACGGATCATTTCCCATGCAGGAATTTTCGTCTCGCCGTCGTGCCCGCCTTGTGCATCGGCATACGACGGGTGCGGGCTGCGGGCGTACGGCAAATCAAACACTAAGTCCATCTCGGCAGTGGTCAGTGGGATGGGCGGCGGGGTAATCCATACATCGCGCGCCGTAGTGCCTTCGCCGTGCTTTTGCACCAGGGCACGGGCGTTGCCGGGGTTGGTTTCTAGGTGCAGCACGCGGTTGGCGTGGGCGTATAGCGTAGGGTCAGATTTAACTTGCTCGTAGCTGGGCAAGCGGATGACGGATTTGTCGCGCGGCGGGGTTTTGATTTTGTTTTTACTTAGCGCGGGGTTGGGCACAAAGGTCAGCGGCTTGATGGTAAAGCCTGCATCTTTGTCGTCCATCTGGCCGCGCATCGTCTGTGCATCAGCGGCTACCGCAGGCAAGCCAGACTGCACCGACACGACCGAGTCCTCCTTGGCACACGACCCACCCTGCTCGCGCGCCAAATCGGCGCTCATCATGTAGGGGTTGACATGCTGCTCGGTACGGCCTGGCGCGTCGATGTCGGTCGAGTCAATCTCAAACCAACCCTCGGCGTTTTGCCGCTGCACAAACGCGGTACCGCGAATATCGGTCAAATTTTCAATCGGTTCTTTAGCTCCTAAGCGGTGGGCAATCTCAACGATTGCACGCTCAGCATTGCCGTACAGCAGCAGGTCGCATTTAGCGTCCACCACAATGGATCGTCGCACTTTGTCTTGCCAATAATCGTAGTGGGCTATGCGGCGCAAGCTGCCTTCGATACCGCCCAAAATAATCGGCACATCGCTATACGCCTCTTTGCACCGCTGGCTGTAGACCAAAGCTGCGCGGTCAGGCCGGCTACCGCCTTGCCCGCCTGCGGTGTAGGCGTCGTCGGTGCGGATTTTGCGGTCAGCGGTGTAGCGGTTGATCATGCTGTCCATATTGCCTGCGGACACGCCGTAGAACAGATTGGGTTTGCCCAGCGCTTTAAAAGGTTCGGCGCTCTGCCAGTCAGGCTGGGCAATAATTCCTACGCGAAAACCTTGGTTTTCCAGCATGCGGCCAATCACGGCCATGCCAAAGCTGGGATGGTCCACATACGCGTCACCTACTACGATCACCACGTCGCAGCTGTCCCAGCCCAGCGCGTCCATCTCGGCGCGGGTGGTGGGCAAAAACTTGGCCACACCAAAGCGCTGCGCCCAGTACTTGCGGTAGCTGGACAGCGGTTTGGCGTCGCGTGGAAACAGCGACACATCGTTAAAAATGGCAGGGCGTGCGGTCATGGGAATATTAAACGTAACCTACCATTTTAAGGGTTTACCCAATCTGGGTCTAATCCAAGGCCACTAATAGTGCACCGTCATCACTAAGGTGGGCGCTTTTCATACACTTTAGGCAAACAACAATGCGCATTCAGTGCACTTTGGCACAGCGCGTGCGTTAAGGTAACAAGCTGCTGTAACCCGCTGTTTTTTTACAAAAAATGGACGGGTTTTGCTGTTTAATAACAATTTTGACATTAAAAAGTATTCATCATCCATTTTGTAGCATCGCCCTGCGTATTTATGTCGTCTACTTTTAATCCTTCTGAATTTGCGGCCACCACCATGGACAGCCAGTTTGGCGAAGGCCCGCAAGATGCCGTGAACTACGGTTACCTAGGCCGCTACCGGCTAGACCGCATGATTGGCCACGGCGCTATGGGCGCGGTGTTTGAGGCGTTTGACGCCACGCTGGGCCGCACCATTGCTATCAAAACCCTCTACACCCAGCCCGACCAAGCCGCTGGCGGCTTTGACATCGCCATGGTGGACGGCGCTATTTTGCAAGAAGCACGCGCCGCAGCTACGCTAAACCACCCCCACATCGTTACCGTGTACGACGCAGGCCGCGCGCCCAGCAGCGTGCTAGGCCGCGAGCTGCCCTACGTGGCCATGGAGCTGCTGCAAGGCTGCGACCTGCGCGAACGCATGAATGCAGGGCCACCGCTAAGCCAGCGCGACGCCGTGGCACTAGTAGGCAAGCTGGCGTTGGCGCTAGACCATGCGCACAAGGCGGGCGTGCTGCACCGCGATATCAAGCCTGCCAACGTGTTTATGTCCAAAACCAATGGGCCCAAAATTTTGGACTTTGGCTTGGCTAAATTTACCGCTCGGGCTAAGTACCAGGCCAATGCCGCCAGCAGTGAGGTGATAGCCGGGTCGCCGCAGTACATGTCGCCCGAGATGGTGCACAGCATCCACGACGCTAGCGTGGCGGTTGACGCACGCAGCGATGTGTATTCGCTAGGCGTAATGCTGTACGAGCTGCTCTGCGGCAAACAACCTTTTGACGCCCCCACGCTAGAGCTACTGCAAGCGCGTATTGTCAACACGCCGCCCGAGCCACCGCACATAGTTAACCCTGCCATCCCGGCTGAGCTGTCGGCCATCATGCTAACCGCGTTGGCCAAAAAACCTGAAGACCGCTACCGCAGCGCAGGCCAGCTAGCACGCGAGCTACGCCGTTGGGGCGCGCAGTCGCAAGACGCCGACAGCCCAGACGCCATCTCCAAGCCCGGCGTACTGGCAGAGCTAACATCTGGCCCTTTGCCACTAGACGGTGCGGTCGCGCAGCCTGTCGAGATCAATTTTTCTGTCGCCAAATCACGCATGCCCGTGTTTGCCGCTTTGGCAGCAGCGATAGGTGTGGCATTTATTGCTGCAATATGGTGGACTGTGCAACAACCCGCGCCTAGCAAACAGCCGCCACCGTTGGCAGCAGGTAGCCGCCCGGTAAATTTACCTACGAATGCCGTGGCTATCAACACGGTGCCCGCCACAGCGCTGTCTACTTCTGCACCTGCCCTTGCATTGCCCGCCGTACTGCCAGCAACTGCGGCCACCACGGCCACTGCAGCGTCCACCCAGCTGCCCACGGTAGCGGCCACCCCAACTGCGGCTGCACCAACTGTGGTGGCACTAGCAGGCAGCTCCAGCGCAGATCCATCTGCCGCTAACGCAGCAACCGTTGCTGCAGCCACCGCTAGCTCTGGCCCAGCCGCGCCTACCACTGCCAAGCTGCGTATCAGCCTAA
>JAYSWJ010000098.1:0-12504 GCA_043718065.1 Polaromonas sp.
TGGTGCGGCTGGCAGGAATTGAACCCACGACCCCTTGGTTCGTAGCCAAGTACTCTATCCAACTGAGCTACAGCCGCGAAGCTTTGAATTATAGCAGCGTTTTGCGAGCCTATTTGTGATGGCTCAGCGCATTGCTCACCAGTTTAGAGGTGATGTCCACTATCTGAATCATGCGGTCGTACGCCATGCGCGTGGGGCCAATGACACCCAAAGTGCCCACAATCTGTCCGTCAACTTCATACGGTGCGCTCACCACAGACAGCTCTTCAAAAGGCACAATTTGGCTTTCGCCGCCGATGTAAATGCGCACGCCCTCGGCACGGCTAGACACGTCTAGCAAGCGCATGATTTGGGCTTTTTGCTCGAACAGATCAAATGCGCGGCGCAGCTGGCCCATGTCGGACGAAAAATCGCTAACCGACAGCAAATTACGCTCGCCAGAAATCACCACCTCGTTATCGCCCTGCCCCATCGCGTCAGAGCTCACTTGCACTGCGGCTTGCATCAACACGGCAATCTCAGTGCGCAGCTGCTCGATCTCGGTTTTGAGCTTCTCACGCACTTGCTCAATAGTCAGGCCTGCGTAGTACGTGGTGATGAAGTTGCTGGCTTCGATCAGCTGGGTTTGGGTGTAGTCGCTTTCGGTAAAGATAACGCGGTTTTGCACATCACCATCGGGCGCGACGATGATGACCAAAATACGCTTTTCTGACAGGCGCATAAATTCAATATGCCTGAACACCGAGCTGCGCCGTGGCGCCATCACCACGCCGACAAACTGCGACAAATTAGACAGCAACTGCGCCGCGTTGGTAATGACTTTTTGCGGCTGCTCTGCCGCCAAGGTGGGCGAGCCAATTTCTTGCCGGTTGGCTGTCAGCATAGTGTCGACAAATAGGCGGTAGCCACGCGCGGTGGGTATGCGGCCTGCGGAGGTGTGGGGCGAGGCGATCAAGCCCAGCTCTTCTAGGTCGCTCATCACGTTGCGGATGGTGGCGGGCGACAGGTCTAGACCGCTGGCACGCGACAGCGTGCGCGAGCCAATGGGCTGGCCGTCGGCGATATAACGCTCGACCAGCGCTTTTAACAAGAGCTTGGCGCGGTCATCGAGCATGAAAATAACGGATACTCATATTGGTACCCCATTTTAATGATCTAATTTAACAAATGCCACCTTCCAAGCCAACGCAATTTCGCCATATCGCCCTGATTGGTAAATACCATGCCAGTAGCGGCCCCGGTGCGCGCGAGGTATTGCTAGACATTGCCAAGTTTTTAGAAAAATCCGGGCTGGAGGTAGCGTTAGAAAAAGATACCGCCAGCTATACCGGCATTAACCATTACCCCGTGCTAGACGTGAACGGCATAGGCGCGCAGTGCGACGTGGGGTTGGTAGTGGGCGGTGATGGCACCATGCTGGGCATTGGCCGGCAGCTGGCGCGTTTTGGCGTGCCGTTGATTGGCATTAACCAAGGCCGCTTGGGCTTTATTACCGACATTGCGTTAGACAGCTACCAAAGCGCCCTAGCGCCCATGCTGCAAGGCGAATACACCGAAGACCGCCGCAGCCTGATGCATGGCCAAGTGGTGCGCGATGGCCGCTGCGTGTTTGACGCTCTGGCCATGAACGATGTGGTGGTTAACCGTGGTGCCACCGCCGGCATGCTAGAGCTGCGGGTCGAAGTAGACGGCCGCTTTGTCGCTAACCAGCGAGCAGATGGGCTGATTATTGCGTCGCCCACCGGGTCTACGGCCTACGCTATGTCAGCAGGCGGGCCTATTTTGCACCCGTCCATATCGGGTTGGGTAATGGTGCCCATAGCCCCGCATAATTTGTCTAATAGGCCGATTATGCTTCCAGATACTGCTCAAATAGCTATTGAAATAGTAGCGGGCAGGGACGCCAGCGCCAATTTCGATATGCAGTCACTGGCTTCACTGCTGCATGGCGACCGCATTACAGTGCGCAGGTCTGAGCATCAGGTGCACTTTTTGCACCCGCTGGGCTGGAGCTACTTTGACACTCTGCGCAAAAAATTGCATTGGAACGAGGGAGGGGCGTAACCGTGGCATTGCGGCGAATGAATTTGCGCGATTTTGTCATCGTGCATGAACTAGAACTTGACCTGCAAGGCGGCTTTACCGTGCTGACGGGCGAGACAGGTGCAGGCAAATCTATTTTGATCGACGCCCTGCAATTGGTGCTGGGCGCGCGCGCAGACGCGGGGGCCGTGCGCGAGGGCGCAGCGCGCACCGAGATCAGCGCTGAATTTGACACGCCTGCCTGGCTGGGCGACTGGCTGGCGGAGGCTGGCTTTAGCGATGCAAATGCCACGGCAGTCAGCCAGCACGACAGCGACACCCTGCTGATCCGACGCACAGTCGACGCCCAAGGCAAAAGCCGCGCCTGGATCAACGGCAGCGCCGCCACTGCGGGACAGCTGCGCGAGGTAGCCGACCATTTGGTTGACATTCACGGACAGCACGCCTGGGCAGCGCTCACCCGCGCCGATGAAGTGCGCGGCTTGCTAGACGCCTACGGCAATATCAACAGCAAAAATGTCGCTACCGCCTACACAGCGTGGAAGGCTGCCGTTAAAACACTAACTGACGCACGCGCCGCGCAAACCAGCCTGCAAACTGAACGCGAGCGCTTGGCATGGCAAATTGGCGAGCTGGGCAAACTTGCGCCGCAAGCTAACGAATGGGACAGCCTGAACGCCGACCACAGCACCCTGGCCAACGCGCAAGAGCTGTTGGGCGCTGCCCACCAAGCTATTGCAGCGCTAGAAGGCGACGATAACGGCACTACCGTTAACCTGAACAAAGCACTACAGTTGCTACAAAATAAAGAGCTTCTTGAGCATGAATTTAAAGGGCTAGGCGAGGTTTTGGCACAAAGTTTAGCGCAAATTGAAGACGTAGTGCACAGCCTGCACAGCTACACCCGCCATACCGAGCCCGACCCCCAGCGCCTGGCGCAGCTAGACGAACGCATGACGCTGTGGATGTCGCTTGCGCGCCGCTACAAGCGCACGCCTGCGCAGCTGCCTGACCTGCTGATTGGCTGGAAGGTCGAGCTAGCCCAGCTAGAAGCCGCCGCAGATATTGACGCGCTAGAAGCCTTGGAGCGCAAAGCCCACGCCACCCTGGCCGCCGCCTGCAAAACCCTGACAGCCCAGCGCCGTAAGGCCGCCCCACAGCTGGGCACCGCTATCACGCTGGCCATGCAAGGGCTGGGTATGCAAGGCGGCAAGTTTGAAGTGGCGCTCACCCCGCTAGACGAGCCTGCAGCCTATGGCGCAGAAAGCATCGAGTTCTTAGTAGCAGGCCACGCAGGCAGCACGCCCCGCCCGGTGGGCAAGGTAGCCTCAGGCGGCGAGCTGTCGCGCATTGCACTGGCTATTGCGGTAACTACCAGCCAGCTAGGCAAAGCAGAAACTTTAATTTTTGACGAAGTAGATTCTGGCGTGGGCGGTGCCGTGGCCGAGACTGTGGGCCGCCTAATGAAGCAACTGGGCCGAGACCGCCAAGTGATGGCTGTAACCCACCTGCCCCAAGTAGCAGCCTGTGCAGACCACCACCTGTTGGTGGCCAAGCAACTGAAAGCCAAGCAAACCGCTAGCCAAGTGCATGCTGTCGAAGGCGAGCAACGCGTTGCCGAGATTGGCCGCATGCTGGGTGGCGAGAAATTATCTGGCACTACCTTGGCCCACGCTAAAGAAATGTTGGGTCAGGCCTAAAAAGGCCTGCGGGGTTAAAAATTTATTCCTTTTAGGCCTCTAACCCAAGTAAAAACTGCTCAAGCAGCTATGTAATTTATAGCTGTTCCGAGAAATAACTTCTTTTCGTTCAGTCTGAGCGTGCGCACCGGAGAGCTGGACTCGAGCCGGGCATCTCGCTGCAAAGATACTCCGAAAACACGCGCGAACTTACGCATTTAACTTCCCAGCTTAAACGACGCGCGCTTGTCGTAGTATTTTTCATCGAGACGGACCCGACTCGTCACATTGTTCTTGGCTGGGTTTGAACAGCCCGCGCTGCGGTGAGGATTATTTGGTGACTGGCCTTGTTGCCGTCTTAGACTTTCCGGTGACTACCGGTCGCGCGCAACCATCGTCGCAAGTGAGCTAGCGTATGCCGACCGCCTGATTTTGGGTCGCTCCAGTAGGAGGGCGGTTGGCATACGCTAGCTCATCACCTAGAGACTTGGCTGATACGACATGATTACCCACCACATCAGCCAATCGGTGATGCAGCGCGACTTGCCTTTTCGCCGCAGCGCACGGTGCTGGAATATCCATCTTCAAACACAGCCAACCCAGAAGATTAACGACAACCCCAGGACAGGTTCGACACGAAAATAGGAAGTTATTTTTAGGCACAGCTACATAGCAAACCTAACAGCGCTCTTTGTAACAGCTGAAACTCAGTATCATCACACCATGACCAATGACGCCATCGAAGTAATGTTGATCACAGGCATGTCGGGTTCCGGCAAGTCGGTGGCGCTGCACGCGCTGGAAGATGCGCACTATTACTGCGTAGACAATTTGCCACCCGAGCTGCTGGGAGCGTTTATTGATGTAGAAAAAACCCACTATATTAGCAAAATTGGCATCGCCATGGATGTGCGAAGCGCTGCGTCGCTGCCCTTGCTGCCTGCCCAGTTTGCGCAATTGCGTCAGCGTGGCGTTTCGATTAAGACCGTATTTTTAGATGCTAATACCGACACACTGGTGCAGCGCTTTTCAGAAACACGGCGCAAACACCCACTGTCTAACAATAACGATGCGGACCAGCAGCGCGCACTCACCGACGCGATCGAGCTAGAGCGCAATCTGCTGGCTGATTTGCGCGACAAATCGCATGTGATTGACACCAGTTTGATTCGCTCTACCCAGCTGCAAGGTTATGTTAAAGCGCTGTTGTCGGCCCCGGCCAAGCAGCTTACGCTGGTGTTTGAGTCGTTTGGCTTTAAGCGCGGCCTGCCCACTGACGCAGACTTTGTTTTTGATGTGCGCATGCTGCCCAACCCGCACTATGAGCTGACTTTGAAGCCCTTAACGGGTAAAGACGCCCCCGTGGCGGACTTTTTAATGCAGCAGGACAGCGTGCGCAAAATGCAGCTGCATATTCAAGAGTTTTTGACAGTGTGGCTGCCCACCATGGTGAAAGACCACCGCAGCTACGTGACCGTGGCGATTGGTTGTACGGGCGGTCAGCACCGGTCTGTATTTTTGGTTGAACAATTGGCGCAGTATTTTGACCAAGAGTGGAGCACGCTAAAACGCCACCGCGAGATTGACGGTAATTTAATTGCGTCGGGCGTTTTTAAATCTTCAAGCTAGCAACTTGCGGATGGGCGCTGGCAAGCCCACGCCTGCTAAGTCAGCCAAGGCAACCCATTTACCAACTGCTGAAGTAACTTCACCCTTACCTTCGGCTTCAGACCCACGTGGCGATGCCTTGGCAGCCCACGGCAAACTCACCACATGCAAATGCATGTCTTTGTGCGTTAGAACATGCAAAAAGGCGGGCGCGTCAACGCATGCTAGCTGCTGGGTAGGCGTGAGCGTAGCCATCAAAGCTTCACGACTGTCATACATTGGCAGGCTGTAAAGCCCCGCCCATACGCCCGGCGTGGGGCGTTGCTGCAAATAAACGTGTGCTGTGCTGCTGGCCGCGCCGCACTGGGCGCACAGCAGCCACCAGGCTTGGCTACTGCGCTTGAGCTTGCGGGTTTTAACGGGATATTTCTCTGGCGCGCCTTGCGCTTTGGCCACGCACAGCTTGGCCAGCGGGCATAGCATGCAGGTGGGCTTGCGCGTGGTGCACACGGTAGCGCCCAGGTCCATCATGGCTTGGGTATGGCGCGGCATGGTGTGGGCAAGGTTTGTGGTGGGTAGCAGCGCAGTGGCTTGGTCCCATAGGGCACGCTCATGCGCGGCCACCGCCATATCTTTGTCATAGCCCAGCACGCGCGTTAGCACGCGCTTGACGTTGGCATCCAGTATGGCCACACGCTCGCCATAGCAAAAAGCGGCAATTGCAGCAGCAGTTGAACGACCTATACCCGGCAGGGTTTGCAGCAGCTCAGCCGTAGGCGGAAAGCGCCCAGCAAAATCTTGCACCACGGCCTGCGCGCAGCGGTGCAGGTTGCGCGCGCGGGTGTAGTAGCCCAGGCCGCTCCACAGCGCCAGCACGTCGTCTAGCGGCGCAGCGGCCAGGCTGGCCAAATCGGGGAAGCGTTGTAAAAACCGGGGGTAGTAGTCCAGCACGGTCACTACCTGCGTTTGCTGCAACATGATCTCGGACAGCCACACGCGGTAGGGGTCGCTGGTGTTTTGCCACGGCAAGCCGCTGCGCCCGTGCTGCGCTTGCCAAGCCAGCACTGCGCTGGCCATAGATGATGGGGTTACCACGCGAAGAATAATAAAGGCTAAAGCTTGGGATAAGCTGCGGCTAGCTAACCCAAGCCCGACTATGCGCGTGCACGCACACGGTCAGATTTATGGTTGTGGGCTGGCGCTGGTGCCGTGTCTTCTTCGTCCGCGGGTATCTCTACCAAATGCGCGGTTAATTCAACCAGCCTTTTGTCCAAGCCCGTCAGGTGATGGTCTTGCGCGTCGATCTCGGTCAAGCGCTCGTCCAGCGTGTTGGCAGCGTCTTGAATGCGGTCAATCGCCTCAATGCGGCGTCCAAAGTTTTTGCGCCGCTCGCGCAATTGCGCATCTAGCTGGGCTGCTGCGGTTTTGTTCCACAGCTCTACTTCGCCCAAAGCTGTTTCGTACACCACACGCAGGCGGGTGGCCAGTGCGCGCACCAGCCTGTCGGCAAACTCGGGTTGCGCCAGGCGCAGCGTATTGCTCAGGCCCAAGTATTGGGTATGGCTGCGCTCAACCAAATCTAGGTCACGCTCGTAGCGCACCATCTCGGGTTCGCGCGGCATTTGCAGCGAGAAGCCAAATTCTGCGTTCAGCTGTTTAAAACTGGTACTCAGCATCGAATGGATCTCGCCATTAATGCCTTTGGCATGCGACAGCACCTCGCGCAGGCGCGTGAACGTGTCGTTGTAGGCCTTGCGCACGCCCAGCTTGATACCTGGCTGGCGCAGCGCGTCGTTCAGCTGGCGCAGCTCGGCCTTTAAGGTGGCACTGCCCAGCGCCGAGAAAACCTCGCGCAGCAGTTTTAAGTGAATAGCCCGCACCGCGTGGATGCGCGCGCCACTAGAGTCAAACTCGGTTTGCTCAGCTTCAATACGCGAACGCATATGTTTGATAACCGTAGTATTTTTACCACGCAAACCGCGCAATTCAACCATTTGCTCAGCCAGATCGCGTCGGCGAATGTTAATCACTCGGCCTGTTTCGGTGCGCAAATCGGAGATGCCCGAGGACATGGCACCACGCAAAATAGCGCGCCGCTTGCCCATCATGCCTTCGCTCAGGGCCTGCTCTAGCAAGGGCAGTTGGCTAGCTTGCAGCAGCGCGTTGTCGCCAGTCACCTTGGCCACCAAACCTTTTTGGGCCGACACGGCAATCACTTGGTCCTTAGGCAATTGCAAAATCTCAGCCGTGCTTAAGCGTTGACGCTCTACATTGGCAGCAATTTGCGCGGGGGTGGACAGCGCGTCCCACATGGTGTCAATTTTATTAAGCACCACCAAGCGCGATGAATGGTCTGTGCTCTCAGTAATCAAGTGCTCGCGCCAAATGGCAAGGTCCGATTTAGTCACCCCGGTATCAGCAGCCAAGATAAATACCACGGCATGCGCTTGCGGAATCAAACTGACGGTCAGCTCAGGCTCGGCACCAATCGCGTTCAAGCCTGGTGTGTCCAAAATCACCAAGCCTTGTTTAAGCAAGGGGTGCGCAATGTTGATCAGCGCGTGACGCCACTTGGGCACCTCTACCATGCCAGACGAGTCTGTCATGGGGTTGTCGTCGGGGGTGTCGTCGTGCCAAAAGCCCAAGGCACGTGCCTCGTCTTTGCTTACCTTGCGCACCTCGGCTACTTTTTCAAACGCCTCGGCTAGCTGAGCCGCGTCGTTTACATCCAGGTCAATGCGGGTCCACTTCTCGGGCGCGGCGCGCCATTCCATCAGGGCCTGGGGCTGCAGGCGCGACTCAATCGGCAGCAGGCGCAAACAGGGCGGTACTTCAGCGTCCCAGCCTAGCTCGGTGGGGCACATGGTGGTGCGACCCGCGCTGGCCGGCATGATGCGGCGGCCGTACGACGCGAAAAATATTGAGTTGATCAGCTCTGACTTGCCGCGCGAAAATTCGGCTACAAAAGCGATCATTACTTTGTCAGACCGCATCTGGCCTTCTAGCCGGCGCAGGCGCTCTTCAACCGCCGAGTCCAGCAAGTCGTGGTCGCGCATCCAATCGGACAATAGCTTTAGGCGCAACGCAAACTCGCGACGCCAAACACTGTGCGAATCGAACTGTTCGTTAAAAGACGGGGCTACGGGGCTATCTACGGTGGTCTGCATAAGTTTCAATATAACACCGGGGCCGGGCTAAGTACATCAGACAGCACACTTACAAGTTCAGTGTTTTTGGCAAATTGGGCAAAAAAATGTGCTTCTCTGGCCTTGTTTTAGCAGCTTGATAGGGCTGGCGCACGCCCGGCATGCCTGGCCTGTGCGGCCGTACACGCTGGCCTGCAACTGAAAATACCCAGTTTTGCCGTCGGCACTAGAAAAATCGCGCAGCGTGCTGCCACCTTTGTCTACCGCAGCCTGCAGCACGTCGCGGATAGCCTGGTGCAGCCGTGCGGCGCGCGGCGCGCTGATGTTGCAGGCGCGCACGGTGGGCCTTATACCGGCTAAAAATAAGGCCTCTGAGCAGTAAATATTGCCCACGCCTACCACCGCCTCCCCCGCCAACAATACTTGCTTGATAGCCGTGCTGCGCTGGCGCAGTTGGGTGTAGAAAGTTTGCGCTTCAAAATCGTCTGATAAAGGCTCTACCCCAAGATGCCCCAATAATTTTTGCGCTGCTGGAGCATGCTGGGACGACGCATACACCACCGCACCAAAGCGACGCGGGTCGTTTAGCCTCAGCACCCCGCGCGTAGTCACCATGTTGAAGTGGTCGTGCTGGCCCATAGGATCAGCAGTGGCTGAAAAGTTAAGCGACCCCGACATACCCAAATGCACCAACAGCAAGCCGTGCGGCTGGCCTGCCTGCGTGCTAAGGTCGATCAGCAAGTATTTGCCCCGCCTGCGCACTGCATTGACCACACGGCCTTGCAGGTCATCAGGGTCTAAGCCTAGCGGCCAGCGCAGGGGTTTGCCCATCTCTACAGAGCGTATTTGCGCGCCTTCAATTCGGCTGGCAAAGCTTAAACGGGTTACTTCTACTTCAGGCAATTCTGGCATGCATGGATTATCATGCTTGCATGACATCTACATTCTTTGCTCGCTTTATTCCAACACTCTGCCAAACCTCAGCGCAGGGCAGCGTGACCCCGCGCGTTTTGCCCACTGCAGCTTGGGCAGGGCTGTTTTGCGCGGCAGCTATGTGGGCAGCACCTGCGGCAAGTCAAACCAAACCTACTGCGCCCATACCTACTGTTACCGCAGCTGAGGCCAGCACAGCCACCGCGCCGATAGACACATCCAGATTAGACAGCGAGCTTTTCTACCAGCTGATGCTGGGCGAGATGAACGTCACCAACGGCGACGCTGGCACGGGTTTTTCGCTGATGCTGGATGCCGCACGCAAAACCAACGACGCCCGGCTGTACGAGCGTGCACTAGACATTGCACTGGCCGCACGCTCGGGCGACGCTGCGCTGCAGGCATCGCGTGCTTGGCGACAGGCGCAGCCTAAGTCGGTGCTGGCCAGTGAGCGGCTTTTCCAGGTACTGGTGGCGCTTAGTCGCCTGCCAGAAAGCGTTGAACCACTGCGCAGCATTTTGGCCAATACGCCGGTTGACCAGCGGGGTGTGGCCATTGCGCGCAGTGCGGCCACATATGCACGCGTTGCCGACAAAAAGCTAGCCGCCAGCACGGCTGAGCAGGCGCTGGCCGAGTACATTACGCCCGCGGCCAACCCTATAGTGGCTGCGCAGGCTTGGACAGCAATTGGCCGCCTGCGTCTGGCCGCAGCTGATATAACTGGTGCACTGGACGCCGCGCGCCTAGGCCAAACCGCCAGCCCGGTGTCTGAAGGCCCGCCCCTGCTGGCGCTAGACATCATGGAGCCCAAGCAGCCACTGGCAGAAACCTACGTCAAACGCTACCTAGAGACCGCCAAACCCCGCGCCGAAATTCGCATGGTGTACGCCCGTGTGCTGCTAGACAACCAGCGCTACACCGAGGCCACGCAGCAAGCGCAAATCGTCACGCGTGACCAGCCTACCTATCCCGACGCTTGGCTGGTGCTAGGCACACTGCAGCTGCAAGACAACTTGCTGCCTGCTGCTGACACCTCACTTAAGAAGTATGTTGAGCTGGCCACCGCTACCGAAGGCGAAGAAGCGTCCCCCGAGCGCCAGCGCGGCCTAACCCAAGCCTACTTGGCGCTAGCGCAAGTGGCCGAGAAGCGTAATGATTTTGCGCTGGCCGAGAGCTGGATTGCCAAGATCGACAGCCCCCAAGCGCTTGCCAGCGCACAAAACCGCCGCGCCTCCATTTTGGCCAAGCAAGGCAAGATGGACGAAGCGCGCAAGCTGATTCGCGCACTGCCTGACCGTAGCGACGAAGACGTGCGCATGAAAATACTGTCTGAGGTGGAACTTCTGCGTAATAACAAGCAATACAAACCAGCCTATGACTTACTGCAAGAAACCATTGCCAAAAGGCCGCAAGACTACGACCTGCTGTACGACCAAGCCACGCTGGCCGAAAAACTGCAACGCTTTGACGAGATGGAGCGCCTGCTACGCCAACTGATCGCCGCCAAACCCGATAGCACGCAAGCCTACAACGCCCTGGGCTATTCTTTGGCAGACCGCAGCGTGCGCCTGCCCGAGGCTAAAAAACTGATCGAAAAAGCGCTTGAACTGTCGCCCGGCGACCCGTTTATCACCGACAGCTTAGGCTGGGCCGAGTTTCGCATGGGCAGCACCACGCAAGCCATTCAAACGCTGCAAAAAGCCTACCAAGGCAAAGCAGACGCTGAAATTGCCGCGCATTTGGGCGAGGTGTACTGGGCTACAGGCCAGCGCAGCAAAGCCTTGGCTATTTGGAAAGAAGGCGCGCTGCTCAATCCAGAGAACGAAACCTTGCTGCAAACCTTAAAGCGCTTGCGCGTCAAACTGTGACCGTACCAGTGAGACTGTCTGAGGCCCAAACTGCGGCGCGTCAGTTAGCGCACTCAGCGCCTTCCGCGACATTTTGGAATCGCGCCGCCAAGCTAATCAGCATAGCAGTTACTACTGTTTTTATAGCTGCTTGCGCAGTCAACACGCCAAAAAATACTCAAAATGACTCTGTAAATGGCCCTTTTGCAGGCCGCATTAGCCTGCTGGTGCAAAGCGAGCCAGTGCAGTCGTTTGCAGGCAGTTTTGAATTGTCTGGCACTGCCGAGCAAGGTGAGTTGTTGCTATACACCCCTTTGGGTTCTACCGCCGCCCAGATGCGCTGGAGCCCGGGTAACGCGCAGCTGCAAAACGGCACTGCCGTGCAGGCCTACCCCTCGGTTGACGCCATGCTAGAGCGCACCACCGGCGCGGCCGTGCCCATCACCGCGCTGTTTGCTTGGCTGCGAGGGCAAAGCATCTCGGTGCCGGGTTGGCAAGCTGATTTATCGCGCCAATCGGAGGGCCTTATCAACGCCCAGCGCACCAGCCCCGCGCCCACTGCGCAGCTGCGCATCGTGCTTGAACATTAAATCTATTGATCTGCTTGTTTAACCTGATCATTTAGTCTGCTCGCTTCACCCGCCGCACCATGCAAGCCCTGTACGACCTACCAGCCCCTGCCAAGCTAAATTTGTTTTTGCACGTCACAGGCCGCCGTGCTGACGGCTATCACCTGCTCGAATCTGCTTTTATGCTGATTGACTGGTGTGACACGGTGCATTTAGAACTGCGCACCGACGGCGTTATCAGCCGCGAAGATATTGACGAGCAGGGTAACGTCCTGCCCACCCACGCGGACGGCGTCGCCAGCGCCCTGCCCGCTGACGATTTGTGTGTTCGCGCCGCCCGCGCCTTGCAGGCAGCCACCGGCACCCCACTGGGTGTGCACATACGCCTGTGCAAGCGCATCCCTACGCAAGCAGGCATGGGCGGTGGCTCGTCCGATGCAGCTACATGCCTTTTAGGTCTCAACCGCCTATGGAACCTGCTCAAGCAGCTATCTTTTTTGCAGCAAATTGGGGAACAGCTAGGTGCTGATGTAGCATTTTTTCTAGGCGGACGTAATGCGTGGGTGCAAGGCGTGGGCGAGCAGCTTAGCCCGGTGGATCTACCTGCTGCACAATTTACCGTTATTAAGCCCGCGCAGGGGCTGTCTACGCCCGAGATTTTTGGTCATCCTGCCCTTAA
>JAYSWJ010000099.1:0-4904 GCA_043718065.1 Polaromonas sp.
CAATGCCACCGCAGCCCAGCGCGTGCCCGCATTAGCCTTTCAGCCCGGCTCGATGAACAGCATGCCCGTGCTGCCGATGGGCGACGTGGTCACCGCGTACTATTTGCGTTTAAGCGTTGCCGATGAGGCCGGTGTTTTGGCCCAAGTCACTGGAATCGTCGCCAACGCAGGCATCAGCATTGATGCGGTGCTGCAGCGCGAGGCAGACGAAGTAGGCGGTGAGGGCGCAACGTCGACCGACCTGATCATCTTGACCCACGACTGCAAAGAGGCCACGATGAACGCTGCTATGGAACAGATGCAGGCTCTAAAAACGGTGCTGGCACCGATTGTGCGGATTCGTAAGGAAGAGTTGGCTTGATGAAATATCTTTCCACCCGCGGCCACGTAGATCGCAAGCAATTTTGTGACATCTTGCTAGAAGGCTTGGCGCCAGATGGTGGGCTGTATTTGCCTGAGACTTATCCGCAGCTTGATGACGCAGCCCTGGTGAAGTTGCGTAGCACCCTAGCTACGCAGGGCTACGCAGGCCTGGCGTTTGAGATTTTATCGCTGTATATCGACGATATTCCAGTGGCTGACCTGAAGGCTTTGTGCGTTAAAACTTATACCGAAGCAGTCTATGGCACTAAAGACATTGTGCCGCTTAAAAAGCTGGACGCTGCTATCAGCTTAGAAGCGCTTTCTAACGGCCCAACCCTGGCTTTTAAAGACATGGCTATGCAGCTGCTGGGCAACCTGTTTGAATACCAGCTGGCGCGCAAAGGCGAAGAGCTGAACATTTTTGGTGCGACCAGTGGCGACACGGGAAGCGCGGCCGAATACGCCATGCGCGGCAAAAAAGGTGTGCGCGTGTTTATGACCTCGCCCGCAGGCCGCATGAGTCCGTTTCAGCAGGCGCAGATGTTCAGCCTGATGGATGAGAACATTCACAATATCGCCATTGAGGGCGTGTTTGATGACTGCCAAGACATGGTTAAAGCGGTGTCGAATGACTTGGAATTTAAGGCCAAGTACAAGATCGGTACCGTCAACAGTATCAATTGGGCGCGGCTATTGGCACAGGTGGTGTATTACTTTGCCGGGTATTTCTACGCGACCACAGCGAACCGTCAAAAGGTGAGCTTCACCGTGCCGTCTGGCAACTTTGGCAATGTGTGCGCAGGGCATGTTGCCCGCATGATGGGCTTGCCTATAGAAAAATTGGTAGTTGCCACTAATGAAAACGACGTATTGGACGAGTTCTTTCGCAGCGGCGCTTACCGCGTGCGCGGCAGTGCGGATACACATGAAACGTCCAGCCCGTCGATGGACATTTCTAAAGCCAGCAACTTTGAACGCTTTGTGTTCGATTTAATCGGCCGTGATGGCGCAAAGAATAAAGACCTGTTTTACACCCAGTTAAATGCCCAAGGCATGTTTGACTTGCGCCAAGACCCGGCTTTCAAAGATGCGGCGACCAAGTATGGCTTTGCCAGCGGCAAAAGCACCCACGCTGACCGTTTGGCCACTATCCAAGACGTGTATAAAAAACACGGTGTGATGATCGACACCCACACCGCAGACGGCGTGAAGGTGGCGCGTGAGCACCTAACACCGGGCGTGCCGATGATCGTTTTGGAAACCGCACTGCCGATCAAATTTGCCGCAACTATTGTTGAAGCTTTGGGTAGAGAACCCGATCGACCTGCGCAGTTTATAGGCATTGAAGCGCTGCCTAAGCGGGTCGTGAACATGAAGGCGGATGTCGCCGCCTTGAAGACATATATTATTCAGCATACCTGAAAAAATTAGCGTTTTTCCGACGTAGATATTAGATAGTTAGCTATTAATTTAATATTAATCTGTAAAAAAGATCAGCAGGTTTATATGAACGTAGTGGGTTTTGCAGGTTTTTCAGGCTCGGGTAAAACTACCTTGGTAGAGGCGCTGATACCGGTGCTGAAAAGCCGTGGCCTGCGCGTGTCGGTGGTCAAGCATGCACACCATAAGTTTGATATTGACCACGCAGGTAAAGACACTTTTCGCCACCGCGAGGCCGGCGCGTTTGAAGTGGTAGTGGCCTCTGGCAAGCGGCTGGCGTTGATGCGCGAATTTGAAAAACCGGGTGAGTTAAAAGTACACCACCTGATTGCCGAGTTGTACGATGGCGTGGACTGGGTGCTGGTAGAGGGCTTTAAAGAAAGCGATTTACCCAAAATTGAAGTTTGGCGCCCTGCGCTGGGCAAACCTGCTTTGTACAATGAAGACGACTTTATTGTGGCCATTGCTACTGATGTACCCGAGCAGATTACCGCTGGCACCCAGCGCCCCGTGCTGGATGTGAACGCACCCGTCGCGGTGGCGCAATGGTTGGTGGACAATGCAGTGCGCTTTGACTACCAAGCCGAGCGCCATTTATAACCCCATTGGATACACTCGATCCCATGTCTGTCCCTACACCAGTCCAGCCCGTTAAATTCCCGCCGCTGCGTTCATTAGACGATGCTCTGACAGAGCTGCTGGGCCATGTGAAGCAAGTGCAGGGTACGCAGCAGGTGTCTACCTTTGACGCTGACGGCCGCGTGTTGGCCAAGGCAATTAGCTCTGATATGAATGTGCCCGGTTTTGACAACAGTGCAATGGACGGCTACGCCGTGCGCGCAGCAGACTGCGCAGACGGTAGCGCACCACTGAGGGTGACCCAGCGTATCGCGGCAGGGCAGTTGGGCCAGCTGCTGGGCGCAGGCGAGGCTGCCCGAATTTTCACCGGCGCACCCGTGCCGCCTGGCGCGGACGCGGTGGTGATGCAAGAAGACTGCGTGGCAATTGAAGACGCCACTGCAGCAAGCAGCTTGGTGCGCGTCAAAACGCCGGTGCGTGCGGGCCAGTGGCTACGCCGTGCGGCCGAGGACATTGCGCGTGGCGCTACCGCGCTGCCTGCGGGCACACTGCTGGGGCCTGCCGAGCTGGGTTTGGCTGCCAGCATTGGGTTGGCCGAGCTGACGGTGACGCGCCGCGTGCGGGTGGCCTTGTTTTCTACCGGTGATGAGCTGGTCATGCCCGGCACGATAGCGCCCCAGGCCATGCAAGCGGGCGCCATCTACAACAGCAACCGTTTCTTTTTGCGCGCATTGCTCGCGCGCGCAGGCTGCGAGGTCACCGACATGGGCATAGTGCCTGACCAGCGCGATGCCACGGTGGCTGCATTGGCGGCTGCCGCGCAAAGCCATGATTTGATTCTCACCAGTGGCGGCGTGAGCGTAGGCGAGGAAGACCATATCAAGCCTGCCGTGCAACAGCTAGGCCGCCTCGACCTGTGGAGCATCAGCATGAAGCCGGGCAAGCCTTTTGCCTATGGGCAGATACCGCGCTCTGCTGGGCAGGCAGGCAGCGTGCACTTTGTCGGCTTACCGGGTAACCCGGTGTCTAGCTTGGTCACGTTTATGCTTTTGGTGCGCCCAATGCTGGCTGCGCTGCACGGGCGTGTGGGTGCGGCAGCAGGCCAGCAGGCCATCATGCTGCGAGCCGACTTTGATGGCCCTAAAGCAGATAAGCGGCGCGAGTTTTTGCGTGCACGGCGCAACGCACAAGGCGGGCTAGACCTATTTCCTAACCAAAGCTCAGGGGTGCTCACCTCGGCGGTGTGGGCTGATGGGTTGATTGATAACCCTGCGCTTTGCGTGATTGCCAAAGGTGATATGGTGCAGTTTATTCCGATGTCGCAATTGATGTGAAGCAGACTGTGTAGACCACGCTAATCCAACAACGCTATGAACACTGTGACTGTGAAATATTTTGCCTCTGTGCGCGAGGCCATAGGCCAAAGCAGCGAAAGCTGGGCCACGCAGGCCAGCACCTTGGGTGGCCTGCGCGCTGAGCTGTTGGCGCGCGGCGCAGGCTACGGCCAAGCGCTGGCCGCGGGCCAAGCGGTGCGCATGGCACAAAACCAAGCCATGGGCGACGAGGCTACCGCGCTGCTGGCCGGGGCCGAGGTAGCGTTTTTCCCACCGGTGACGGGGGGCTAGTGGCTATGAACCATCCGCTGTCCAGCCGCGTATCGATTCAAACTGCTGACTTTGATGTCAGTGCGCAAATCAAGGCCTTGCGCGCGCAGGATGCACGGGTGGGCGCGGTGTGCAGCTTTGTCGGTACTGTGCGCGACAGGAATAAGCCGCCTGAAGCGCTTGCAGTCACCTGTGCAGGTCAGGGTGCAAGTACGGGCACAGACGCTAAGCCCGTGTCACAGCCTAGCATTAGCGCGATGGAGCTAGAGCACTACCCCGGCATGACCGAGCGTGCGATTGAAGCCATGATTGACCAGGCGCACAAGCGGTTTGATATTTTTGCGGCGCGTGTGGTGCACCGCGTGGGGCTTTTGGCGCCACTAGACCAGATTGTGTTGGTGGTTGTCACTTCAGCGCACCGCGGCGAGAGCTTTCAGGCATGCGAATTTTTGATGGATTACCTTAAAACCCAGGCCCCATTTTGGAAAAAAGAAACCACCCCCCAAGGCGCCCAATGGGTGGATGCGCGCGTCAGTGACGATGCCGCGCTAGCGCGCTGGGGCATTGTGGCGCGTAACGCCTAAGCTCCGTCGCTTTTTACTTGTTATTAAAAAGCACCAACATCAGCCTGCGCATCAGATTACAGTTACATTCTCCGCTCTAAATTTCTGATCGCTAAATTACAACAATTTCAATAAGTTAGCGTGTAAAGTCAAAGTAGTTTGCATGAAGTGCAAAATCGGAGTAAATTTCGAGATCATGCTTGTAAAACGTTGATTTCAATGGAGAAATCCCTCCCTTCCATCCCAGTTAAGCGCTACTTCACCATCGGTGAGGTGAGCGAGCTCTGCGACGTCAAGCCGCATGTGCTGCGCTATTGGGAGCAGGAGTTTACACAGCTTAAACCCATGAAGCGGC
>JAYSWJ010000100.1:0-4901 GCA_043718065.1 Polaromonas sp.
CAAAGCGCGAACGCTCAAAGCCCAGCATGGCGACCCACAAAACACCCAGCTGGGTGACAGCACCCAAATGTGACCGCATTCACGTGTGACCGTACCCACATGTGACCACATCACCACGTGATCTCACCCCCAGAACCATAACAATAACCATCACCATCGCGCAAACTTTTCTTGACATATGAATTTCGACGTTACATGGCTGCTACTGAGCTTACCCTTGGCTTTTGTTTTGGGCTGGGCTGCCTCGCGCACCGATTTTCGCCAACTGCGTATTGAAAATAAACGCTCGCCCAAGGCTTACTTCAAAGGTCTGAATTATTTACTGAGCGATCAGCAAGACTTGGCGATTGACGCTTTTATTGAGGCTGTGCAAAACGACCCTGATACGTCCGAGCTGCACTTTGCGCTGGGTAATCTGTTTCGCCGCCGTGGTGAATATGACCGCGCAGTGCGCGTGCACGAACATTTGCTATCGCGCGGTGATTTAAAACAAGACGAACGCGACCGTGCGCAACATGCGCTGTCACTAGACTACCTCAAGGCTGGTTTGCTCGACCGTGCCGAAGATGCACTGGCCAAGCTAGAGGGCACCCGCTACGAGCCGCAAGCACGCTTAGCACGCATGACCATTTATGAGCGCACACGCGACTGGCCACAAGCCGCGCGCATTGCCCAGCAGCTACAGGCCGCTGACCAAGGTGACTTTAGTGCACGGGTAGCGCACTATTTGTGCGAACAGGCTACCCCGCTGTCAGCAGCAACAGCCAGCTCTGACAGCCACGCTGCAGCCGCTGCTCTATTACAGCAAGCCATCACCACGGCCCCCGAGGCCAGCCGTGGACGCATAGCACTGTCGGTCCTGCAGCAGCAGCTAGGCCAGTACAGCGCTGCGTACGCCACCTTGGCACTAGTGTTAGAGCATGCCCCAGCCGCTGCGCCTTTGGCCGCGCAGCAGTTGCCCACGCTAGCCTTGCAGTGCAGTCAAGGCCCACAGGCTCTGGCGCTGCTGGAAACGCATTACGCTAAGTCACTCTCTGTAGACGTGCTAGAGGCCATCATCAGCCTGCACAAAAGCTTAGGCACTGCGCACGCTAGTAGCGCACGCGACCTGTATGTTCAGCACCTAGAAAAAGAGCCTTCGTTGTCAGTAGCGTCGCGTTGGCTAGCCGGTGAAAAACTCGAGCATGAGCAGTTTCACCCTCAGGTGCAACGCGCCCTGGACAAAGCGGTTAAGCCATTGCTGCAATACCGCTGCGCAGCCTGCGGCTTCACAGCGCAACGCCATTTTTGGCAGTGCCCTGGTTGCCAAGCCTGGGACAGCTACCCTGCGCGGCGTATTGAAGAGCTATGATTTAAGACATTGATAAGCTACAACCTATAAGCTGCAATCTATGACAAGCCCTTCATTAGAACAACTCGCCCGCGCTAAAGTATTGATCGTAGGCGACGCCATGCTAGACCGCTATTGGTATGGCGCGGTAGACCGTATCAGCCCCGAGGCCCCCGTGCCCGTGGTGCGCGTGACGCGCGAGGAAGAGCGCATTGGCGCAGCTGCAAACGTGGCGTATAACGCCGTGTGCTTGGGCGCACAAGCCAGCTTTATCGGCGTGGTAGGCGACGATGAGCCAGGCCGCAAGCTAGAGGCCCTGATGCAAGCCAGCAAGATCGCCACGCACCTGTCGCGCGATGCAGGCTTGCAAACCACCGTCAAGCTGCGCGTGATTGGACGCGCACAGCAGTTAATTCGCCTAGATTTTGAAAACACGCCTGACCACGACGCGCTGGCCGCGCAAACGCAAACCTTCAAAGACCTGCTAGCCAGCCACCAAGCCGTGCTGTTCTCTGACTATGCCAAAGGCGGCTTAGAGCATGTCTCGGCGATGATTACATTAGCGCGCAGCGCTGGCAAACCCGTGCTAATCGACCCTAAAGGCTCAGACTACGCACGCTACAAAAACGCCACTGTCATCACCCCTAACCGCGCCGAGCTGCAACAAGTGATCGGCAGCTGGCACAGTGAAGAAGAGCTGCGCACCAAAGCACAAAACCTGCGCAATTCGCTCAACCTTGACGCGCTACTGTTTACCCGCAGCGAAGACGGCATGAGCCTGTATGACCAAGACGGTGAACTGCATGTCAAAGCGCAAGCACGCGAGGTGTTTGATGTGACTGGCGCTGGCGACACCGTAATAGCCACGCTGGCATCACTGGTAGCGGCAGGCTTAACTCTGCGCGAGGCGATGCCCCACGCGAACCGCGCAGGCGGCATTGTGGTGGGAAAGTTTGGCACTGCTACGGTGTCTTTCGCTGAATTATTTAACTAAATACCTCAGTAGCCCAAGTATTTATTAGAAAGTTTGCTATGAAAATCGTAGTTACTGGTGCAGCAGGTTTTATTGGAAGCAACATCATTGCAGGGCTTAACGCACGCGGCATTACCAACATCATTGCAGTAGACGAGCTGACTGAAGGCAACAAGTTTGTCAACTTGGCAGATTTGCACATAGCCGACTATGTAGATGCCGATGATTTTTATATCAACTTTGCCGAAGGTATGTATGGCAAGATAGACGCAGTGTTCCACGAAGGTGCGTGTTCTGACACGATGGAGCACAACGGCAAGTACATGATGGACAACAACTACGAGGTCACCAAGCAGTTGCTTGCCGCATGCCAAGCGCAGGGCACACGGCTGCTGTATGCATCATCGGCAGCAACTTATGGTGGTAGTGATACGTTTAAAGAGTCTCCAGAATTTGAAAAGCCGCTCAACGTCTATGGCTACAGCAAGCTACTGTTTGACCAATACGTGCGCCGTGCGCTTGGCTCTAAGTTAGAAAATGCCAAAACCCAAGTGGTAGGTTTTAGATATTTCAACGTGTATGGCCCGCGCGAACAGCACAAAGGCCGCATGGCCAGTGTGGCGTTTCACCAGTTTCACCAGCTGCAAAACGAGGGCAAGGTTAGACTTTTTGGCGAATACGGCGGCTACAGCCCCGGCGGGCAGATGCGTGATTTTGTCTTGGTAGACGATGTCGTTGCAGTCAACCTGTGGTTCTTTGACCACCCCGAAAAATCTGGTATCTTTAACCTTGGCACCGGCCGCGCCCAGCCGTTTAACGACGTAGCCCACGCTGTCGTGTCATCGCTCAAAGGCCTATCGGGCGCTAATGCGGCTAAGGTTGCAGCTGCGGCAGTCGAATACATCCCCTTCCCCGACGCCCTGCGAGGCAAATACCAAAGCTACACCCAAGCCGACATGACAGCCCTGCGCGCCGCAGGCTGCGACCATGTGTTTGCGGATGTGCAGACGGGTGTGGCGCGGTATGTGGCTTGGCTTGAGCAGCGCAAGACTTGATCGCGGCGGGCAATGCCTGGTCAATTGATCTAACCGATCAACAATGACATGGGGATTCAGACAACGTGCGCTATTTCGAGCGCCAGCTTTGTCAGCTGACCCATATGGCTTGCTGTTTGCACAGCTACACCCCGTAATTTGTAAGACTGATACTACAACCAGACGAGATATTGTCTGCTGGATGTGCAATACACCAAGCCCTAAGATGATCATATTGGGACTTCATATTCTTTGAACTCTCAAATTTTTTGAGGAATTCTATGAAAAACATATACCGTTTAATCAGCACTTCTATTGCTGCCGTCTCGCTGCTAGTGCTCAGCGCATGCGCCTCAATGACCGCACAGGAAAAAGGCATTGCTACAGGTGCTGTTGTAGGCGGTGTGGTGGGCAATGTTTTGTGTGGAGGCGTGTTGTGTACAGGCGCAGGCGCAGCCGTAGGGGGCGTAATTGGCAATGAAGTAGCTAAGCCAAAAAAATAACGATGGAGACCATAGCCCTTTAAGGCTCAGACCCTCAGCCCAACAGCCGCACCGCCGCCTGCGCTGTCCGCTGCACTGCGCCGCTTGACAGGACTAGCCACTGAGCGCCAGCTGCTTTCATCGCTGCAATGTCTTGCGCAGAGCGGGCCAGCGCTACCGCTGTCTGCAGGCCTTGCGCCATGCTTAGCACCCTGAGCGCAGCGCCGTGGTCTAGTGCGGTGGATGCGGCGTCGGCAAAGTTAAATGTGTGTGGCCCCATGACCACGGGGCAGCCTGCGGCTATCGCCTCGATCAAATTTTGCCCGCCCAGCGGCGCAAAGCTACCGCCCAGCAGCGCGCAGTCGGCCATCGCGTAGTACAGCGCCATCTCGCCCAACGAATCGCCTAGCCACACATCGGCAGGCTCGGGCGTGGCTGCGCTGGTGCTGCCCAGCGCAGACTGCCACTGCGACCTGCGCGATACGCTCAGGCCTGCGGCTGCCAGCAATGCGGCTACTTCGTCAAAGCGCTGCGGGTGGCGCGGGACGATGAGCCATTGAACACGCGCTGCTTGCCCACCGCGCTCAGTATCCGATGGAGTGACCTCCTTGTTCATTGAATTTACTACATTACTAATAGCTAACTTATCAATACCCACGTCGGAAAACTGCTTAATTTCTTGGATAAACATCGCTTCTTCACCTTCGCGACTGCTCGCTAGCATGACCACGGGCCGCGCGAGGGCCGCGCGCCACGCGCAGCCTTGGGCGATCTGGTCAGCGGGCACAGTGGCGTCGAATTTGATATTGCCTTGCACGGTGATGTGGCGCGCGCCCGCCGTGGCCAGTCGCTCTGCGTCAAGCTGCGTTTGCGCCCACACCTGCGCAAAGCTGCCATACGCTGGCCGCGCCAGCCAAGCCATGCGCTGCGCCTTACGCAATGACACGGCGCTCAGCCGTGCATTGGCCAGCACCAGCGGCACGCCTGCGCGCTGGGCTGCAGCGCACAAATTGGGCCACACCTCGGTTTCCATGACGATGCCAATACGCGGCTTAAATTGCCTGAAAAACCGCTCGGTTGCG